>CABURR010000004.1 GCA_902493985.1 uncultured Collinsella sp. | reverse complement strand
GCTTTGCCGCCTTTTTATGCGAGCGGCGAGAGCAAAAAGGCAGAGCGCCTGATAACAGTTCTTATTGGCGGCGCGGAGATTGTTCTTTGTGGAATAGTGCTTGAAGGTTCGGCTGCCTCATATGCGATGATTGGACTGATGATTCTGTTCTGTGCGTTTGAGATTGTGTCACAGGTAAGGGATAGCCGGTCCTTATGAGTTGAATTACGCGCGTGCGGATATAAAGCGTGGCATGTTAAGCTGGTCGTTTTCTCGTTCTGGGACATTTGCAGTAGGATGAGTGGGACTAGGCGCGCTGCGGTGTGATGGTTGAGACTTGTATCGCTGCAAATCCGCTGATGCACATTTTGCTATTGGGCTTGAAGGTGGGACCGGCAGGCCTTTGTTTGGGTTGTTCTGGTCGTCCAACGCGTGTTGCACGGCTTTATATTGTTACGCTCGTTCGGCGCTCCGTTGGAGCATTTCCGGGTTTGTCGGCATCATGACTTGGCCAAGTGACACGCTTGCCGGGACGGTTGTAACGCCGCGCCGGTTCCGTGTGCTCCTTCGTTGTTGGCCTGTCCAGCCGGGGGCGGATTCGGCCTCATGTTGTGGCGCACGGCCTTCAGGGGCTTCCCCTGGCGAGTTATGTTCGTCCGTATGGGTAAGGGTCGGGTTGAGCTGACAATCCCGTGTCGGAAGGGGCTTGGACCATGCGCGCGATGACAGAGATTGAGTGGCTGGACGGCCGTGTGACGAAGGTGCCGGAGCTCGCCCTGGGCGATGCGTTCGGCGAGAGCGTCCAGGCGGAGCTCGATTTCGGGTTCGACGATGTGTTGGAGGGCCTTTGGGTCGAGGTGCGCCATCATGAGCCGGATGAGGACTCGGACGGCGACCCGCGCGGGAGGGGCTGCGCACTGTACGCGGACTGCCGGTACAGCCTGGTCGAACCGTCGGACCTCGACCGTGTCTTCTGCATCCTTTACGAGGGGCAGCCGAGGGTCTGCCGCGTCGCGGGGGAGCTCGTGAACCTTTTGCGGGCCTGCGCGTTGTCCTGCCTCATGCTCGGATCTCCCTACCCGCCAGGCGCCCTCGAGGCCCTGGCCGCGTGCGCTCGATACCTCTGCGGTCCGGCTTTCACATCCGACCTCGCCGCCCGTGCCCGCGCCGCGGGGGAGCTAGGGCCCCCGCGGCGGCGGTGAACGCGGCCGCTGCGTGGGAATTTGGGATGGGGGCGGGTTCCGAAACGCCTGCGGAGGGGAGAACCCCGTTGGGCGGGGACAATTCGTGATGCTTGATATCGCATTGCAGTATGGAAGCACGGATCATCTTCGCGATGGTCCGACCGGTTGATGGGCTAGGACGCGCATTCAGCAGGGAAGGGGATGGCTTTTAATGCCGCTTTTGGCTTATGCGTGCCGCGCTCCGCGTATGGCCATCCTGCGGTGCTAAAGCATTCTTGAAGTCTGTTAAGTGAATTCGTTTTAATCGCGCACGTGGCCGTTTGCCCATGTCGCATAACAGGATTCACTGTTGATTGCCCGTGTGATGACAGCGTGAGTTTCGGGGGGGGGTGGCGTGAGCGGAGTCGCCGCGTTGTATAAGTCTGGCCGGCCCGACTGATGTGTCGATCTGTCGGGCCGGCCGAGAATGGTGAAGAGATCTCGCTGTTGAATGAACGAATGTTACAAGCAGCTCTTCAAGGCGCTTTGGGCGTTGGCTGGGGCTGCGCAGTCAATCGCATGCAGTGATAGGCGAGGCGATTGCTCGATGAGCCGGCGACTAGTTCTGTGCTGCACTCGTCCCGGTGCCGTCGTTGTCTGCCGAGTACCAGAATGCGTAGGCCGCAACGACGGCATCATAGACGGCTGCGACTACGTTATCCACGACGGCTGCAAAGTTGACCACAACGGGAACGGGGCCGGTTTTGGAATCCATCTTCTCTACTTCTGGGGTCTCATACATGGGAACATCTCCTTAGAATTGTGACAGGACGCTCAGGTCGCCTAGATCATCGTCGATCAGGTCGATATAGAGGTCGCCGTCCATATTGATGTCTGCAATCAACGATGAGATCTCTTCCATCTCGTCAATCGAGTGCATACGATTGGCCAACGCGGTAACAACGGGCTTATCCCAAACGGTTGCCATTCCGGCATCGTAGTATTCCTGAAGGCTGTGTTTGCGAACGTTTCCGATGATGAGAGGTATATAGGGGGATGCGACGATATCGCCATTGGCGTGGATGGCCACTTGGTCAAATTGCATTTGCAGTTGAGGGAATCTGACCAAGTGGTCGATGGGGTCGCCCCACTCAAGCATGAAATAGCCTCGATAGTCCGGATCGTATCGAAGGTCATTGATCGTGTTGACTAGCCGACGGTATTGATTATTCGAAGGGCGAATCGTGCGGTTTCTTCGGGCTCTACCGAGGAGCATGAGCGGCTGAACTCTAAGGTCAATTCGGTCAGTTCTACCCGACGATTTCAGCTTGTCTCGAAGCATCGTGCAAACTGGTTTGAAATCGTCGACATTGAACGATGTCGGACAAAAGGCAATTGAAAGGTGCAGTGAGGTTTCGTTCAGCGTGATATCGATGGCGTCGAGCACCCGGTCGTATAATCCCGAGAGTCCTCGCATATGTTCGTGAGAATCGCGTAGGCCATCGAGGCTAAACTGTATGCCGTTTAAACCGGCGCGTTCGAGCTCATGCAAAGTATTTGAGTTTGCGAGCAGACCGTTTGACACGAGGTTGCATTTGACGCCAGATGCGCTGAGCCGCCGCAAGGACTCGATGACAAGATCCTTTCGCAGGAGGGTCTCGCCTCCGCAGAAGCAGAAGCTAAAGGGGTGCATTTGACAAATCGAGTCGACGAGTTCGAGGACTTCGTTGTCGGATAATTCGTTCGCGACGACATCGTTTTCTCCACTGTTGTTGAAGCAGTGTAGACAACGAAGGTTGCATTTGTTTGTAATGTCGAGCGCAACGCTGTGGGGCGCTCCGATTATTGCCGGCATGCTCATTATTGCTTCTTATCGAGCGGGCGAACAAACAGCTTGACGTCGCCCGAGTCGAGCTCATTGGGCAGGGTGCCGACTAAGGAAAAGCCAAGGCGCTGGTCGGAATGGTCAAGTTGTTCGGCGATTGGGGTGGAATCAGGCGCGTCAATTCTGAGCGCGCGGTAGGCTTTGGGAGCGGAAGATCCGTAGTATTCCGCAAGGCGGTCGAGCACACCGGCAAGCAGCGTGGAGCTGCATGAGATAAATTTGATGATGACGCTGCGGCCGGCGGGATTAGTGGCCGGCTCGCATATTATCAATCCATTAATTTCTCCGGACTGGCTCGTGAGTAGAAAATAATCATGGGTAAAGGAAAAGAGCCTTTGGCGAAGAACCAGAAAGTTCTCCAATTCGGGCTCAACGTCGAACTCAGAGAAATAGATCCTATTGCCATTTTTGGACTGTTTTGCAGAGAGGGATTTTGCAGCCGCCTCTTCGATTTCAGCAAACCTGCTCGCGTCCGCGAGAATAAGCAGCTCGTCGGGATTCACCGATGTTAGGTAATCGGAGCCGAAAGGGTCGTTCATATATCTCCCTTCTTTCTTCCAAACGATAAGACAGTTTACGGTCAGGCTATGCAGGGTTTGGGCCAGGTCATGCGCTAGCGTCTCGCGCGGTTGATCTGGGTATTTTTCTTGGAACAGACGGAGAATTTTGGGCAAATCGCAGGTGCCGTCGCATAAGTCAAGAATCTCTTTAGCGACCCTGTTGAGGATCGTATAGATTTGTTTCCCATCTGAGCTTAGGACGCTCAGGCGGTTATTTGGTTCACTGCGAAGGTAGCTTGGGTCGAGGGGGATAGGGATGACTCCAGGCAATGATGAGATTTGCGCGCTCCAAACATTCACGGATTCCATTGATCTCCTTTGGTTGTGGCCTATCTTCCTCGAATAGCAACTCGTTCGATAAAATATCACAAATCGAAACGATATATAAAAGAATATATTTATATCGATATACAATATTAGGTTAAAAAAAGTTTTGATGTTTGTCGATAGGGCTGGTATTGAAGGAGTGGACTGGAGTGATGGCGATGTCGGACGTTGTGGTTTCAATGGTGGGGTCATGCCTGCTGCTGTTGTTCGGAATAATGATATATCGAGGCAAGCTCACGGGATTGCTTGCCGGAATGTCATTGCTATCGGGAGAGCGTTTAGAGGAGGCAAAGCGGACGGCCGAGTCTCTAGGCGCAAACCGAGTGGTGGGGGCGTCTATAGTTTTCTCCGCAATATGCCTTTTTCTCTCGTCCCTTTTTCCGGACAAAAGGGCTATTCTCGGTCTGATGGTGGCTGCTGTTATAATCGCCGCGCTTGCCTATGCAAATAGGGGGCTTATTCGTATGTATATAAAGGTGAAATGGAATCCTGGGCACCGCAACCCGAGATAATGTCTTGAGCAAGGATTAACAACAAGGGATATATGGGAGCGATTAAGCGGCGAGCAAATTCAGTTTTGGATAAAAGGCCGCTTGATGGGAGCTGGCATGTTTAAGAAGACGGTTCACGAGTTGTTTCGGTGTAAAGGGTCACGGCTTTTCGTGATTCTCATGCTGGTGAATTTTGCTCTCTCGTGCGTCATGCCCGCCTTAAACGGTGGGTTTGTAGACTTTCTCGTGACGAATAGGGATCCATCTCGCGTCGTGTGGTTTGCGGCCTTTGTTGCGGGCATAGGGATATCGGCCTCCTTCATGTCGTATGCGATGGGTGTGAACGTATCGCGCGTCATCTTGGAGATGACGACGAGACTGATGGGGACCACGTGTGAGTCGTTTGAACGGGGGCCCCTGGAAAAGGGGGAGCAGGCGGATCCATCCTATACAACGCAGAGGGTGTATGCGGATTCGAATGCGGTGTCATCGTTTGTCGTGAACAACTTCCTGACGATCGGGCTTAACATCGTTCTGGTTGTGTTGATATGCATCATCCTGTTTTCGATTAATCCGGTGTTCCTGGTGTTAAGTGCATGTTCGCTTGTTGCGTACTTCATTTTATTCAGGGCGTTGAAAAAGCCGTTGTACAACAGTTCGCTTGCGAACAAGGAGGGTTTGAGTAAGCTTTTCGCGTCCGTGAGCGGCGAGCTGTCGCAGTTGTTTGACATTAAGTGCGATGGCGCATATAACCAGAGCGCTCGGACGCTCAAAGGGGTATTCGAGGGGTACTACCCGATTTACATGAAAGCAAGTAGGGTCTCGAATCTGGCCACATCAAGCGACGGCCTGATCTCGTCTGTGTTTCGGGGGGCACTGCTCGTGATCTCCGGGATGGAAATATTGAGCGGAAGAATGAGCTTAGGCGAGTTCACAATGGTGAACTCGTATTACTCGATGGCGTTCGGATGCTTCAAGTATTTTTTGAATTATTTCAAATCGTATCAGGACGCAAGGGCCTCGTTCGACCGATTGGGGGCTCTGACGGAGGACGCCGAGGACCGCGGCACCCTCACGGTTGGGCACGTGGAGAGCATATCGTTGTCCAACATCGCGTACCGATACGCGGGAAAGCCCTACTTATACCGCGACCTCTCCGTGGAGGTGGAGGAAGGAAAAACCTATGCCATTACCGGGCCGAACGGATGCGGAAAAAGCACGTTTCTGAAGGTGCTCCTTGGACTATATTCTGCTGGGGGACATCGGGCTTTGGGGTCGGTGCCATATGAAGAGCTCGATATGGAGACGATCCGACGGGACCTGTTTGCGGTGTGCCCGCAAAAGCTCTTTATTCCGAACGAAACGGTGGAGAATTACCTTGAGAGGACGTCGATTCGGGGATCGAGCGAAAACCTCCGAGAGCTTGTGCCGAGTTTCTATCGAACCGTCGAATCGTTAAAAGGCAAGAATTGTAGAGACCTTTCTGGTGGAGAGTATCGAAAGCTAAGGATATTCGCAGCACTTCGCAGGCAGCCGGAAGTGCTTGTGTTCGATGAACCAACGAACGATTTAGATGAAGAAAGCCGTCGGGAGTTCACGGAGTATATTCATCGAAATCCCTTCGATCAGCTAATTCTTGTTGTAAGCCATGATCAGGATTTGATTTCAGCATGCGATAGGAAGCTGGATTTGGATTTCGATCCGAAAAATGGGCAATGCTGATGGGAAACGCTTAGAGTTCGGGCTTGCGCGTCATGGAGTAATCTTTCCTCTTATCGAAAATCGTTACAATATAAGAAAAACAGTAAGCAAGAAGAAATGGCTCGGGGAAGAGCTCGCTGCTGTCAGTGATATTGGGTCTATATCCAGATAACACGGAAGGGGCCGTCCTCTACAACGGGGTATCACAGCGTCGCATCGACCGATACGCATTGCGGCGGTGCCGAGTTGGCATTACGGAGCAAGAGCCCCCTATTGTTGGGGGGACGATCCTCGATAATCTTACGCTGCTTTCTGATGATTTCGAGGCCGACAAACTGAATCGGATGCTTGCCATATTGGGGTTAGACAAAATGATTGCCGCTGCGGAGAACGGGGCGGCAGCGATGCTTGGCAGCAAGAAAGGAGGGGTGTCCGGCGGGGAGAAGCAGAACATCGCAATTGTGCGGCAGATGTTGAAATCGCCGGACGTCATGTTGTTTCTTGAGTCAACTTCAGCGCTTGATGCGAAGAGCCGGAGCGCGCTAATTAAATTGCTTCATGAGGTTAAGAGAGACCATATTGTAATTGTTGTCACTCATGACGAAGAGATGCTTGCGGCTTGCGACGAGGTCATTCCGATGCCCGGATGCTTATCGGGACGTGGCGTTGAAGGCCCAGAAGATCGAAATGGCGTGGGTGTTGGGTAAGTCCCTACGCGTACGACGTTGGGTTTCTGATCTTCATCGTCCTGCAAAGAAGGCTTTGTAACACGTTTCCCCTGGGAGGCCCCTTTTGTCCGTAGTGGCAAAGAGGGGCTTTTTCGTTTCCCTCTTGCGGCGGAGGGGGACACCATGCGCCTATACAGGACGACCTGCGCGCTTTCGTCGGATGACGGGCTATGTGTCGAGATGGGGGTCTCGGGTGGAGGCCGCGTCGCGGTCGCGGTCGGCCAGCGACCATCGGTACGGCTCAATCGTATTACCAGAACTAGTAAGGAGCCGCCCTTTCGGACGACTCAAACTGTAATGGGGCTTTTTTAGCTACCCCGGCCGTTACTCCGCCAAAGCATTCGCGCTATCTGCCGGGGTGGCTAAAATAGCCCCGTCCCAAATTAGCTACTCTGACCAAAATCCCTGGGACAAATACTTCTGATAGATTTTGTCTTTCTTGGCTATTGCGTAGTTTAAGAGATTCCATTCCAATAATTACAGCTTTTTGCTAAAGCGCTTTAGCAGTTTATACCGCTTTTGACCTGCGACTACGTTGTACTGGTATCTTCATAAGGTAACCACCTTTACCTACCGTTTACCGCCAGTTTTAGCACGTTTACCAAACCGCGCAGCCTCTGCTCAAGCCCGCCCAAAACCCGCCGTATAGTTCCCTCACGGTCCGCATCCGGCGGGTCGATTCGTTACCACGGTCGTGTGTGCGAACACATAGAAGGGGAAGTATCGTGAGCGATTGCAAGAGGGTTTACCGTTTTGGAACCGACGCCCAGGGCACTTGTGTCACCGAGGGCGACAAGTCTATGAACTTTGTGCTTGGCGGCAAGGGCGCTAACCTTGCCGAGATGAGCCGTATCGGCCTGCCGGTCCCCGGTGGCTTTACCATTACCTGCCAGACCTGCGTTGAGTACTCCGGTGCCGGCAATGTTTGGCCTGCCGGCGCGCTTGACGAGATCGTTGCCGCCGAGGCCGACCTCGAAGCCCGCTGCGGCAAGAAGCTCGGAGATGCCAACGATCCGCTGCTCGTCTCGGTGCGCTCTGGCGCTCCGTTCTCCATGCCCGGCATGATGGACACGGTCCTCAATCTGGGCCTCAACGACGATTCCGTCCTGGGCCTCATCGCCCAGACGCAGAACCCGCGCTTTGCTTGGGACAGCTATCGCCGCTTTATCCAGATGTTCTCCAACGTCGTCATGGGCGTCGACGCCGACCTGTTCGAGAACGCCCTGACCCAGGCCCGCCTGGTTGCCGGCGTCCGCGTCGATTCCGAGCTTTCGGCCGAGGACCTGCAGGAGCTCGTCGAGACCTTCAAGGGCATCTTCTCCGCCAACGTCGAGGCCGCCCTGTACCCCGAGCTCGAGGTCGCCGATGGTAAGCCCGTCTTTCCGCACGATCCGGAGCTCCAGCTTCGCCTTGCCATCCAGGCCGTCTTTGGCAGCTGGATGAACGAGCGCGCCTGCATTTACCGCAAGCAGCACGGCATCTCCGACGAGCTCGGCACCGCCGTCAACGTCCAGGCCATGGCTTTTGGCAACAAGGGCGAGACCTCTGCGACCGGCGTCGCCTTCACCCGCAACCCGGCCGACGGCACCAAGGAGTTCTACGGCGACTTTCTGGTCAACGCCCAGGGCGAGGACGTCGTCGCCGGCATTCGCAACACCGAGCCCATCGCCGATCTCAAGACCACTCCGGGGCTTGAGTCCGCAGGCGAGGAGCTCGAGCGCGTGTTCCTGACGCTCGAGGATCACTATCGCGACATGTGCGACATCGAGTTCACCATCGAGCAGGGCAAGCTCTGGATGCTCCAGACCCGCGTGGGCAAGCGAACCGCCACCGCCGCCCTGCGCATCGCCATCGAGATGGTCGAGGAGGGCCTCATCACCCGCGAGGAGGCCGTGGGCCGCATCGATCCTGCGCAGCTCGATCAGCTCCTGCACCCGCAGTTCGACTCCTCCAAGAAGTACGAGGCGCTCGCGACCGGTCTTAACGCCAGCCCCGGTGCCGCCGTGGGCGAGGTCGTGTTCTCGAGCGACGACGCCGTCGCGCGTTCCGCCGAGGGCCACAAGGTCATCCTGGTCCGTTGGGAGACCAACCCTGACGACCTGAAGGGCATGGTTGCCGCCGAGGGCATCCTGACGAGCCACGGTGGCAAGACGAGCCATGCCGCCGTTATCGCCCGCGGCATGGGTACGCCCTGCGTCTGCGGTGTCGAGCGCTTCCATATCGACGCGGCCGAGAAGGTCGTGCGTATCGAGGGTAGCGATCGCGTACTGCACGAGGGCGACATCATCTCCATCGACGGTACCCAGGGCATCGTTGTCGACGGCGCCGTTGACTTGGTCTCCGCCGAGCTTACTGGTGACCTGGACACTATCCTGTCCTGGGCCGATGAGATTCGTCTGGATGAGACCTGCGGCCACGCCAACCACGTGCGCGTCAACGCCGACAACCCCGAGGACGCCGAGCTCGCGCTCGAGTTTGGCGCCGAGGCCATCGGCCTGTGCCGCACCGAGCATATGTTCCTGGGCGATCGCAAGAACATCATCCAGAGCTTCATCCTGTCCGATGACGAGGCCGTGAAGCAGCAGGCCTTGGCCGATCTGCTCAAGGTCCAGACCGAGGACTTCCTGGCCATGTTTAAGACCATGACCGGCCGCGACGTGGTCGTTCGCCTGATCGATCCGCCGCTTCACGAGTTCCTGGACGATCCCCGCGAGCTCGAGGTCGCCATCACCAAGAAGGAGGCTGCTGGCGCTCCCGAGGAGGAGCTCGCCGCCCTGCGTGCCCGCCTGCGTCGCATCGACGGCATGGTCGAGTCCAACCCCATGCTCGGCCTGCGCGGTGTGCGTCTGTCAGTCGTCTTCGGTGACCTGCCGCTCATGCAGGTCCGTGCCGTGGCAACGGCTGCCGCTCGCCTTATCAAGGAAGGCGTCGACCCGCGCCCCGAGATCATGGTTCCGCTCGTTTCCATCACGGCCGAGCATGTCCAGACCCGCGAGGTCATCGAGCGCGTGATCGCCGAGGTTTCCGCCGAGGAGGGCGTCGAGCTCAACATTCCTGTGGGTACGATGCTCGAGCTGCCGCGCGCCTGCATGGTCGCCGACGAGATCGCCCAGCACGCCGATTTCTTCTGCTTTGGCACCAACGACCTCACGCAGACGACCTTCGGCTTCTCCCGCGACGATGCCGAGGCCAAGTTCATCCCGCTGTACCTGCACAAGAAGATCTTGAAGGAGAACCCCTTCGAGACCATCGACACGGCGGTGCTCGAGCTGGTGCGCATGGCAGTCGAGAAGGGCCGTGCCACCAATCCCGGTATGCACTTTGGCGTATGCGGCGAGCACGGCGGCGACCCCAAGTCCATCAAGGGCCTGTTCAACGTGGCCGACGTGGATTACGTATCCTGTTCGCCCTACCGCGTGCCGCTCGCGCGTCTTGCTGCGGCCCAGGCCAAGCTCGAGGCCAAGCGTAACGCCTAAGGTCTTGCGTTTCCGCGCGTAACGTAGCCCCCCCCCTTCATGCCGCCCGTCTCATTCGTGAGGCGGGCGGTTATCATGTGCGGGTTTTGTCTTTTTGTCTGCGTAAAAAATAGTTCTTGCAGCGCAAACCTGCGCGTGTATACTCGAATGCGTTTGTTCAACTACGTGCCGGCCAAGGTGGTACGGCACCTCTAGAAGAGTAAGGAATTGCACATGGATTACATCCGCGCAATCGAGCGTCAGCAGATCCGCGAGGACATCCCGCAGGTCCGCGTTGCCGACAACGTCAAGGTTCACTACCGCATTAAGGAAGGCGACCGCGAGCGCATCCAGGTTTTCCAGGGTGACGTCATCCGCATGGCCGGCGCCGGTGCCCGTGAGACCTTCACCGTCCGCAAGATTTCCTTCGGTGTCGGTGTTGAGCGTACCTTCCCGCTTCACAGCCCCAAGATCGCCAAGCTCGAGGTCGTCCGTCATGGTCGCGTCCGTCGCGCCAAGCTGTACTACCTCCGCGACAAGGTGGGCAAGGCTGCTCGCATCCCCGAGAAGCGCTAAGAAGATCGCAGCGTCTGTCCACTCGTTTGGACAAAAGGGTCACCTTCGGGTGGCCCTTCTTTTTATCTGATTTGCATGCAAGGAGGCCCCGATATGGCCAACATGACGAGCTCGGTTTCGGCATCGCAGGTTGCCGGCGAGCTGGCGAGCGCCACGTTTGAGGAGATTCCCGCCCTCGTGGAGCATTATCGTGAGGATCCGCGCCAGCAAGTGATCAAGGCTTGCGAGCGTGCTCTTAAGCGCCATAACAAGGAACTTGCCGAGCGCGAGCGCGTCAACGGCATGTACGAGCTGATGTACGAGCTCGGTGGGGATGGCGTGGTCGTGGGTGTCGACGAGGTGGGTCGCGGCTCGGTGGCCGGTCCTTTGACGGTGTGCGCCGTGTGTCTTCCCATGGAGCCGCGCGTCTGGGGCATCAATGATTCCAAAAAGCTCACGCCGGCGCGCCGCGAGCTGCTCTCGGTGAAGATTGCCGAGGTCGCGACGGCGATTGGTTTTTGCCATATCGCGCCTGCGGATATCGATGATATGGGCATGGCCCGCGCCATCCGCGCTGCCGTCGCGGGCGCCGTGGCCGATACGGGGCTCGAGCCCGATTGCGTGCTTATGGACGGTAACCCCTTGGGCGCCGTTCCCAACGAGCGCGACGTGGTGAAGGGCGATGCCAAAATCGCCTGTATCGCCGCGGCGTCCATCATGGCCAAGGTCACGCGTGACGAGATGATGGTCGAGTACGACGCCGAGTACCCCGAGTATCATTTGGCCGAGTCGAAGGGCTACGCAAGCCCCGAGCACATCGAGGCGATTCGCAAACATGGACTTTGTCCGCTGCACCGCGTGAGCTTTTGCGGAAACTTTCTGCAGACTGAGCGTCTTTTCTAGTTCAATTGTGGAGACAGGGACCTCTGTGGTTTTATAAACCTGCTGGTAGCGGGCCGTATGCAACACCATTGCTGCGTACGGCCCGTTTTTTGACGGCATTTGGTCAGCTTTTGGTTTGCTTCCGGTACTTACCCGCATGAAAGGTGCCCTCATCATCGGGGCAATGCAGTGTGCGGGAAAGGAGACCCCATGAGTGCCGCAAGCAAAAAGAGCAAGACGCAGCAGCTCAAGGAGCGTTGGGAAAACGGCGAGCTCGACTGCGGGGCGATGACGCCCAAGTTTATCAAGGGACTCAGTCCCCGCGAGCTGGGTATGCTGGGCGAGCTGATCACCATCGACTACTTTAACGAGCGCGGCTACACCTTGCTGGAGCAGGGTTATCGTTGCACCGAGGGCGAGGCTGATCTGGTGCTGCTCGATGAGCTCGACGATGTCGTGGTGATGGCCGAGGTCAAGACCAGACGCGTTTCGCTGGATTGCAGCACGCGGGTCTTTCCCGAGGAGGCCGTGGACGCCCAAAAGCAACGCCGCTACCGCCGCATCGCAAGCTGCTATCTTATGGAGCGTTATCCGCTCAAGGCGATTCGCTTCGATGCCGTGGGTGTCACCATTCGCGGCGGGCATATCGCCGAGATCGAGCACCAGTACAACGCGTTCGATTGGCAGGTGTCGTGATGGCGTTCGAGACGTTTGCCGTTCACGCGGCCTGCATCCGCGGCGTCGAGGCGATTCCCGTCACGGTCGAGGTCTCGCTTGCCGGCGGCGTTCCGGGCATCCAGATGCTCGGCATACCGAGTATGGAGGTGATGGAGTCGCGCGGTCGTATTCGCTGCGCGATGCGCTCCGCCGGGTTCGAGATCCCGCGCTCGGGCATTACGGTCAACCTGGCGCCCGGCGATATTCGCAAGACCGGTAGCGGCTTTGATCTGCCCATCGCCATCGCGGTTCTAGCGGCCGATGGTCAGATTCCCCGCGACAACCTCGCTCGCTGCCTTATCGCAGGTGAGCTTGGTCTGGACGGTACGGTGCTTCCCGTCAAGGGCGAGGTGGCGTTTCAGCTATTGGCTCGCGACATGGGGCTGTCTTTTATCGCCGGCAGGTCCGACCAGCATGTGCCACTCGCGGGCGTAGATTGCGGCTTTATCGACCATCTGTCTCAGCTTGCTCACGGCATGGGCGATGCCGCACGGCACTACTTGGATTCCGAGGGTGTCGAGGCGACCTTTGAGCCCGAGCTCGACTATGCAGACGTGCTGGGGCAGGAAGTCGCTAAACGCGGCATGGCGCTTGCGGCGGCAGGAGAACTCGGCTTGCTCATGATCGGGTCTCCGGGATCGGGCAAGACGATGCTCGCACGCCGTATGACCGGCATCCTGCCCGAGCTTTCCGTTGAGGATCAGCAGGAGGCACTGTGCATCCATTCGGTTTTGGGTGAGAACATTGATGGCTTGTTGGCGGGGCACCGCCCCTTCCGCAGTCCCCACCACAGTATTTCGACCGCAGGCCTTATCGGCGGCGGGCGCCCGGTGCACCCGGGTGAGATCAGCCTTGCTCATGGCGGCGTGCTCTTTTTGGACGAGCTTGCCGAGTTTCCCACTGGCGTGCTGCAGACGCTGCGTCAGCCCATCGAGCGCGGCTACGTGAGGATCGTACGCGTCGACGGGGCTTTTACCTTCCCGTCGCGCTTTCAGCTGCTGGCTGCGAGCAATCCCTGCCCCTGCGGCTTTTTGGGCGATCGCGAGGTGCCGTGTCGCTGCTCGGCGGCGATGGTCGAGCGCTATCGGTCTAAACTGCGCGGTCCTTTGGCCGACCGTATCGACATGATGATCGATGTGACCCGTCCCGACCCTCAAGTGATTATCGAGGGTGCGGAGGGCATGTCGTCGGCCGAGTTACGTGACTACGTTGTGCGCGGTCGCGCCTTTCGCGCTTGGCGCGAATCCCGCATGGACGATGCGGATGCCGAGGCCGAGGATGACGAGACTCGGTCCATTGACGGCGTCGTTTCGACCTTTGAGCTCGATGATGCGGCGGAGAAGTGTGTGCTCGGCCTGTCGAAGCGCACGCATCTCACAGGGCGTGGCATCGTGCGCCTTGTTCGCATTGCGCGCACGATCGCAGATGTCGCCGAGAGCGAACAAGTGACGCAGGACCACGTGCTCGAGGCGGCGATGTACCAGGGAAGGAGGGACCAATGATGGCCGAGGGGACCTTTGAGCTGCATCCAGGTGATGCGTTGTATCCCGAGACCGTTTTGGAGCTTTCTGATGTACCTCAGACGCTCTATGTGCGCGGCAACCCCGAGGCGCTTTCGACGCCCGCGCTCTCCATCATCGGTGCGCGAAAGGCCTCGCCGTATGGTCTTGCCGTGGCAGAGCTTGCGGCGAAGGTGGCGGTTGAGGCGGGAGTGACGGTAGTTTCGGGCGGTGCGGTCGGTTGTGACCAGGCCTCGGGTTGGGCTGCGGTCAACGCCGGCGGCAAACACGTTGTGGTGCTGGGGACGGGCGCCGACGTGGTCTACCCGCGTTCGAGCGCGGGGCTGATTACGCGCACGCTTGATACGGGTGGCGCGGTCGTGTCGATCTCTCCGTGGGGCATGGGTCCGCGCAAGTTCGCCTTTCCGCGCCGCAATCGCGTAATCGCGGCCCTGTCGCAAGCCCTCTTTGTATCCGAGGCGGGTATGCCTTCTGGGACGTTTTCTACAGCCGAGGCTGCTATGGATTTGGGGCGCGAACTTCTTGCCGTGCCGGGGTCGATCCTATCGCCCGAGTCGCGTGGCACGAATTACCTCATTGCGAACGGTGCCTGCTGCATTGTCGACGAGGAGTCCATCGAGATGGCAATCTCACGCATCTACGGCACCCTGCGCTACTCGCGCCCCGATGCTCCCGGCATTGCCGACCTGGATCCAACGCAGCAAACTGTGATGCATGCGCTCATTGCCTCTCCGCTCAAGGTCGACGACATCGCGGCGCTCGTCTCGCTCGATGCTGTCGGCGTACTCAAACTCTTGGGTTCGCTTGAGCTCGAGGGCCTTATCGAGCGCATGATGGATGGAAGGTATGCGCCCTCCAAGTTTGCCCTTCACGCCCAGACGCCCTTCGGTCACAATGGAAAACGTGTCAATTAGAAAGGTGTTTGCAGATGCAGTTCGATCAGGTGACGGTTATCGGTGGCGGTCTGGCGGGTTCGGAATGCGCGATTCAGCTGGCAGACCGCGGGTTTGCCGTAAAGCTGTGCGAGATGCGCCCCCAGGTGAGCTCCCCGGCCCATCATACCGATCACCTGGCAGAGCTCGTCTGCTCCAATTCGTTTAAGTCGACCCGTCCGGATTCCGCGGCTGGTTTGCTGAAGGCCGAGCTTGAGCGCATGGGTTCAGTCCTGCTCGATTGCGCCCATCGCGCGGCTGTTCCCGCCGGCGGTGCCCTGGCGGTCGACCGCGTCAAGTTTTCCGAGCTTGTCGAGGCCGAGGTTGCCGCTCGTCCCAATATCGAGGTCGTGCACGGCGAGGTCACGCAGATTCCCGAGGGTCACGTGGTCATTGCCGCGGGCCCGCTGTGTTCACCGGCGCTGAGCGAAGAGGTTATGAAGCTCGTCGGTGGCGATGCCCTGGCATTCTTCGATGCCGCGGCGCCGATCGTCGATGCCTCCACGCTCGATATGGACGTGCTGTTCTCGCAGTCGCGCTACGAGGAGCAGGGGAGCGGCGACTATCTCAACGCTCCGCTCAACAAGGAGGAGTACGAGGCCTTTATCGAGGCGCTTACCACGGCCGACCGCGTGGTGCTCAAAGACTTTGAGGGCGGCGATTTGTTCCAGGCCTGCCAGCCTGCCGAGGAAGTTGCGCGCACCGGCAAGGACGCCATTCGCTTTGGCGCCATGAAGCCCGTCGGCCTCACCGACCCGCGTACCGGACGTCGCCCCTGGGCGGCGATTCAGCTGCGTGCCGAGAACAAGGAGAAGACCGCCTATAACCTGGTGGGCTTCCAGACCAACTTGACCTTTGGCGAGCAGAAGCGCGTCTTCCATATGGTGCCGGGCCTGGAGAACGCTGAGTTCTTCCGCTACGGTGTCATGCACCGCAATACCTTTGTCGACGCCCCTCACGTGCTCGATAGCACCTTTGCCGTGCCCGGTACCGGCGTGCGCCTGGCCGGTCAGATCACCGGCACCGAGGGGTACATGGAAGCCGTGGCGACAGGTCTGCTCGCGGCGCTCAACACCTATGCCGAGGCTATCGGTGCCGCGGGCGTCGAGTTGCCGCGTGTGGGCGCCCTGGGTGCGCTCGTGGGCTATGCGACCGATCCTGCCACCGTGGGCTATCAGCCCATGCATGTCAACTTTGGCCTGGTGCCGCCTCTCGAGGACGGTAAGCGCCGCAGCAAGCGCGACCGCTATCAGGCCTATGCGGACCGTGCGCTCGAGGCCCTCGATGCCTACTTGGCCACGCGTTCCGACTTGTTTGGAGGCGACCGGTCATAGCCTTTGACCTGTACGACACCGTCGACTCTTTTATCGCCTATATCGCACGCGTTGAGGGGCTTTCTCCCAACACGGTGACGGCCTATGGCTCGAGACTGGAGCGCTTTGCTGCCTGGTGCGAGCGCGAGGATATTGATGCTTTCGCTGCCGACGTGCGCACCATTCGTCGCTATCTTGCCGAGCTTTCGCGTGAGCAGGTGGCTCCCCGAACGCTTGCGGCGCACCTGTCGGCTATTCGATCTCTCTATCGCTGGATGGCTGCCGAGGGGATTGTCGAGGGCGATGCGGTCTCGGCGATCGCGTCGCCCAAGCTGCCGCGTGACCTGCCGGGCGTCCTTACGACCCAGCAGGTCGAGGCGCTGCTCAAGACGCCTGATACCTCAACACCCGCGGGACTGCGCGATGCGGCGATGCTCGAGTTGCTCTATGCCTCGGGTGCCCGCATCTCAGAGCTTGCGGCGCTCAATGTGGAATCCATCTCATGGTCCGAGCGCACGCTGCGCCTGTGGGGCAAGGGAAGCAAGGAGCGCATCGTTCCTCTGTATCGTCGTGCGCTCGATGTGACGCGTCTCTATATTGAAGAGGGGAGGCCGGAGTTGCTCGCTCGGGCAAAGCGCCGCGACCTCGCTACCGGGCCGCATCCGCTGCTTATATCGGCGCGCGGCAATCGCATGAGCGCCGCGATGCTCCGGCGGCGGTTCCATACGCTGGCGACGCTCGCCGGCATTCCGGCCGACATCGCCCCGCATGCGATGCGCCATACCTTTGCGACCGACTTGCTCGAGGGCGGTGCGGACCTGCGCTCGGTTCAAGAGCTGCTAGGTCATGCGAGCCTGTCCACGACGCAGATCTACACGCATCTCACACCCGATCGGCTTAAGCGGGCTGTGGCTCAAGCCCATCCCCGCGGCGAATAGTGGCTGGCACGTCCCGCGCCGCACTCAGGTGTGTGGTTTTGATTGCGGGTTGGCAGGAAGAGGCATTCCTGCTATCATTCATCGGGTTGCTTCACGGCAACATGTTTTTATCACGCACGCGCGGCTACTTCATACCGTGGTGCCCGGGCTTTGGTAGCACATGTCCGGGTTGGTTTTGGAGGATGACCCCGCGCGGAGGCAAACCACAGGAGGTTTAACATGGCTACCAAGATTAATATCCGCACCCTGCTCGAGGCCGGCTGCCACTTCGGTCACCAGACCCGTCGCTGGAACCCCAAGATGAAGCCGTTCATCTTCGGTGAGCGCAACGGCATCTACATCCTCGACCTCAAGCAGACCATCCTCGACGCCGACCAGGCCTACACCTTCGTCAAGAACGTCGCCAAGGGTGGCAACGTGCTGTTCGTCGGCACCAAGAAGCAGGCTCAGGAGGCCGTCAAGAACGCTGCTGAGCGCGCCAACATGCCTTACATCAACCAGCGTTGGCTCGGCGGTATGCTGACCAACTTCGTCACCATCCGCTCCCGCATCAACCGCATGGAGGAGCTCGAGGCCATGGTCGAGGACGGCCGCATGGCTGTTCTGCCCAAGAAGGAGCAGGCTGTTCTCGGCAAGGAGCTCACTAAGCTCCAGACCAACCTCGGTGGCGCCCGCGACATGAAGGGTCTGCCCCAGGCTCTCTTCGTCATCGACACCAAGCGCGAGGAGAACGCCATCAAGGAGGCCCAGCGCCTGAACATCCCCGTCGTCGCCCTGATCGACACCAACTCCGATCCCGACGAGGTCGAGTACGGCATCCCCTGCAACGATGACGCTATCTCCGCTGTCACCCTTATGTGCGAGCTCATGGCTGACGCCTGCCTCGCTGGCTCCGGCAAGGAGCAGGTCTCCGAGGCCGAGATGGCCGCTGAGCCCAAGGCCGAGTAAATCAGTCTTAGTTAATTCTTTTTCATCTCTTTGAAAGGAACCACAATGGCCCAGATTACCGCCGCTATGGTCAAGCAGCTCCGCGAGATGACCGACTCCCCGATGATGGAGTGCAAGAAAGCTCTCGTCGAGGCTGACGGCGACATGGACGCCGCTGTCGACGTTCTGCGTAAGAACGGCCTTGCCAAGGCCGCCAAGAAGGCTGGCCGTGAGACCAACGAGGGCGCTGTCGCCGCGTTCGTCTCCGAGGATGGCAAGACCGGCGCTCTGCTCGAGCTCTCCTGCGAGACCGACTTCGTTGGCTCCAACGCCAAGTTCACCGGCTTTGCTTCCAAGGTCGCTGAGGTTGTCGCTACCACCGAGCCTGCTGACGTCGACGCTCTGCTTGAGAAGCCGATGGGCGAGGAGACCGTTTCCTCCGAGCTCACCGAGATGATTCACATCATGGGCGAGAACATGAAGATCTCCCGCTTCGCCGCCCGTAAGGCCGAGAACGGCGCTCTCGCTTCTTACATCCACATGGGTGGTAAGATCGGCGTCCTCGTCGAGTTTGCTTTCGAGAAGGCCGAGACCGCTCAGGCTGAGTCCTTCAAGACCTTCGCTCACGACGTTGCCCTTCAGGTTGCCGCCGTCGCCCCGATCTGCGCTACCCGCGATCAGGTTCCGGCCGAGACCGTCGAGCACGAGAAGCAGATTTACATGGCTCAGGCTGCCGAGTCCGGCAAGCCCGAGGCCATTCAGGAGAAGATGGCTGTCGGCCGTCTGGAGAAGTTCTACAAGCAGTCCGTGCTCACCGAGCAGGAGTTCATCAAGGACAGCTCCCTCACCATCAAGAAGTACGCTGAGCAGGTCTCCAAGGAGCTCGGCGACACCATTACCGTCGTTGCCTTTGACCGTCTGGTCCGTGGCGAGTAAATAAGCTCTTGTAGCTGGTAATGAGCAGGCTGTGGGTTTTACTCACAGCCTGCTTTTTCATGGCTCTTCTTAGAGCCTTTGATAGAATGTTGAGAGTTCAATCTAAAGGAGGATCGCTTTGTCCGACATCCGATATAAACGCGTGCTTTTGAAGCTTTCCGGCGAAGCACTGATGGGCGACGGCCAATATGGCATCGACCCCAAGGTTACCGACCATCTTGCCAAGCAGGTCAAGGAGCTGCTCGCCGTTGGCCATGAGGTCGGCGTCGTTGTCGGCGGCGGCAATATTTTCCGCGGCATGGCCGGCGCTGCCGGTGGCATGGAGCGTGCTCAGGCCGACTACATGGGCATGCTGGCAACCGTTATGAACGCGCTCGCCCTGCAGGATGCCTTCGAGCATAACGATGTTCCTTGCCGCGTGATGAGCGCTATTCAGATGAACGAGATCTGCGAGCCCTATATTCGCCGTCGCGCCATCAACCACCTTTCCAAGGGCAACGTCGTTATTTTTGCCGCCGGTTCGGGCAATCCGTACTTTACGACCGACACCGCCGCGGCTCTTCGCGCGTGCGAGATCGGCGCCGAGATTCTGATTAAAGCCACCAAGGTTGACGGCATCTACGACAAGGATCCCGTCAAGTGCGCCGATGCCGTCCGTTTTGACAAGATTACCTATCACGAGGTTCTCGTCCGCGGTCTGCAGGTTATGGATTCCACGGCTACGGCACTGTGCCAGGACAACCGTATGCCGATTTTGGTCCTCAACATCGATGGCGAGGACACCGTCAAGCGCGCGCTTTCGGGTGAGCCCGTCGGCACGCTCGTCTATCAGGAGGATTAAGCATGGCAGAGAACATCACCGCCCACATGGACAAGTCGCTCGAGTCCCTCAAGCATAACTTCTCCAAGGTCCGTACCGGCCGAGCCAACGCTAACATTCTGTCTGACATCACCGTTGATTATTACGGTGTTCCCACGCCGGTCACGCAGGTTGCCGCCGTCAAGACCCCCGAGGCCCACATGCTGCTCATCGAGCCGTGGGACAAGGCGCTCATCAACGCTATCGTCAAGGCCATCGGCGCTTCCGATCTGGGTATTACCCCCAACTCCGATGGCACCGTCGTTCGTCTTCCGTTCCCGGCTCCCACTGAGGAGCGCCGTCGCGAGCTCGTCAAGGAGTGCCGCGAGTACGCCGAGCAGGCCAAGGTGTCTATCCGTAACATCCGTCGCGACTTCAACAACAAGCTCGAGCGCGATGAGGAGCTCACCGAGGACGATGTCCGTCGCGAGCAGGCCAAGGTCCAGAAGCACACTGATGAGTATGTCGCCAAGGTCGAGGAGCTTCTGAAGGAAAAAGAAGCCGAGGTCATGGAGATCTAAGGTGCAATACGACGAGCATAAACTGGTCGAGTACTTTGCCGACGCCCCTGCGGGCGTCGGTTTTTCCGACCTTGACCTCAATAACATTCCGCACCATATCTCGTGCATTATGGACGGCAACGGTCGTTGGGCCACATCGCGCGGTCTTGCACGCACCGAGGGCCACAAGGCGGGTATCGTCTCCCTTCGCGAGATTATTACCGCTTGCGTGCGCCTGGGCGTCGACGTGCTTTCGGCCTATGCGTTTTCTACCGAAAACTGGAACCGCCCGCAGCATGAGGTCAACGTCTTGATGCACCTGTTTGCCAAGACGTTCATCGACGAGCTGCCGCTTCTGAAGCGCGAAAACGTGCGCGTTGTCTTTTTGGGTGACATTTCCGCGCTGCCCAAGAAGACCCGCGACGTTTTTGAACGCGGTCTTGCCGAGTGCGCCGATCACACTGGCATGACGCTGGCGCTTGCCGTCAACTACGGCGCGCGTGCCGAGATTACCCGCGCTGTCCGTCAGATCGCACTCGACGCTGCCGCCGGTAAGATCGACCCTGCCGCAATTGATGACGACATGGTGGCTTCCCACCTCTATACCGCCGGCCTTCCCGATCCTGAGCTTGTGATTCGCACCTCTGGTGAGCTGCGCCTTTCGAACTATCTGCTGTGGCAGGTGGCTTATTCCGAATTCTACGTCACCGATACCTATTGGCCCGACTTTGATCGTTGGGGCCTTGTCGACGCCATTTTGGCCTATCAGGGCCGTGACCGTAGGTTTGGTGGTCTGAGCAAGACCGAGGAGGCTTAATCGTGTCCGATCGTCCCAAGGCAACTGCTCCCAAGACATCTGAGCGCAAGGCTGTCGCTGCTGGAGCGCCTGCAGCGAAGAATGGCACCGGTTCGTGGCTTGCGGGCTTTATTACCCGTGCCGCCGCCGGTATCGTCTACGCCGTTGTCTTTATCCTGTGCCTGGTTTTGGGTATCGTGCCCACGGCCATCTTTGTTTCTGTCATGAGCGGTCTGTGCTGCTATGAGTTTTTCCGTATGACAAGGCTCGATGGCAAGATGGCTAACGAGCGCATGGGTATCGCTGCTGCCGTACTCTTTCCGCTGTCGGCGTTGGGCGATTCGATGTTGCTGAATGCCCTGCTTTTTGCCCTGATGCTCGCTGTGGGCATTTGGTATGTCTGGTCGCCGCGTACCCGCATCTCTGATGTGGCCGTGACGCTCATGGGCCCCATCTACACTGGCTTTATGCTGTCGGCTATCGTGCTGCTGCGCGATGCCGTGCCCGGTTTTGCCGGCGCCCTGCTTTCGGTGGGCGTTTGCGCGTCCCTTTGGGTCTCCGACTCGTTTGCCTACATCGTAGGTAGCCGTATCGGCAAGCACAAGATGGTTCCCAAGATCTCTCCCAAAAAGAGCTGGGAGGGGTTTGCCGGCGGCATCCTGGGCTCGGTTTTGATTTGGATCATCCTGTGGGCGACGCATTTCTACAAGCTCAGCCTGCCCTATGCGCTGCTGTGCGGCGTGGTCGTGTCCATTCTGGGCGTTATCGGCGACCTTATCGAGTCGCGCATCAAGCGCGGCGTGGGCGTCAAGGATTCCGGCAACCTTATCCCGGGCCACGGCGGCATGCTCGATCGTAGCGATTCGCTTATCTTCGGCTGCATCACCGCGCAGCTGATGCTGATGATCGGAGGCGTGCTGTAATGTCCTTCCAGACGACGTATGGCTCCGATGGACGTCTCCGTGTTGCCATCCTGGGCTGTACGGGCTCTATCGGCACCCAGGCGCTCGATGTGTGCCGTCAGCATGCCGATCGCTTGCAGGTGACGGCGCTGTCCGTTAACTCCAGTACTTCCGAGCTCGTTGCCGCTGCCCGCGAGTTCTCGGTTCCGGCGGTTGCCGTGGCCGATGTCGCTCATGGCGATGACACCGTGCTGCAGGAGTTGCCCGAGGGAACGAAGCTCGGCGTAGGCGCGCAGGCGGTTTGCGAGCTCGCGCGTCGCGACGATGTCGACTGCGTGCTCGTCGCTATTGTGGGTGCCGCCGGTCTCGAGGCGAGCCATGCGGCCTTGACCTCAAATAAGCGCCTTGCCCTTGCCAACAAGGAGTCCCTCGTCGTCGGTGGCGACTTGCTTATGCCGTTGGCGCAACCGGGCCAGCTTATTCCAGTCGACTCTGAGCACTCCGCCATCTACCAGTGCTATCTGGGGGAGAACCCGCGCGAGGCTCATTGTATTTGGCTCACCTGCTCGGGCGGTCCGTTCTTTGGCCGCAGGCGCGATGAGCTCGATCGCGTGACGCGTGCCGATGCCCTCGCACATCCCACGTGGGCCATGGGTGCCAAGATCACCATCGACTCCGCCACCCTTATGAACAAGGGCCTGGAGCGTATTGAGGCCATGCATCTGTTTAACTGCGACCTCGATTTCATTAACGTGGTCGTGCAGCGTCAGTCCAAGATTCACTCTATGGTCGAGTTCGCCGACGGCTCCGTGATGGCGCATCTCGGTGCTTCCGACATGCGTATTCCCATCCAGTTCGCGTTCTCGTATCCCGAGCGTTGGGATACCCCAGCGCCTCGTATCGATTTCCGCGAGCTGGGGCAGCTCACGTTTGATGCTGCCGACATGGATACCTTCCGCTGTCTGGCACTGGCCGAGCGTGCCGGCAAGACGGGTGGCACCATGCCGTGCGTGCTCAATGCCGCCAACGAGGTCGCCGTCGATGCCTTCCTGCACGATGGCTGCAGCTTTACCGATATCGATCGCATTGTGGAATCCTGTATGGATGCCCACGATATGCAGGCAGTCGATTCGTTTGAGCAGCTTCGCGACATCGATGCGTGGGCGCGTGAAAAAGCTGCGCAGGTGCTCGCCGCAACCCGTTCCTAACCCATAAGGATTGCTTTTTCGTTTTATGGATACTGTTCTGAGCGTTCTCTCATCGGTCTTTTGGGGTCTGCTGATGCTTTCCGTCCTCGTGTTTTTGCACGAGGGCGGCCACTTTTTGGCGGCGCGTGCCTGCGGCGTCCGTGTGACCGAGTTCTTTTTGGGCCTGCCGTGCCGCTTTGACATCCATTACACGTCGCGTCGCATTGGAACCAAGTTTGGCGTGACCCCGCTGCTGCTGGGTGGCTACGCTGCCATTTGCGGTATGGATCCGACCGATGTCTCGTGTGCCGACCGCGTGCTCGCGGCTATCTATCGTCATGGTCGCGTGACCGTGGCCGACCTTGCTGTCGAGCTTGAGCTTTCCGAGGAGGATGTGCTCGAGGCATGCGCCCTGTTGCTGGGCTGGGGTTCCATCGCACCCTGGTATGAGGAAGGGGAGAAGCCCTCGCCGAGCTACTATCCCACCAAGTATCAGACGCTGCCGCGAGATGCGGCGGGTTACACTACCTTTGACGGCCGCCGTTTCGATCGCGAACATTCAACTGCCGAGGGCGATGTGTGGGAGCTGCCGTGCGGCGAGGCCGAGTTCCTTGCACAAGAGCGTTCGCACACCTATCTTGGCCAGGGCTTTCTCAAGCGCGCCTTTATGTTGCTCGCGGGCATTCTCGTCAATATCCTGACGGGCTTTTTGCTGCTTATGAGCATCTACTCTATTGCGGGTGTCACCGTGCCGATGGATACCAACGTGATCGGTCAGGTTGACGAGGGGTCTATTGCCGCCAAGGCGGGTATCGAGGGCGGCGACGCGATCCTTTCGGTTGACGGAGTATCGTGCTCTACCTGGATGGACGTTTACGATGCCATCGGTAAGGCTGCCGGTAAGGACGATATCGCCATCGAGTACGAGCGTGACGGCAAGCAGCATTCGACCGCGGTTGCGCTCAAAGAGGACGAGCGCCTAGGTGTGTATGCCTCTACGCAGGTGGTCCGTTTAGACCCCATCACGTCGGCTCGACTTTCGTTCTCCTATGTCGTGCAGACAGCGGAGGGCGTGATGCGCCTGCTCCAGCCGCAGCATACGATGGAGATTCTCGATCAGTCTTCTTCGATCGTGGGCATTAGCGTTATGTCCTCACAGGCTGCTGCTGCCGGCCCTGCCACGTTCCTTTCGTTTGCCGCCCTCATTTCGTTCTCGCTTGGCTTTATGAACCTGCTGCCCATCCCACCACTCGATGGCGGCAAGCTGGTCATCGAGATCATTCAAAAGATTGCTGGCCGCGAGCTTCCGCTCAAGGTCCAGACGATTGTGAGCTATGTGGGCATCGCGCTCTTTGTGCTGCTGTTTGTCTATATGCTTCGTTCCGACATCCTTCGATTTATTCTGTAGGGGAGTGTTTGGATTGTCTTTATCCCATCCTTTGCCTCGCGAGTTGACGCGCCCCGTGCATGTGGGCGGCGTGCAGATCGGTGGTGGCGCTCCGGTCGTGGTTCAGTCCATGACCTGCACCGATACCGCTGATGCCCAGGCAACGCTTGCGCAAGTGTGCGCGTTGGTGCAGGCTGGCTGCGATATCGTGCGCGTGAGCGTGCCCACCGAGGCCGCGCTTGAGGGTTTCCGCACCATCTGTGCTGAGTCTCCGGTGCCGATCGTCGCCGATATTCACTTTAACCACAAGCTGGCCATTGGCGCTGTGGAGGCCGGTGCTGCCAAGCTCCGCATCAATCCCGGCAACATTGGCGATTGGGCCAAGGTCGATGCCGTGATCGATGCCGCGGGCGCCGCTGGGTGCGCGATTCGTATCGGCGTCAATGCCGGTTCGCTTGAGCAGGATATCGCCGAGCGCGACGAGCTTACGCAGCCCGAGAAGCTCGTGATGTCGAGCGAGCGCTTCGTCAAGCACTTTGAGGACCGCGGCTTTACGAACATTGTGCTTTCGGCCAAGGCCCATAGCGTGCAAACGACGCTCGATACCTATCGAGCCCTGTCGCGTGAGATTCCCCACGTTCCGCTTCACCTGGGCGTGACGGAGGCGGGGACCAAGCTCCAGGGCACCATCAAGAGCTCTGTAGGCTTGGGTATCTTGCTTTCCGAAGGCATTGGCGACACCATGCGTGTGTCGCTCACAGCCGATCCGGTTGAGGAGCCGCCGGTTGCCTGGGGTATTCTGCAGTCGTTGGGCCTGCGTCGCCGTGGCCCCGAGATTGTCTCGTGCCCCACATGCGCCCGCTGCCAGGTTAACCTTATTCCCATTGCCGAGGAGGTTACCGAGCGGCTTAAGAACTACTCCGCGCCGCTTTCGATCGCTGTGATGGGATGTGCCGTTAATGGCCCCGGCGAGGCTTCTGATGCCGATCTGGGCGTTGCTTGCGGACGTGGTCAGGCCTTGCTCTTTTCGCATGGCCAGATCATTGGTAAAGTAGCTGAGGACCAAATTGTCGACGCGCTTATGGCAGAGGTCGACAAGCTTATTGAGGAGAAATAAATGACCCGAGCAATGTATATGTCTAAGCTCTATGCGCCGACGCTTAAAGAGGATCCGGCGGACGCTGAGCTCGCCAGCCACCGTCTGCTGCTCCGTGCCGGCATGATCCGCAAGGAGGCCGCCGGTCTATATTCCTACCTGCCGCTTGCTTGGCGCTCGATTCGCAAGATCGAGAACATCGTGCGCGACGAGATGGACGCTGCCGGCGCCCAGGAGCTTATGATGCCTATTATGGTCGATGCCGAGTTGTGGCGTGAGTCCGGCCGCATCGACGCCTATGGCAAGGAGCTTGTGCGCTTTGACGACCGTCATGGTCGCGAGTTCGTCCTGGGCCCCACGCACGAGGAGACCGTCACGGCCCTGGTGCGCAATGAGCTGCGCTCCTACAAGCAGCTACCCGTTAACCTCTACCACATCCAGGATAAGTTCCGCGACGAGTTCCGCCCCCGCTTTGGCCTGATGCGCGGTCGCGAGTTCATCATGAAGGACGCCTACAGCTTCTCCGCCACGCAGGAGAGCCTGCAGGAGGAGTATGACAAGATGAAGCAGGCCTACGCTAACATCTGCGAGCGCTGCTATATCAAGGCCCTGCCCGTTGTTGCCGACTCCGGTGAGATCGGTGGCGATACCTCCGTCGAGTACATGGCTTTGGCCGACGCCGGCGAGGCTTCGCTCGTCTACTGCGACGATTGCGGCTTTGCTGCCGATGACGAGGCGGCAAGCACCAAGGTCGTCGTGACCGAGGGTCCTGGTGACGGTACGCTCACCAAGGTTGAGACTCCGGGCATGGGCACCATTGAGGCTGTTGCTAAGTTCTTTGGGTTCCCCGAGAACGGCACGCGCAAGTCGCTGGCACTCATCGACGCCGAGGGCAAGCCGGTCGTGGCCATTGTTCCGGGCGATCACGAGCTCAACGATTGCAAGGCCGAGCACGTCTTTGGCAGGGGCTATCGCATGATGACCGACGAGGAGCTTCAGGCGAATGGTCTGCACAAGGGCTTTATCGGACCGGTTAACCTGCCCGATGGCATTCGTCTGGTGTGCGACGAGAGCCTGCGCGATTCCAAGCAGTGGGCCTGCGGTGCCAACGAGGTCGATTATCACTTTACCGGTGCCTGCCCCGAGCGCGACTTTACCGTCGATGAGTGGGCCGATCTGGTCACCGTTGTCGCCGGCGACCCCTGCCCGCACTGCGGCAAGCCGCTCTCCGCTGCCCGCGGCATCGAGGTCTCTCAGGTCTTCCAGCTGGGCACCAAGTATTCCGAGGCCATGGGTGCCACCTTTATGGACGAGGACGGCAAGGAGAAGCCGCTCATCATGGGCTGCTACGGCGTTGGTGTGTCCCGCTCGCTCGCTGCCGTCGTGGAGCAGCACAACGACGAGCACGGTATCGTCTGGCCGGTCTCCGTTGCCCCGTACGAGGTCGCGGTGATTCCGCTCGATCCCAAGAAGGAGGAGTGCGCTACCGTCTGCGAGCAGATCGTTGATGGCCTGTGCGCCGAGGGTATCGAGGTTGTCGTCGACGACCGCGACGAGCGTCCCGGCTTTAAGTTTGCCGACAACGACCTTATGGGCTTCCCGTATCAGGTCGTTCTGGGTAAGCGTGGCCTTAAGAACGGCACCGTTGAGCTCAAGGACCGTGCCACGGGTGAGCGCGAGGATGTGGCGATCGACGAGGTCGTCGCCAAGGTCGCCGAGCTTGTGAAGGCAGCACGCCGTTAATCGACGATTTCGCTTGTAGTTCGATATACGGGACGGCCCCGCATTTCTCCAGATCGGGGAGATGCGGGGCCGTCATTTTACCTTGCCTGCGTGCTCAATCGCTAAAAGAAAAACCCCACAGCCCATGCGAACTGCGGGGTTTTCCATTGTGCCTCCGATGCGAAATAAATCGCTCAGATATTACTGATAATCGACGACGTCGATCCAGTTCTTCAGGAACTCATCGTTCACGTTGCGCTTACGAGCGAGCTCGGAAGCGGCGACGATGCTCGTCCACTGACGCACGACCTGCATGGGCATGTCGGCGCGGTCGCAGTAGAGCTCCAGGTAGGCCTCGGCCTGGTCCTTGCTGTTGAGGGCGAAGAGCAGGTAGGTGGTGGCAACGTCGGCAGCAGGGGAGCCCTGGGTGGCGTGTGCCCAGTCGCACACATAGAGCTGGCCGTCGTCGCCGACGATGACGTTGGAGGGGTTGAAGTCGCCGTGGCAGACCTTGAACTCCTTGGTCATGCCGTCCAGACGCTCCTGAAGGTTGTAGCGCGTGGTGGCATTGAGCTGATCAAGGCTGTCGATCATGCGGGCGAACTTGTCGCGCTGACGGTTGAGCAGCGGGGAGGTGTAGCCGTGGATCTCGATCTGGAGGTCGACGAACATCTCGAGGTACTCACCAAAGCGCTGGGGCTCGGCAGTCATCTTCTCGGCAAGGGTGGTGCCCGGAACCTTCTCGGTCACGAGCGCCCAGCCGTTGGCGTTCTCGAGCTGGGAAACCTCGAGAGCCTTGGGGCTGCGGATGCCGCACTCATTGATGCGGGCAAGATTCAAAGCCTCGTTGAACACGTCGGAGACAGGCTTGGTCTCGTTAAAGACCTTGACGATCTTGTCGCCCAGGTCGTAAACGACCTTGTTGCCACGGCGGACGAGCTCGGTCTTGGAATCGGGTAGCAGCATGGTTGCATCCTTTCAACGATGCGATAGAAGCGACGGCGGGGGTGTGTGAAACACCCGTGCACCCCCGCCGTTAAAAACCGTGCTAAAACTAGCAGACGGCGTAATCCTGGGGCTCGCGGCCGTAGTAGGCGTCCAGGTAGAGCTCCTTGATCTCGCTCATGAGCGGGTAGCGCGGGTTGGCGCCGGTGCACTGGTCGTTGAATGCCTGCTCGGTCATCTCGTCGAGGGTGTCGAGGAAGTACTGCTCGTCAACACCGTAGTCGGCGATGGTCTTCTTGACGCCGATAAAGTCCTTGAGCTCCTCGAGCTTCGTGATGAAGTTCTCGAAGACCTCCTTGTCGTCCTTGCCCTCGATACCGCAGTACTTGGCCATCTCGGCGTAGTTGTGCAGCGCGTTGGGGTAAGGATACTGGGAGAACGTGCCCATCTTGACGGGGGCCTCAGCAGCGTTGTAGCGCATGACGCGGGTCAGGATGACGGCGTTGGCGAGGCCGTGGGGCAGGTGATGGAAGGCGCCGAGCTTGTGGGCCATGGAGTGGTTGAGGCCCAGGAAGGCGTTGGCGAAGGCCATACCGGCCATGCAAGAGGCGTTGTGCATCTCCTCGCGGGCGTGCGGGTCCTTGGCGCCGTTCGTGAAGCTGGAGGGCAGGTTCTCAAAGACGAGCTTGGCAGCGCGCTCGGAGAGGCCCTTGGTGTAGTCGGAAGCCATGATGGAGACGTAGGACTCGATGGCGTGGGTCATGACGTCGATGCCGGAGGCAGCGGTCAGGCCGCGCGGGGCGGTCATGCAGTTGTCGGCGTCGACGATAGCCATGTTGGGGAGCAGCGCGTAGTCGGCGAGCGGCCACTTGATGCCGGTCTCCTTGTCGGTGATGATGGCGAACGGCGTGCACTCGGAGCCGGTACCCGAAGAGGTCGGGACGGCGACGAAGTAGGCCTTCTTGCCCATCTCGGGGAAGGTGAAGATACGCTTGCGGATGTCCATGAAGTCCATGGCCATGTCCTCAAACTTGCACTCGGGGTGCTCGTACATCATCCACATGATCTTGCCGGCGTCCATAGCGGAGCCACCGCCGACGGCGATGATGACGTCCGGCTCAAAGAGAGCCATCTGCTTGGCGCCGCGACGTGCGCACTGCAGCGACGGATCCGGCTCGACGTCGTAGAAGCAGTCGTGGGCGATGCCCATCTCGTCGAGCTTGGCCTCGATGGCGCGGGTGTTGCCATTCTTGAAGAGGAACTGGTCGGTGACGATGAAGGCACGCTTCTTGCCCATGACGTTGCCCAGCTCGTCGAGGGCGACGGGCGTGGAACCCTTCTTGAAGTAGACCTTCTCGGGAGCGCGGAACCACAGCATGTTCTCACGGCGCTCGGCCACAGTCTTAACGTTGATCAAGTGCTTCACCCCAACGTTCTCGGAGACGGAGTTGCCGCCCCAGGAGCCGCAGCCCAGGGTCAGAGACGGCTTCATGCCAAAGTTGTACAGGTCACCGATGCCGCCGTGCGAGGACGGGGTGTTGATGACGATACGGCAGGCCTTCATGACGTGCTCGAACAGGCTGATCTTCTCGGCCTGAGCGGGGTGCACGTACAGAGAGGCGGTGTGGCCCGGGCCACCGGCGAGCACCAGGTGCTCGGCCTTGTCGACGGCCTCCTGGAAGTCCTTGGCGTGGTACATGGCCAGGACCGGGGAGAGCTTCTCGTGGGAGAACTCCTCCTTGGCGGGGTCGGTGGAGGTGACCTCGGCGATCAGGATCTTGGTCTTGGCGGGAACCTCGATGCCGGCGAGCTCGGCGATCTTGGCAGCGGCCATGCCGGGGATGCGGTGATCGAGAGCGCCGTTCTTGAACATGGCGGCACGCAGGGCCTCCATCTCGGCACCCTGCTTGACGAAGTAGCAGCCGCGCTTCTGGAACTCGGCCTTAACCTGGTCATAGATGCTGTCGATGACGGTCACGGACTGCTCGGAAGCGCAGATCATGCCGTTGTCGAAGGTCTTGGAGTGGATGATGGAGTTGACGGCGAGCAGCACGTCGGCGGTGTCGTCGATGACGACCGGGGTGTTACCGGCGCCAACGCCCAGGGCGGGCTTGCCCGAGGAGTAAGCGGCCTTGACCATGCCCGGGCCACCGGTGGCGAGGATGATGTCGACGTCGCGCATGACCATGTTGGTCAGCTCGATGGAGGGGACATCGACCCAGCCGATGATGCCCTCGGGGGCGCCGGCCTTGACGGCGGCGTCAAGCACGAGCTTGGCGGCGGCGATGGTGCACTTGGCGGCAGCCGGGTGCGGGGAGATGATGATGGCGTTGCGGGTCTTCAGGCAGATCAGCGTCTTGAAGATCGCGGTGGAGGTGGGGTTGGTCGTCGGGATGACGGCGCCCACGATGCCGATAGGCTCGGCGATCTTGGTGATGCCGTAAGCCTCGTCGCGCTCCAGGACACCACAGGTCTTGGTGTTCTTGTAAGCGTTATAGATGTACTCTGCGGCGTAGTGGTTCTTGATGACCTTGTCCTCAAGAACGCCGCGGCCGGTCTCCTCGATGGCCATCTTCGCCAACGGGATACGAGCCTTGTTGGCGGCCATGGCGGCCTCATAGAAGATCTTGTCGACCTGCTCCTGCGTGTACGTAGCAAAAAGCGCCTGGGCCTCTCGCATCTGAGCGAGCTTAGCCTCAAGCGCCTCTACGTTGTCCACAATTGCGGGAGTAGTGTTTTCCGGTGACTTTTTCACCATTTGTGTCTCCTTGCGATCGGAGATTTACCCTACGCCTTGCATGATAGCAAGAAATAATTCGGTGAACGGTCAGATTCCCGTAAAAGACAAACTAAAACGCTTCAATAAACTGAAGCGTTTTAACAAATAACTATCGGCCTGCTGCATCGCCTTGCTCATTGGGGACAGACTTACATGAGTATTTCAATGGGAAAACGGGGCATCTGTTTGATAATCGCTATTCGCGGGTCGCTGTTGAGTCGGACACACAGGTGGTGCAGCTGCTCGACTATATTCATCTTAATCCCGTGAAAGGTGCGCTCGACTCGCTCGAGGCGTACCGTTAGTTATAAGGCATATCAGCTGGGCTATGATCCCTTTGACATTCGCAAACACTCATTTAAATCCGTCCCCAATGAGTGCAAAAAGGCGCCCTCCGTAGGGGAGGACGCCTTTGGTAAGTTCTATGTGAACGCGAGGTCTTTGACCCGGAGAGTCCGAGGTACTTGTTGGTAAGACCTTATTTAGGAGCGCGCAACCTTGCCGGACTTGAGGCAGGTGGAGCAAACGTTCATCTTGCGACGGTGACCATCGACAACAACATAGACGCGCTGGATGTTGGGGCGGAACTTACGGTTGGTGACGCGGTGAGAGTGGCTGATGGAGCGACCGGCAACGGGGTGCTTACCGCAAACTTCGCAAACTTTGGACATAACTGACCCTCCTTGGGCGACAAACGAACATGTCGCGTTAACAAACAAGCCTGAACTATAGCACAGAAGCAGCTCCCTGTGCGTAATCTACACAGAGATATTCCTCTTATGGCGATAGTGCCCACGCCACGGCCCTGGACGTAGATCCGATTTGCGTGCAGCAGAGGGGATTATGCCAGCTCGTGCGTGCGTTTTCAAGCTCGTCCCACAAATATATATAGGTTTATGGAGCATTGGGCTCCGTTTACGGATTGCTCTGTATTTATGCTCGCAATTACGCTCTAGGTTGGCTACACTATCCCTTGACCATTAAAGGGGTACGAGATACCCACATGGAATTACATAGCTGCCAAAGAGCAGCCTTTCCTGTGGGTGTCTGGTCCGCTTTGAGCGGTCGGGCATCTATTTTTTTGACTGTGTCAGCAGTCAAGACATGTGAGGAAGGAGATCGATGGGCACGACTTCCCCCAAGGCGGTCATCATGGACGAGACCGCCGTCAATCGAGCGATGACCCGCATCGCGCACGAGATTCTCGAGCGCAACGAGGGCTGTGAAGACCTCGCTCTGGTCGGCATCGTCACGCGCGGCGACCTTCTGGCAAAGAAGCTCGCCGAGGAGATCAAGGAGATCGAGGGCGTCGAAGTTCCGCTCGGTAGCCTCGACATCAGCTTCTATCGCGATGACTATGCGACCAATTTCGCTCCCGCGATCCACGCCACCAACATTCCCTTCAGCGTCGACGGCAAGCGCGTCGTGCTGGTGGACGACATCCTGTACACGGGCCGTACCATTCGCGCCGCTCTGGACGCCGTCATGGATCTGGGCCGTCCGAGCCGCATTGAGTTGGCAGTTCTCGTTGACCGCGGTCACCGCGAGCTCCCCATCTCGCCGGACTTTGTCGGCAAGAACGTTCCCTCGTCGCATGAGGAGAACGTGCACCTATATATGAAGGAAGTCGACGGCCACACCGCCGTCGAGATTAACGACGTCGCGCCGGGTTCCCACGTGGGCTCCGCGCCGCTGGGAGGTGAGTAGTACCGTGGCGTTCAACCATAAGCACCTGATCGACATTACCGAGTACTCCGAAGAGGACATCAAGCTCATCCTCGAGACCGCCAAGGCGTTCTCCGAGGTCAACGAGCGTGCGATCAAGAAGGTCCCCACGCTCAAGGGCAAGACCATCGTCAACATGTTCAACGAGCCTTCGACGCGCACCCGCAGCTCCTTCGAGCTTGCCGAGAAGCGTCTTTCGGCCGACAGCCTCAACTTTGGCGGCTCCTCGACCTCTACGGTCAAAGGCGAGAGCCTTGTCGACACCGTCGAGACCCTCAACGCCTACAAGATTGATTGCATCGTCGTGCGCGATAAGCACGCCGGTGCTCCCTACATCGTCACGCAGAACTCGCCCGCGAGCGTCATCTGCGCCGGTGACGGCAAGCACAACCATCCCACGCAGGCCCTGCTCGACCTGTACACCATCTGGGAGCACAAGGGTGACTTCCACGGTCTGAAGGTCGCCGTCGTCGGCGATATCGCCCACTCCCGCGTCTGCGGCTCGCTGATCCCCGCCCTTAAGATCATGGGCTGCGAGACCTACGCCGTCGCCCCCGGCACGCTGCTGCCGCCGGCGCCCGAGGTCCTGGGCTGCGACCACGTGACGAGCGACCTCGATTCCGTCCTGCCCGAGCTGGACGTCGTCTACATGCTGCGCGTGCAGCAGGAGCGTCTCGAGGGTGCCCCGTTCCCGACCATTCGCGAGTACCACAAGCTCTTCGGTCTGACCAAGGACCGCGAGAAGCTCATGAAGCCCGACGCGATTATCTGCCACCCGGGCCCCATCAACCGCGGCGTCGAGTTCGATTCCTATATGGCCGACCACCCGCAACGCTCCGTCATCCTGGAGCAGGTCTACGCCGGTATCTGCGTGCGTATGGCTATCCTGTATCTGCTGCTTGGAGGTGCCGATAATGGCCTTGCTTCTTAAGAATGCCCACGTCGTCGACCCGTCCGTCGAGCTTGACGGTGTCGTTGACGTCCTGATTGACGGCGACAAGATCGCCGAGGTCGGCGAGAATCTCGCCGTTGAGGGAGCCGAGGTCCGCGACCTTTCCGGCAAGTACCTCGTCCCCGGCCTGGTGGATATGCACGTTCACCTTCGCGAGCCCGGCTACGAGGTCAAAGAGGACATCGAGAGCGGTACCCGCGCAGCTGCCAAGGGCGGCTTTACCGGCGTGTGCTCCATGCCCAACACCGATCCCGTCACCGATAACGGTACCGTCGTGGAGTTCGTAAAGTCCCGTGCTGCCGAGGTCGGTCACTGCCGCGTCTATCCGTCGGGCGCCATGACCCGCGGTCTTAAGGGCGAGGCCATGTCCGAGATGGGCGATATGGTCGCCCACGGCGCCGTCGCCTTCACCGACGACGGTCGCGGCGTGCAGGGCGCGGGCATGCTCCGTCGTTGCATGGACTACGGCAAGATGTTCGGTAAGGTCTTTATGAGCCACTGCCAGGATGAGGACCTGGTCGGCCACGGCCAGATCAACGAGGGCAAGGTCTCGACCCGTCTGGCTCTCGAGGGCTGGCCGGCTGCCGGCGAGGAGCTCCAGATCGCCCGCGACATCGAGATCGCCAAGCTGACCGGTGCCAAGCTGCACATCCAGCACATCTCTACCGCCCATGGCTTGGAGATTGTGCGTGCCGGCAAGGCCGCTGGCATTCAGGTTACCTGCGAGGCCACCCCGCACCACATGTTCCTGACAGAGAGCGACCTGGACGAGACCTACAACACCTCGCTCAAGGTCAACCCGCCGCTGCGCACCGACGAGGATGCCGAGGCCATCCGTCAGGGTGTCATCGACGGTACCGTCGACGCTATCGTCACCGATCACGCTCCCCATACCCCGTGGGAGAAGGCCCGCGAGTTCGAGCTTGCGCCCTTTGGCATGATCGGTCTCGAGACCTCGCTGTCGCTCGTGCTCACCGAGCTGGTCAACACGGGCAAGATGAGCATGGGCCGTATGGTCGAGCTCATGGCCATCAAACCGCGTGAGATCCTGGGTCTCGACCAGGTTCAGGTCAAGGCGGGATCCGTTGCCGACCTGACCGTGTTCGACCCCTCCGCAACTTGGACGGTTGGCGAGGACGGTTACGAGTCGCGCGCCGAGAACTCCGGTTTTGCCGGCCGCACGCTCACCGGTCGTGCCACCGATGTATTTGTCGGCGGTAAACAGACGCTTGCCGACGGCTGCATCTGCTAGCATAGCCTTATCGCTTTTGTGCGCGGCGCCCTTGCGGTGCCGCGCTTTCTATTCGTTTGGACCATGCAACCGCATGGGGGATTGGAGCGTTTATGCCCACACCTTCCACTGCACGCATGCATGACTTCGAGGTCGTCTCGAACCGGGAGATTGCCGACGGCGTCTTCTCGCTCGTCATCTCGGCCCCCAAGCTTGCAAGTGCGCTCAAGCCCGGTCAGTTTGTGAACATCGCCGTACCCGGTGATGCGTCCTCGCTGCTTCGCGTGCCCCTGAGCTACTACCGCGCCGACGCCGAGGCCGGCACCGTCGAGCTGTGGTACGCCGTCGTGGGCGACGATACCCGTCGTTTGTCCCAGATGGGCCCTGGCTCCTCCTCTAACCTGCTGGGCCCCGGTGGCCGTGGCTGGATGGTACCCGAGGGCACCAGGAAGGCCCTGCTCGTCGCCGGTGGCATCGGCGTTCCGCCTGTGCTGTGTCTTGCCGGTATGCTTGCCGAGCAGAGTGTTGATGTGGACGTGTGCCTGGGCTTTGGCACCGCTTCCAAGGCCGTGGGCATCGACGAGTTCCGCGCGCTGGGCGCCACGGTTAACGTGTGCACCGACGATGGCACGCTGGGCACGCACGGTTTTTGCACCGACCCGGCAGCCGAGCTGCTCGGCGAGGGCGGCTACGACTACGTCGCCAGCTGCGGTCCCGCCGTCATGATGAAGAAAGTCGCCGCCGCTGCCGCCGAGGCCGGTGCGTACTGCGAGGTGTCGCTCGAGCGCATGATGAGCTGTGGCTTTGGCGCCTGCAACACCTGCAATGTCGAGACGGTCGACGGTATGAAGGGTGCTTGCATGTGCGGCCCCGTGTTCGATGCTTCCAAGGTGGTGGTCTTCTAGTGGGTACCGTGAACATGGTCGTCGATTTCGGCGGCGTCAAGATGCAGAACCCCATCAACACCGCAGCCGGTACCTTTGGCTACGGTTGGCAGTTCCAGAATTTCTTTGATGTTTCCCAGCTGGGCGCCATCACCACCAAGGGTTGCGCTGCCGAGCCCTGGCCCGGCAACCCCGCGCCCCGCATGGCCGAGATCCCCGGCGGTATGATCAACTCCGTGGGCCTTCAGAACCCCGGCGTGGCCGCCTTTGCTCGCGAGTCCGGTCCGTGGCTCGAACAGCTGTCCAAGGACGGCTGCCAGGTCATCTGTCAGGTTGCCGGCCACTCCGTTGACGAGTTTGTCCGCGCACTCGAGATGTATGTCGAGCTGTGCCCCTGGGCTGCAGGCTACGAGATCAACGTGAGCTGCCCCAATATCGCCGCCGGTGGTGCCGCCATGGGCTCCACGCCCGAGGGCGCCTCTTCCGTTATGGCTGCCTGCCGCAAGGTGACCGATAAGCCGCTGTTCGTGAAGATGGCGCCGGTCAACGTCGCCGAGATCGCCAAGGCCCTCGAGGCTGCCGGCGCCGACGGCCTTTCGGTCATCAACTCCATTCAGGGCATGGCTATCGACGTCCATACCCGCAAGTCCCGCGTGGCCAAGCCCAAGGGCGGCCTTTCGGGCCCGCTGTGCCACCACATCGCCGTGCGCATGGTCTGGGAGGTTGCCCAGGCCGTCGATATCCCCATCAACGGTGTCGGCGGTGTCATGACCGGCGAGGATGCGGCTGAGTTTATCCTGGCCGGTGCCACCTGCGTGTCGGTCGGCATGGCCAACTTCGTCGATCCGTGCGCTTCGCTCAAGATCGCGCATGAGCTCGAGGCCTGGGCCGAGTCCCAGGGCGTAAAGGACATCAACGAGCTGGTAGGTGCTTTCGAATGCTAGAGACCGATGCCCGCGACCGTGTTATCGTCGCCCTCGACTGCGACCGTGAGCGTGCGCTCGAGCTCGCCCATGAGCTTTCGGGCCATGCCGCCTGGCTCAAGGTTGGCATGACGCTCTATTACGCCGAGGGTCCCGAGATCGTCAAGACGTTCAAGGACCTGGGCTTTAAGGTCTTCCTTGACCTTAAGTTCCATGACATTCCGCACCAGGTGCGCGGCGCCGCTCGTTCGGCCTCGCTTGCCGGTGCCGACCTGCTTTCGGTCCACGGCTTGGGTTCGGGCGCCATGCTTGCCGCCTGCCGCGAGGGTGCCGAGGAAGCACGCGAGGATCGAGCCAAGCTCGTCGCCATCACCGTGCTCACGAGCATGAACCAGGATGCCTTGAGCGAGATCGGCGTCGAGTCGCCCGTGGCCGAGGAGGCCGCCCGCCTGGCAAAGCTCGCTCAGGCCAACGGCATCGACGGTATCGTGTGCTCGCCGATGGAGGCTCACGACATGCGTGAGCTGCTGGGTCCCGATGCCCTGATCGTGACTCCGGGTGTGCGTCCGGTGGGTGCCGCCCTTGGTGACCAGTCCCGCGTGGCGACGCCTTCCCAGGCTATCGAGCGTGGCGCAAGCCACATTGTGGTGGGCCGTCCCATCACCGGCGCCGACGATCCGGTTGCCGCCTTTGACGCTATTGTCGCTGAGCTGGTCGAAAACGTCGCCTAAAAGATTCCCCTAAGTCACCACTTTTGGGTCTCATTAGCACAAAATAGCCCCTGTGCCTGCGTAAACTTTCCCATCCTTTGTGTGGAATCGCAGGTCAGGGGCTTAACTTTGGGCGCAGTATATTGCACTTTTTGCGGGTATCGTCTAACCTATGGAGCCGCGATTGGGCATTTTGTACGTTCTACGTGCTAAAATGCCAATTATTGAATCAGATATAACCCAACTTTTTGGAGGTACGAATGGCACTCCCTCAGCTTACCGATGAGCAGCGCAAGCAGGCTCTTGAGAAGGCTGCTGCCGCACGTCACGCCCGCGCTGAGCTTCGCGAGCAGATCAAGAAGGGCGAGAAGTCCCTCGAGTCTGTGCTCAACTCCGATGACCCCATCGCTTCCCGCATGAAGGTTTCCACCCTCATCGAGTCTCTTCCTGGTTATGGCAAGGCCAAGGCCGCCAAGATCATGGAGGAGCTCGGTATCTCCGCTACCCGTCGCGTCCAGGGCCTCGGCGTCCGTCAGCGCGAGCAGCTCCTCGAGCAGCTGACCAAATAAGTGGGCGCTCAGGATTCCAAGCTCTTTGTGATTTCTGGACCGTCAGGCGCAGGCAAGGGCACGCTCGTCACTCGTGTGCGCGAGCTCCGCTCGAACCTGGGCCTGACGGTTTCGGCTACCACGCGAGCACCACGCAAAGGTGAGGTCGACGGCGTCAACTACTTTTTTCTGACGCGCGAGGAGTTCGACCGCCGCGTGGCAAACGGTGAGTTTGTTGAGTGGGCCGAGGTCCACGGTAACTGCTACGGCACGTTGGTGAGCGAGGTCACATCCAAGCTCGCCTCTGGCGCATCTCTGATTTTGGAGATCGATGTCCAGGGTGCCCTGCAGGTGAAGGAGCGTTTCCCCGAGGCCGTGCTGATCTTTATCAAGCCGCCTTCGCTTGAGGTACTCCGCGAGCGTCTGGTCGGTCGCGGTACCGAGACGCCCGAGACGATCGAGCTGCGTATGGCAAACGCCGCCGATGAGCTTGCCCTTGCCGACCGCTACGACGACGTCGTGGTGAATGACGATCTCGACCGCGCGACCGATGAGCTCGTTCGCGTTCTCGATATGCATGAAAGGATCTGAGGTCCGTGTCCGTTGTAAAGCCTTGCATTGACGATCTTCTGGAGAAGACCGATCACAACCGTTTCTTGCTCGCTTCGCTTGCCTCCAAGCGTGCCTGCGACATCAATAGCATGCTGCGTGGCCAGCACAACCGCGTGCTTGCCGTCCAGGATGTCGATGACATCACCATCGGGCTTTCCGGTGCCGATACCATCTCGATGGCTATGGACGAGATTGTCGACGGCGACATCTCTTACGACGAGGCTCGTTACGAGAAGGCGCTCGGCCACAAGGTTGCTGAAGCCTAAATGGCGGCTCGCGTCTGCCTGGTCCACTATCACGAGGTTGGACTGAAGGGTAAGAACCGCGCACATTTTGAGCATATCCTCATGGATAACATCAAGGCGGCCTTGGCCGCCTTTTCCGTGAATGCCGTGTCTCGAATTTCCGGTTATATCCTCGTGACCTTTAACGAGCATCAGGCCGACGAGGCGGCGCGTGTCATTCGCACCGTTCCCGGCGTTGCTCGTGTGTCTTTGGCGTATCACACGAACCGCGACCCGCAGGAGTACTGCGCCGCCGCCGTCAAGGCGCTGCGCGAGTTTGGTTCCTTCGATTCGTTTAAGGTGCACGCCAAGCGCTCCAATACCGACTATGAGCTCACTTCGATTGACATCAATCGTCAGGTGGGTGAGGTGCTGTGTGAGGCCTTCCCCGATAAAAAGGTTCAGATGCACGATCCTGACGCTATGGTGCACGTACTGGTGGTCCAGGGTAGCGTCTACGTGTATGCGCGCTCCGAGCGTGGCGTGGGCGGTCTGCCGGTGGGATCTGCCGGCAAGGTCGTGACGCTGCTTTCCTCGGGCATCGATTCTCCGGTGGCGACCTGGATGCTCGCGCGTCGCGGCGCGGTGTGCGTGCCGGTACATTTCTCCGGTCGTCCGCAGACGCCCGATACGAGCGAGTATTTGGTGCAGGACATCATCCGTGCGCTTGAGCCGGGTGTCCAGATCGGCCGCCTGTACGTGGTGCCGTTTGGCGACTGCCAGCGTGAGATTTCGGTCACCTGTCCCAGCAATCTGCGCGTGATTATGTATCGCCGCATTATGTATTCGGTTGCTGAGCGCATTGCACACATCGAGGGTGCCAAGGCCATCGTTACGGGTGAATCGCTTGGGCAGGTTGCCTCCCAAACGCTTGAGAACATCATGGCCGTCAACGAGGCCGTGAAGATCCCCGTGTTCCGTCCTCTCATCGGTTCGGACAAGCAGGAGATCATCGCGCGCGCCGAGGAGATCGGTACGTTCGATATCTCGACTGAGGCCGCTCCCGACTGCTGCACGCTGTTTATGCCGCGTCGTCCCGAGACGCACGCTAAACTCGATGCCGTGCATGAGGCCTGGGAGTTGTTCGATCACGAGGAGATGATCGAGCGCCTACTCAAGCAGACCGAGTACATCGACTTCGAAAGCAACACGTATAAGGCCCCTAAGACCTTAAAACGCAAACATTCGGAGCTTGCTCCGCGTGAGATTTACCAAGATCACGTGTAAATTTGTGCATAGACCGACGATGCTCTTGCATCGTCGGTCTTTTGCTATCTGGGCATTTTGCGGCTAAGTGTTCATTTGCTGACGTGTGCCTGAATAAATGGACAGATTTGTGCAAGGTTTTGGTCAGCTTTTGGTTTGACCGTTAAAACCGGTTTTGGAGCGTGGCTGTTGTGGAGCTCCTTTCCTGACACGATGGTGTTGGGAGGTTTTGCTATGGCGCAGCGCGAACAACACGAACGAGTCAAACGGATGGACCGCTTGGCGGACAAGCTGTTCGGTCATAAGGCAGTGGTGATGGCGATACTGGTCGTCATTGCGATGGCGAGTGGACTGGCGATGGCGAACCTTGGCGGCGGTGCCGGTGGCGTGTCGTTTGAGCGCACTGACGGTTCGGGCTCGTTGGTGGAGCCGGGATCCGGTGATGCCTCAAGCGGAAAGACATCCGAAGGTTCTTCGACAAAGGCTTCTGCCGCGGCAGAGGTTTATGTCGATGTTGATGGCGCCGTTGTGTCGCCCGGCGTATATCGGCTCAAGGACGGCGCTCGGGTGGCTCAGGCGATTGATGCCGCCGGCGGGCTGGCGCCCGAGGCAGACGTTACGGGGCTCAATCGGGCATCTAAGGTCACTGATGGACAAAAAATTCACGTTCCAACGGTAGGGGAACAGCAGGCGTCCATTTCGGAAGCCGGTGTTGATGGTGGGGCTTCCGCATCATCGGGCGTGAGTGGCGCAACAGGCCTAGTAAACATCAATACGGCAAGTGCGGCAGAGCTGCAGACGCTCTCGGGCATCGGCCCCTCCATGGCCCAGTCGATTATCGATGAGCGTACAAAGAACGGTGCTTTTGCCTCGGTTGACGATCTGATGCGTGTGTCGGGGATCGGTCAGAAGAAGCTTGCCAAAATCAAAGATTGCATCTGCGTATGAGTGCGACAGAGCGCGAGCATGTGATGCCTCCGCGGCCCTTGATGCCGTGGACGATGGCTCTGTGTGCCGGCGTGTGCATGAGCTGCGCCTTGGTGCTCAACGTGGCCGCTGATGTGCTGCTGAGGGAGCAGGCGCCGGCGGTCGGGCTGCTATGGGCCATTCCCGTTGCGGCGGCGGTATTCGTTGTGCTGGCTCAATTTTGTGCACCGCTTGCTCCTTGGAAGCGGTGGCTGTATGCCGCGTCCGTTGGTCTCGTGGCGGGAGCGGTCGTCTCGGCGTGGTGGGCTGCGGGCGCGCTCAACGCCTCGAAGGCGCTCGACGGTCGAGCGGCAAGCAGCCTCGAGTTTGTCGTGCAGGGTGATCCATCCATAAACGACGACGTGTATTCCTATACCTGCGAGGCACGCGCGGACGGTAAGAACTTGGCAACGGTTCGCCTATCGTGTGACCGCGAGCTCAAGGTCGGGGCGCACGCGCGTGTTATCGGTCGCGTTTCACGTTTTGAGAACGATGCGTATGGACGATCGCGCGTGCTCCGAGGCGAGGTGCGCAAGGTTCAAGCCGTTCGGATTGTGCCGGTCGATGAGGGCTCTCCGGGCCCGCTGCTTCGGCTGCGAAATGGGCTGCTTGCGTCCATCGCGCCTGCGACCGACCTGGCGCGTGCGCTCATAGCCGGTGTCGTCTGTGGTCGTTCGTCCGAGCTGCGCGCCCAGTCGGCTGGCGATTGGTTTTCGGTGACGGGAACGGCGCATCTTATCGCCGTCTCGGGCAGCCATTTGGCTATCGTGGGGTTTGTAATCGAGGGTGTATTGCAAAAGACCCGGTGCTCACGTGGTCTTCAGCGGGCGATATTGGCGATAACGCTTGTGGGCTACGCTGCCTTTACGGGCGCGTCTCCCTCGGCCGTGCGCGCGTGCTGCATGGTGTTCGCGACGCTTGTCGTAAACGGCGCGGGGCGTCGCCGGCACGGCGCATCGGCACTCTTTGTTACCATGTCCATCTTTGTGCTACTGCGACCGACGGTGCTGTTCGAGATGGGTTTTCAGCTTTCATGTGCCAGCGTCTTAGCCATTCTGTGCTTTTGCCCCTATGCGACCTACGCTTTGGGTGAGCTGGGTGTGCCATCAGACGTTGCCAGCATGCTTTCCGTCACGCTGTGCTCGCAACTGGCGACACTTCCCATTACCATTCCTGCCTTCGGTACGTTCTCGCTCATTGCTCCGCTGGCAAATGCGGTCATCGGTCCGGTGGTGAGCGTACTGCTTGCCGTGTCGATCGTGCTGGTTCCCTTTTCGCTCGTGGCACCGTTGCGGACTTGGGCGCTCGTTGTGCCCATGATTGCCTCCCGTTGCGCGCTGTTCTTCGAGCAGCTGTTTGCCGCCGTGCCGGGTGCATCCGTGAGCGTGCCGCCCGATAGTATGTGGATTTATCTAGTGCCGTGTTTGCTGGCGGTGCTGCTGGTCTGGTGGCCGCGTCCCCGTGCACGTCCTGTGGCGGTGGGGCTTGCATGTCTGGTGTTCCTGGCTGCGATTCCGTACGTCTACTGGGATCGATTCGCTCCGCCTTCTGTGACGGTGCTCGATGTGGGCCAGGCCGATGCGATTCTTATCCGCCAGGGCGGTGCAGTGGCACTCGTCGACTGCGGGCTCGACGAGCGCGTGGTGGCGGCGTTGGTTCGCAATAACGTGCACCATATCGATGCCGTCTTTGTGACGCATTGGGATGAGGATCACTGGGGTGGTCTGCCTGCCGTGCTCGAACAGTTTCCGGTCGGTACGATTGCCGTGGCGGCGGATGCGCTGGAGGATGCTCCTGCCGAGGTATTGAACCGACCTGGCGTGGAGTATCGGCAGGTGCGCCGTGGGGATACGGTCGATATCGGCTCATTTTGCGCCCGCGTGATGTGGCCATTCGAGTCCGTGGATGGTGAGGGAAATGAGGACTCGCTTGTCCTGCTGCTCTCATATGTTCAGGAAGGCAAGGGCCTGCGTATGCTCCTCACCGGTGATGCCGAGATCGACCAAGAACGGGAATTCGTGCAGGAGGTGGGGGATATCGACGTACTTAAACTTGGGCATCACGGCTCTAAGGTTTCAGTCGATGATGAGTTGCTGGACGTCCTGAAGCCCGAGCTTTCCCTCGCGAGTGCGGGCGAAGGGAATCGATACGGCCATCCGTCCGATGCCTGCATCGATGCCGTTAAGGAAGCGGGCGCCGTGTTCGCGTGCACTATCGAACACGGCGACATTACCGTCACGCCGACTGCGAATGGCTTTGCGATGCGATGCCAGCAACCGTGACGACATCGTTGGCGTGTGGTGGGCCCCTGGGCTAGAATGGCACGGAGCGAATACGAAGGCCTGCGGGAGGGGAGCGCAATGTCCGAAACCGGTCTGCTGCCGGCATATCTGATCGTCGGTACCGACGGAGTCAAGCGCGATCACGCCGTCTCGCGTATGAAAGCGCGTCTGGAAAAGTCGGGTATGGTCGACTTCAACCTCGATGAGCGCGACATGACCAAGGACCCCGATATCGAGTCGATTATCGGATCGCTTAACACCTTTCCGATGGGTAGTGAGTTTCGCCTGGTAATCCTTGATGGCTGCTCAAAGCTCGCCAAGGCGGTCTCGGAGCCGCTCGTCGAGTATCTGGCGAGTCCCAGCCCCACAACGGTCTGCCTCATCATCGCCGACTCGCTTGCCAAGAACACGCGCCTGTATAAGGCGATCGCCAAAATCGACAAGAAGGCCGTGATCGATTGCTCCGGCACCAAGCGCTGGGAGTTACCGCGCCGCGTGCAACAGATGGCGACGCAGCACGGCAAGTCGATCTCGACGGCGGCCGCCGAGGAACTCGTCTCGCGTTCGGGTGAAAACACCCGCATGCTCGATAACGACTTGGCTAAGCTTGCCCAGATGGTCGAGGCGCCCCAGATTGAGCTTGCCGACGTTGAGCGCTGGATTGTACGTACGGCAGAGGTCCAACCCTGGGACTTTCTCAATGCGGTCTCGGCCCGTGACATGCGCCGCTCGCTCGAGCTCTTCAATCTACTGCCCGCCAAGAGCTACGTGTGGACTTACACATTGCTGTGCGGCCGCATCCGCGAGCTTATCGTCGCCAAGGCGCTCGATGCGCGCGGACAGGGTCGTGAGCTGGCCGCAACGCTCAAGCTCCAGTCCTGGCAGGTCAAGAATCACCTGACCTGGGCACGTCGCTTTTCGATGGCAGAGCTCGTCGCAGCGCTCGAGGGTGCGGTCGATGTGGAGCTCGCGCTCAAGGGTTCGGCCGATTCTCAGACCGCGCTTTTGCTCTGGATTACGAACATCTTGAGAAAATCGTGATGATACCTGCCTATTTGACAAATTCGTTCTATCCCTTTGAGGGGGAGCGTGCTATAGTAGGCGCTTGCATGACCTCACCGTGTCTCAGAGGTGTCATACATTTTTTGCAAGGAACTCGAAAGGAACTCCAGAAGTGGCAAACATCAAGTCTCAGAAGAAGCGTATCCGCACCAATGAGGCAGCTCGCATGCGTAACAAGGCTGTCAAGTCCGAGCTCAAGACGCTGACCAAGCACGTCCAGTCCGCCGTCGCCGAGGGCGACGCCGAGAAGGCCCAGGCTGCCCTCAAGACCGTCACCAAGCGTCTCGACATGGCTGCCGCCAAGCATGTTATCCACAAGAACCAGGCTTCCAACCGCAAGTCCGGTCTTGCCAAGCTCGTGAACAGCATCAACGCCTAAGTTGTAAATTTCACACCACACAGATTACGCGCATAAATGGAGCCTGTTTTATGGAACAGGCTCCATTTTTTGTATCGCTCGGGTAAGATAGTCCGCATGAATACTTCAATTGACATTTCCCACATCCGCAACTTCTCAATTGTTGCGCACATCGACCATGGCAAGTCCACGATCAGTGACCGTATCCTCGAGCTCACCCATACCGTCGACGAGCGCGACATGGAGTCGCAGCTGCTCGACACCATGGATATCGAGCGCGAGCGCGGCATCACGATCAAGTCCAACGCCGTCCGCGTGTCCTATGACGCCGACGACGGCGAGACGTATCAGTTCAACCTCATCGATACGCCGGGCCACGTGGACTTTACCTATGAGGTCTCGCGTTCGCTGGCCGCCTGCGAGGGCGCGGTGCTCGTCGTCGATGCCACCCAGGGTGTCGAGGCGCAGACCGTCTCCAACGCGACGCTCGCCATGAACGCCAATCTGGACATTGTGCCGGCCATCAACAAGATCGACCTGCCCTCTGCCCATCCCGATGAGGTTAAGACCGAGATCGAGGATGACCTGGCGATTCCTGCGGATGATGCCGTGTGTGTCTCGGGCAAGACCGGCGAGGGCATCCATGATCTGCTGGAGTCCATTGTCTTTTTGATTTCTCCGCCCAAGGGCGATGCGAACGCGCCGCTCAAGGCACTCATCCTGGATTCGTACTTCGACGAGTATCGTGGCGTCGTCGCTACGGTGCGCATCTTTGACGGCTCCATCAAAAAGGGCGATACCCTGCGCATGATGCAGGCAGAGGGCGACTTTTTGGTCGACGGCGTGGGCGTCAAGCGTCCCGCCGAGACTCCGGTCGATGCGCTGACGGTTGGCGAGGTCGGATACGTGGTCACGGGCCTGAAGGACCCCGAGGCCGTGCGCGTGGGCGATACCCTCACGTGGGCGTCGAATCCCTGCCCCGAGCCGCTTCCGGGTTACCGCGAGGCCAAGCCCATGGTCTATACGGGCCTGTTCCCAATCGATAACAAGGACTACGAGAACCTGCGTGACGCGCTCGATAAGCTGCACGTCAACGACCCGTCGTTGGTGTGGGAGCCCGAGACGTCCGTGGCGCTCGGCTTTGGCTTCCGCGTGGGCTTCTTGGGCCTGCTGCACATGGAGGTCGTCAAGGAACGCCTGGAGCGCGAGTTCAACCTGGACCTCATTGCCACGAGTCCCTCGGTCGACTATCACGTGTACAAGACCGATGGCGAGATGGTCGATGTCCGCAGCCCGCAGGACCTGCCCGAGGCCACGCGCATCGAGCGTATCGAGGAGCCCTACCTCAAGGCAAAGATCATCTGCCCGCCTGAGTACACGGGTGCCGTCATGCAGCTCGCCATCGAGCACCGCGGCGTGACGACCGACATGATCCATCTCACGAGCAAATCGGTCGAGATGCGCTTCGACATGCCGCTCGCCGAGCTCATCTTGGACTTCTTTGACCAGCTCAAGAGCCGTACCAAGGGCTATGCCTCACTCGACTACGAGTTCCACGAGTACCGTCCATCCGAGCTCGTTAAGCTCGATATCTTGCTTTCGGGCGACGAGGTGGACGCGCTGTCGTTTATCGTCCACAAGGACAAGGCCTACGGTCTTGCCCGCGGCCTATGCGACAAGCTCAAGGAGATTATTCCGCGTCAGCTGTTCGAGGTGCCCATCCAAGGTGCTATCGGCAACAAGATCATTGCCCGCTCCACCGTCAAGGCGCGTCGCAAGGACGTGCTTGCCAAGTGCTACGGCGGCGATATTTCGCGTAAGCGCAAACTGCTCGAGAAGCAGAAAGAGGGCAAGAAGCGCATGAAGGCCATCGGCTCGGTCGAGGTCCCGCAGGAGGCGTTTATGGCGATCCTCAAGGTGGACGAGTAGGTCTATGGCGCTTTCCGAATATAGTCAGCGGCTGCTGGGCGCCTATGCCGAGCAGCCGTTCCTTATGGCTCCCATGGCCGGCGTGACCGACCCCGCCTACCGCATCATGTGCCGCCGTCGCGGTGCCAACCTTGCCTACAGCGAGATGGTGAGCGTGGCGGGCCTTGCCTATGCCAGCAACAAGACCTGGCGCCTGGTGCTACCGGCCGACGAGGAGCAGCAGATTTGCGTGCAACTCTTTGGCTCCAAGCCCGATCAGTTTGCGAGCGCCGTCGCTGCCGTCGAGGAGCGCGTTGGCGATCGTCTGTCGCTCATCGATATCAATATGGCATGCCCCGCCCGCAAGGTCGTTACCAAGGGCGAGGGCTCGGCGCTCATGCGCACGCCCGACCTTGCGGAGAAGATCGTTGAGGCCACGGTGGGCGCGGCGCACGTGCCCGTGACCGTCAAGATTCGCAAAGGCTTTTATGCCGAGGACCGCAATGCCGCGACGTTTGCCCAGATGCTCGAAGGCGCCGGTGCCGCCGCGGTGGCGGTGCATGGCCGCTGCGCCACGCAGCTCTATACGGGCCAGGCCGATTGGTCGGTCGTCGATGAGGTTGCCGATGCCGTTGAGATTCCCGTGATTGGTTCGGGCGATGTGTTCTCGGCCGAGGATGCCGCGGAGCATCTGCGCAACTCGGGTGCCAGCGCGGTGTTTATCGCGCGCGGTATCTACGGCAATCCCTGGGTGTTCGGCGATGCTCGCGCTCTTGCGCTCGATGGCACGCCGGTGCCGTCCCGTTCTTCGGTCGAGCGTCTGGACGCCCTGCGCGAGCATCTGACGCTCACGCACGAGCTGTTGCCGCTCATGTCGCGTGCCCGCACGTACGCAAGCTGGTACTTAAAAGGCATGCCCCATGCCGCCGCTTGGCGTGCCCATGTGGTGCGCTGTTCCACGTATGAGGAGTTTATGGCGTTGGTCGATGAGATCGAGCGCGATGTGGTGGCCTGCGAGGCTGCCCTTGCCGCCGGCGAATCGGTGCCCCCTCATCCTCTGGAGGCTTAAGGGTGGCCGTTACCGCACTGTATGTGCACGTGCCGTTTTGCGCCCAAAAGTGCCGGTACTGCGACTTTGACTCGCGCAGTTTTGCTCCGTGCGACCTGAGCGCTGCGCTCGATGCCTATTTTGAGCAGTTGTTCGCGCGTCTCGATGCTTTTGGCAAGGCTGGTGCCCTTGACCAGATCCGCACCGTCTATGTTGGCGGCGGTACGCCGTCGCTGGCGGGGGAGCGCCTGGTGGAGCTGGCGCGGCGTATTCGTGCGTGGTGCGCCCCCGTTGAGTTTACCTGCGAGGCCAATCCCGAGTCGCTGACCGCCGAGCTTGCCACTGCGCTTGCCAAGGTTGGTGTCACACGCGTCTCTCTGGGCGTGCAAACGCTCGATAACACCGAACTTACCGCCATCGGCCGTATTCACGATGCGGATCGGGCGCTCTCCGCCATCGTGACGGTGAAGGACGCTGGCCTCGATGTGTCGTGCGACCTTATGTGCGGACTTCCCGGGCAGACCGCAGCGAGTTGGAAGCGCACGCTCGATGGCGTGCTGGCGGCGGCTCCGCATCATGTGTCGGTCTACCCGCTCACGCTTGAGGAGGGGACGCCCCTTTATCGTATGGCGTGCCGCGACGAGTCGCTCGAGCCTGATGAGGATTTTCAGGCCGCTTGCATGGACGCGGCACGCGAGCTCCTGGGTGCCGCCGGCTATCACCCGTATGAGGTGGCGAGCTACGCGCTCGACGGCCATGAGTGCGCCCATAACATTGCCTACTGGACCGGACGGGGCTATCTGGGCCTGGGTCGTTCTGCCGCGGGCATGCTCGACGCCGAGGATTTCGACCGTCTTGCAGGTTTGTTCCCCGGTGTTTCTTCTCGAGGCGATGCGTACCGCGTGCGTCTGGTGCAACGTGACGATGACGCGACGGCGTTCGAGGCCGAACATCTGTCGCAGCGCGAGGCTGCGGCCGAAGACCTGATGCTCGCCTGTCGCATGACGCGCGGTGTCGCGTCCGACCTGTTGGTTCGCGCGGCTCGTGTCATCCCGGCCGATGGGCTGACAGCCGCTTGCGATCGCGCGCTCGAATTGGGTCTTGCCACTTGGGTGCCTGAGACGCTCGGGGTCCATGAGGGACCCTTTACTTCGGCAGATGTCGTCGCGGGCCATGTTCGAGCTCGTCTGGCGCCGACCCACCTGGGCTGGCTCGATGGAAATGTTCTGTTCGAGCTGTTTTGGGATCTAGCTTAGGCCGCTCGGGTAGAATTACCGGAATATATACGCTGCTGTGAGCAGGAGGTTGCCGCGCATGGCGACGATGAACGAAAAAGATTATTACGAGATTCTGGGTGTCTCCAAGGACGCTACCTCGCGTGATATACAGAAGGCCTTCCAGCAAAAGGCTCGCAAGCTCCATCCGGACGTCAACAAAGAGCCGGATGCCGAGGAAAAGTTTAAAGAGGTTTCCGAGGCCTACGCCGTGCTTTCGGATGAGCAAAAACGTGCGCGCTATGACGCCATGCGTTCTGGCAATCCCTTTGCCGGTGCTCCTACAGCTTCGCCCTATGGTGGCGGCTACGCCGGCAACACGGGCTATGGCAATCCCTTTGAGGGCGGCTTTCCCTTTGGTGGCGCTTGGGGCCAGCAGCGTCGCGGCCAGGCTGCCTACAATCCCGAGAACGGCGCCAACGTGGTCGTCGATATCAAACTGGACGCCAAGGAGGCCAAGGGCGGTGCCCGCAAGACCGTCCGCTATACGCGCTTCGATACCTGTGGTCACTGCGGCGGCTCGGGTTCTGTCTCCTCCGAGCATGCCCATACCTGCCCAAGCTGTGGCGGCCGCGGCCACATCGACGTCGACCTGTCCTTCCTGTTTGGTGCGGGCACGTTCCAGTCGGTCTGCCCCGAGTGCGGCGGTTCCGGTAAGGTCGTGGCCGACCCCTGCCCCGATTGCGGTGGCAGCGGTCGTACTCGCGTAACCTCCGAGCAGACGATTGAGTTTCCCGCCGGCACGCACGATGGCGACGAGGTCCGCATTAGCGGCATGGGTCATGCTGGCACCAACGGTGCCGCGGGCGGCGACCTGGTCGGCCGCGCCCATGTTGAGGCCGAGCGCTTGGAAGGCAAAGCTCGTACCGGTTTTTACCTGATGGGCATCGTGGCGCCGTTTTTGGTACTCTCGGCCATTTCGGGCGTGTTCTCGGCCTTTGCCGTGATGTGCTTTATTCCGTTTACCATGGGCCTGTTCATGGTGCTTTCGGACGGCGTGCTTCATCGCAGTCTGCTGTGGTGGAAGCGCGGCGCGATGCAGTTTGCCAACGGTTTTGCCAACGGCTTCATGTTCGCGCTCGTGTCGGTTTGGTTCGCGAGCTGCTCGCAACGGGCCATGCTTTCGCCGTACCAAATGCAATAACATCAAACCCTCTGTTTGCGGTCGGCCCAGCTTGGGTATAGGACGCACTGTGACTATAATGAAAGTCGGAAGGATTCGGTCGTGTCGGAAAATAGGGATTACTACGAGGTGCTTGGCGTCGACAGGGATGCCGACGCGCGGACGATCAAGCGTGCGTTTCTAAAGAAGGCCCGTACCGTACATCCGGATGTTTCGGACGACCCCGAGGCCGAGGCCAAGTTCAAGGAGCTCAACGAGGCCTATTCCGTTCTTTCCGATGAGCAGAAGCGTGCTAACTACGACCGTTACGGCACTGCCGACGGCCCTGGTGGTTCGGGCTACGTCGATATCAACGATATCTTTGGTGGCATGGGCATGGACGACTTGTTCTCCTCGTTCTTTGGCGGCGGTGCCGGCGGTGGCGCCCGCAACCGTCGTGAGCGTCGTCGCGGTCGCGACATGGCCATCTCGCTTTCGGTGACGCTCGAGGAGGCGGCGCTCGGCTGCAAAAAGACGATCAGCTATGACCGCCTTGCTCCTTGCGAGGACTGCAATGGCACCGGTAGGGCAGAGGGCGCACAGGAAAAGCAGTGCGGCCGCTGTCACGGTACAGGCTACGTCACGACGGTCCAGCGCTCGTTCCTGGGCCAGGTTCAGTCTTCCTCGCCTTGCCCCGACTGCCATGGCGAGGGCACGGTTATCGACCATCCCTGCGAGACCTGCGACGGTCAGGGCCGCACGCCTTCGCATGAAAAGATCGACATCGATATTCCCGCCGGCGTTTCGACCGGTCGCCAGCTGCGCGTGAGCGGCTTTGGCGAGGCCGGCCTTCGCGGCGAGCCCTCGGGTGACCTGATTGTCAACGTGCGCGTTGCCGACCATGAGCGCTTTAAGCGCAACGGTGACGACCTGTACCTGGTGAGCGATATCTCGATTGCGCAGGCTGCGCTCGGCTGCGAGATTGAGGTCGAGGGCATTATGCCCGACGAGGTCGTTAAGGTGACGGTTCCCGCCGGCGCCCAGTACGGCGACACCGTGAACGTCAATAATTACGGCATGCCGCGCATTGGCGGTGGCGGTTCGCGTGGCCGCCTGATCGTGCAACTGCGCGTGGTCGTTCCCACCAATCTTTCCAATAAGCAGCGCGAGCTGCTCCGTGCTTTTGCCGATGATATGGGCGATGACGTCGCTTCCGGTAAGAAGTCGGTGACCGACCGTATCAAGAGCGCCCTCGACGATATCCTCGATTAAGGAGCCCGCGTGCTCGCACCCCATATTTCCGTCGTCAACCTCGGTTGCCGTGTCAACCGGGTTGAGTCTGACCGTATCACTGCCGATCTTATGCGCCTGGGCTTTGCTATGGTGGAGCCCCAGGATGCCGATCTGATCGTCATTAACACCTGTGCCGTTACGGGCGAGGCCGAGGCCAAGACCCGTAAGGCCGTCCGTCATGCGCTGTCCCATCCAAACGAGCCCTATGTGCTCGTGACCGGTTGCGTGGTCAATTTGCATCCTGAGGAGTTGTTGGAGCTTTCGGATCGCGTGATCGCCGAGCCGTCCAAGATCGATGTCGCCGAACGTGTCTGCGAGGTGCTGGGCGTTGAGTCCGATAGCGTTCCCGCCTGCAGCGATGGCGAGGTGGTCGATGCGCTCGGTCGCTCTCGCCTGGGCGTGAAGATTCAGGACGGCTGCAACCACCGCTGCACCTATTGCATTGTGTGGAAGGCACGTGGCCCCGAGCGCTCCGTGCCCGTCGAGTCCGTGCTCGAGCAAGTTCGCGAGGCCCAGGAGGCCGGCGTGCCCGAGGTGGTGCTGACCGGTGTGAACCTGGGTGCCTACGATGGCAAGAGCGCGACCGACGAGCATGTCGAAATCGATGAGCTGCTCGAGGCCATCATGGAGCGCACGTCTATTCCTCATGTGCGCATTTCCTCGGTCGAGCCCATGGATATCTCTGAGCGCCTGCTTAAGGTTATGGCACGCTATCCGCAGCGTATCGCCCCGTTTTTGCACCTGCCCGTGCAGTCCGGCTGCACGGCGACCCTGCATCGCATGGGTCGTCCCTATAGCGCCGAGGCCTTTGAGGACACGGTGCGTATGATTCGCGCCAACTTGCCCCAGGCGTCTCTTTCGTGCGATGTCATCGTCGGTTTTCCTGGTGAGACGGACGAGGAGTTCGAGGAGTCGCTGGCGCTGTGCCGTCGTGTGGGTTTCTCGCGTATGCACGTGTTCCGCTATAGCAAGCGTCCCGGTACCCTTGCTGCCGATATGCCTGATCAGGTACCGCCCGAGGTTATGGCCGAGCGCAGCCGCCGTATGCGGGCCGCCGCACAGGAACTCGCTATTGCCGACGCTCGTCGTCGTGTGGGCACGGTCGAGCGTGCCGTCCTCGAGTACGGCGACAACCTGACGCTCGGTTCGTTCCATCATGCCCGTCTTGACGATACCTGTGGACTTACAGCCCCGTGCCTGCTCGATGTTGCTATCATCGGAGTCGATGATTCCGGCTTGGTCCATGCGCGCAGGGAGGTTCATGGAAGCCTCGAAGATTAGACTTACCGTTCCCGAGGGGATTGATCCCTCGCGCGTTTTGGGCGCCGGCGACGGCGTCCTTCGTGCGCTCGAGAGCTTGGTTCGCGCTCATGTGGTCGCCCGTGGCGATAGCATCTCCGTGAGCGGCGACCCGAACGAGGTCGAACTCGTGGCGCGCTTTTTCGAGCATGCTTTTCGCGAGGCGGCCGCCGGGCGCACGCTGTCTGCCGACGATGTTTCTCGCTGTCTGGCCGTCTTACGCGACGGTGAGCACGAGACTACGTCGCTTCGCGATGACGTGCTGCTTTCGTATCGCGGCCGCGTCATTCGCCCCAAGACGCTCGGGCAAAAGCGCTATGTGGATGCCATCCGCTCGCATACCATCACGTTTGGCTTGGGTCCTGCCGGTACCGGTAAGACCTATCTGGCCATGGCGCTCGCCGTTGCCGCGCTCAAGCGTCACGAGGTGGGTCGTCTGATCTTGACGCGTCCGGTTGTCGAGGCGGGGGAGAATCTGGGCTTTTTGCCCGGTACCCTTGAGGAAAAGATCGATCCCTACATGCGTCCGCTCTACGACGCCCTTTTTGACATGATGGATCGCGAGCGAACCGATGAGCTTATGGAGCGCGGCGTGATCGAGATCGCCCCGCTTGCCTACATGCGCGGCCGCACGCTGAGCGATGCTTTCGTGGTACTCGACGAGGCGCAAAATACCACGCCCGAGCAGATGAAGATGTTCCTGACGCGCCTGGGCTTCAACTCCAAGTTTGTGATTACCGGCGACCTGAGTCAGCGCGACCTGGTTGGTCGTCGCGGCGGTCTTGCTGACGTTGAGCAGATTTTGGGCCGTGTCGACGATGTCGCATTTTCGCACCTCGAGCGTGCCGACGTGGTGCGCCATGCCTTGGTGGGACGTATCGTCGAGGCATACGATGCTTATGATGACGTGCGCGAGCAGCGCCCGCGCGACCGAAAGGAGTCCCGTTGAGTGTATTGATCAGCAACGATGCCGAGCTCGATACGCTGCTCGATGCCCAGGAGGTGGAGCACATCTGCGAGGTTGTGCTTGCCGCCGAGGGCGTTGAGCGTGAAGTCGAGATTTCCCTTTCGTATGTCGACGAGGACGAGATGCACGAGCTCAACCACGAGTGGCGCGGTATCGACCGCACCACCGATGTGCTCTCGTTTGAATGCGACTCGGCCTTTGACGAGGATATTCCCGCCGACGAGACGCTCGAGCTCGGCGATATCATCTTGGCCCCGCAGGTTATTGCCCGTCAGGCCCCCGGTTTTGGCAATAGCTCCGCTGACGAGTGTCGTCTGATGCTCGTACACGGCATGCTGCACTTGCTGGGCTATGACCATATCGAGGACGACGAGGCCGAGGTCATGGAGGCCCGCGAGGACGCCATCCTGCGCGATCTGGCGTTCGAGCGCGGCGAGGACCCCAAGCTAGTCCACGTCGGCCCCATCACCAACCACGCCCACGACTAGGAGCCGTCTATGATTCCCGGATCGAACAAGGACCATCCGTCCTTCTTAAAGTCGTTTTCCTACGCCATGGAGGGCTTCGTTACCGCCGTCAAGACCGAGCGCAACATCAAGGTCATGCTCGTGGCGGGCGTGTGCACCGTCATTGCCGGCTGTATCGTGGGCCTCGACATTGCCGAGTGGGCCACGATTATCATCTGTTGTGGCCTGGTGATTCACGGCGAGCTGTGCAACACCGCTATGGAGGCTATCGTCGACCTAGCGACCCAGGAGCTCCATCCGCTGGCCAAGCGTGCGAAGGACATCGCCGCCGCCTCTGTTTACATTCTTTCCATCACCGCCGCAATTGTGGGCGTGCTGGTATTTGCCCACGCGCTCGGCTTTATTTAGAAAGGGATTCCCATGTCCGACAATATGCAGTCTGCCGATGAGATTTTGGACGACGAGTCCCTGGACGCGGTGGATACCGAGGAGCTCGAGGAAGTCGAGGAGTTCGACCCGTTTGAGGGCATGAGCGATGAGGAGCTCGACGCCCTGTGCGACGAGGACGACAACCTCGCGGGCTTTGGCGACGTGGAGCCCGGTTTCCGCAGCGGCTTTGTGGCCCTGGTCGGTCGTCCCAACGCCGGCAAGTCTACGCTGCTCAACGCCTGCTATGGCAAGAAGGTCGCCATCACTTCGCCGGTGGCCCAGACGACCCGCCGCCGCATGCGCGCCGTCGTCAACCGTCCCGGCTACCAGCTGGTCTTTGTCGATACCCCGGGTATTCATAAGCCCAAGGACGGCCTGGGATCCGAGCTCAACAAGAGCGCGCTGTTCGAGCTGAACGATGTTGATGTCGTCGCGTTTTTGATTGATGCCACCAAACCGATCGGCAGGGGAGACGCCTGGGTTGCCGAGCGCGTCAGATGCGCCCGTTGCAAGAAGGTCCTGGTGCTCACTAAGGCCGATGAGGTCGACCCCGCACAGGTCATGGAGCAGCTCAAGGCAGCCCACGAGCTCATGGAATATGACGACGAGATCGTGACGTCGTCGGTCAAGAACTTCAACGTCGATGCCTTTATCGAGACCGTTGCGCACTTTTTGCCCGAGGGTCCGCGTTGGTTCCCCGAGGATATGGGTACCGACGCTTCCGACGAAACGCTCGTTGCCGAGTTTGTGCGCGAGAAGGTCTTGCGCCGCACCCGTGATGAGATCCCGCACTCCGTTGGCGTGATCTGCGATGCACTCGAGCAGACCAAGAAGGTACTGCGCGTGCACGCCACCATTTACGTCGAGCGCGAGGGCCAAAAGGGCATCATCATCGGCAAGGGCGGCGAGATGATCAAGCATATCGGTATCGACGCCCGTCGCGATCTTGAGCGTATCTTTGGCACGCAGGTCTTTTTGGAGCTGGACGTGAAGGTCAAGGCCGGCTGGCGTGACGACGAGGCCCAGATTCGCCGCTTTGGCTACAACGCCGAGGACTAAGGACGCGCGGCGCGCATGGCAGGCTCCCGGACATATCGCACCAAGGTGCTCGTCCTCGACAAGACGAAGCTTAAAGAGACGGACCTGATCCTGACGATGCTTGACGAGCGGGGTCGGCAGGTTCGTGCCGTGGCAAAGGGCGCCCGCAAACCCGGTGGGCGCCTGGCTGCGCGCTGCGAGCTGTTCTGTACCGTCGATATGCTGCTCGCGCATGGACGGTCGCTCGACGTGGTTTCCCAGGCCGAGCTTATGGAGGCGCCGCTCAGCGCTACGCCCGATTACGAGACGACCTGCGCCGCAAGCGCGATCGCCGAGGTCGCGCGCGTATGCTCGTTCGAGGACGCTGAGGACCCGTTCACCTTTGCCATCACGCAGCGAGCGCTTGCCCTGGCGGGCAGCGGGCTCGACACAGCGCACATGGATCTACTTGTGGCGGCATATGTCTTTAAGCTGCTGTCGCACGTTGGCTATCGACCCGATTTTTCGGCCTGCGTGCTGTGCGGAGACCCCATGCTGTCGTATTTTTCAGCCCAGGCGGGCGGTCTCATGTGCGGGTCGTGCGCGTCGAGCGTTCCAGGTGCCGAACTGGTGTCGACCGGTGAGACCGCATGGCTGCGCGCCCTCATGTCCATGACCTTCGATGCGCTCATGGCCGAGCGAATCGACCCGCATACGGCGGCATTCCTGCTCGGGCTTTCGCATGTTTGGGCTGCGACGCACACCGATCAGCGCCTCCGCGCGATGGAATTCATGTTGGGTCGGTGATGATGCGCAGGCGCGGGCTGCTTGTGGTAACATACCGACCTGTTGGTACCTCGACCTTGGTTGTTCGCTCCACCGGCGGCTTCCCAGTCCGAGGCGAATCGAGTCGCCCGTGGGCGACGCAAAACGAAAGGTGAAACAATGACTGTTTCCAAAGAGCGCAAGGCGGAGCTGACTGCCCAGTTCGGTAACACCCCGGTCGACACCGGCAACCCCAAGGTTCAGGTCGCCATCCTGTCCGAGCGCATCAAGGAGCTGACCGAGCACATGAAGTCCCACCAGAAGGACTTCCACACCCGTCGTGGCCTGCTCATGCTCGTCGGCCGTCGTCGTCGTCTTCTCTCCTACATCAAGAAGAACGACATCGTCGAGTACCGTGAGCTCATCAAGGCTCTGGGCATCCGCGACAACATCCAGTAGGATTTGTACATGCTAAGAGCGTCCTGCGCAGCGGGGCGCTCTTTTTGTGTAAGGGCGCGAACAATCACGCTCTGAAGCGTGGCGGGGGCAGGGGGCCCGCGTCACATGAGAAGCCCGCAGACAAGGGGTCTGCGGGGTTAAGGAGAACAATGACACTCGTATCCAAGACCTTTGAGCTGTACGGCAAGACCTACACCTTTGAGTCGGGCGAGCTTGCCAAGCAGGCCACCGGCGCCTGCCTGGTCAAGCAGGGCGACACCACGATGCTCGACACCGTGGTCGTCTCCAAGGAGCGTAAGAACTACGACTTCTTCCCGCTGACCGTCGACTTCAACGAGAAGATGTACGCCGCCGGCCGCATCCCGGGTGGCTACCTCAAGCGTGAGGGCCGTCCCAGCGAGAAGGCCACGCTCACCGCGCGCATGATCGACCGTCCGATTCGCCCGAGCTTCCCGGACGGCTTCCGCAACGAGGTGCACATCGTCGCTACCTCGCTCGTCGCCGACCAGGTCAATCCCTTCGATGTCATCAACGTCATGGGTGCTTCCCTGGCCATGACGCTCGGCGGCGTGCCCTTCGAGGGTCCGCTTGCCTGCGTGCGCATCGGCCGCAACGTGGAGACCGGCGAGTTTATCGTCAACCCCACCTACGAGGAGCGCGAGAACTCCGATCTGGACCTGGAGCTGGGCGGCTCTGCCGACTTCATCTCGATGGTCGAGGCCGGCGCCGAGGAGATCTCCGAGGACGACATGCTCGCCGCCATGAAGTTTGGCCAGGAGGCCCTTGCTGCCTTCTGCCAGGCTCAGGACGAGTTCGTTGCCGAGTGGGAGCAGGTCAACGGTGCCATCGTCAAGAAGGAGTACCCGCTCGATCAGCCCGTCGAGGAGGTCCAGGAGCGCATCTTCGCCCACTACGACGAGATGGCAGCCGCCCTTCGCGATGCCGACAAGCTTTCCCGTATCGGTAAGGTCGAGGCTCTGAAGGAGTCCATCCGCGCCGAGTTCACCGAGGAGGAGCAGGCCGCTTGGGAGCGCGAGATCCCCGTGGCGCTCAAGAAGCTTGAGAAGAAGGCCATGCGCACCATGGTCGTCGAGACCGGCGAGCGCGTCGACGGCCGTGCCGCCGACGAGATTCGCCCCATCATGGTGAAGGATAACTACCTGCCGCTCGTTCACGGCTCCGGCCTGTTCCAGCGTGGCCAGACCCAGGTGCTCTCGGTTCTTTCGCTCGGCATGCTCAACGAGGGCCAGCGTCTGGATACCATCGAGCCCACCGAGGGCAAGCGCTACATGCACCACTACAACTTCCCGCCGTTCTGCACCGGCGAGACCGGCCGCATGGGCAGCCCCAAGCGTCGCGAGATCGGCCACGGCAACCTGGCCGAGCGTGCTCTGCTTCCGGTGCTCCCCGACGAGAATGAGTTCCCCTACGCTATCCGCGTCGTCTCCGAGGTCATGGAGTCCAACGGCTCCTCTTCGATGGCTTCGACCTGTGGCTCCACGCTCGCCCTTATGGACGGCGGCGTGCCCATTAAGCGCCCGGTCTCCGGTATCGCCATGGGCCTGATCCAGGAGGAGGGCAAGACCGTGGTCCTGTCCGACATCCAGGGTCTCGAGGACTTCCTGGGCGACATGGACTTTAAGGTCACCGGTACCACCGAGGGCATCACCGCCCTGCAGATGGACAACAAGGCCACCGGTCTTACCTTCGACATCCTGGCCCGCGCCCTGCAGCAGGCCAAGGAGGGTCGCGCCTTCATCCTGCAGAAGATGCTCGATGTGATCCCCGAGCCGCGCCACACCACGCGTAGCACCGCTCCGCGCATCGTTTCCATCCAGGTTCCGACCGACAAGATCCGCGACGTCATCGGTTCCGGCGGTAAGGTCATTCGCGGCATCCAGGACGAGACCGGCGCTTCGGTCGACATCCAGGAGGACGGCACCGTCTTTGTCGGCGGCACCGGCGAGTCCGTCGACCAGGCCGTCGAGCGCATCAAGCTCATCATCAAGGTTCCCGAGCCGGGCGAGGAGTACACCGGTCGCGTGGTCTCCATCCAGCCCTTCGGCGCCTTCGTGAACCTGCTGCCCGGCAAGGACGGCCTGCTGCACATCTCCCGCGTCGCCAAGGGCCGCGTGGAGAAGGTCGAGGACGTCCTCAACGTGGGCGACGAGGTCAAGGTCGTCGTCATCGAGGTCGACGATCGTGGCAAGATCTCGCTCGATCGTCTGGATAAGCCCGAGGCCCCGGCTCGCGCCGAGGGTGCCTCCGAGGGCGACGGCGAGCACTTCCAGCGCCGTGAGCGTCCGCGTCGCGAGCGCTCCGAGCGCAGCGACCGCCCGCGCCGTCCCGGCGACAACGGAGGCCGCAAGCCCCGCCGTCACCACGACGCCGAGTAACAGCCGCATATAAGCAGCTCAGTAAGGGCGACTCCAGACAGGGGTCGCCCTTTTGCTATTCCCGGTGGGGGCCGCGGGTAAAGTTTCCTGCTCTACAGTCCTGCTCGCACGGAGAGCACATTAAGTGCTCTCCGGCTCGTGCGGAACTCGCGATAAACTTTACCCGAGGCCCCCACCGGGAATAGCAAAAGGGCTGGTGGGTACCGCTTGCGATTGTGTCAGATAGTCTATTCAGGTTTTCTTATTTTCTGAATTGTCGATAGCCGTGCCCTCGGCATATCCCCAGATAAAACCGACCAAAATAAACCTGTCCTTTTTGGCAGGTCTGGGCCATCGGAGGCCGGGGCGGGGTAAGTTTGTCGCGAGTTCCGCACGCAAAGGAAAGCACTTAATGTGCTTTCCGTCTTGCGCAGGACTGTAGAG
>CABURR010000003.1 GCA_902493985.1 uncultured Collinsella sp. | reverse complement strand
TCAAAGCTGCTGTCCTTTGGATCCGATAAGGACCTTAAGCGCTACTACAAGATCGTCGACCAGATCAACGGTCTTGAGCCCCAGTTTGAGAAGATGACCGAGGAGGAGCTCCGCGCCCAAACCGATAAGTTCCGTGAGCGCTACGCCAACGGCGAGTCGCTCGACGATATGCTCCCCGAGGCCTTTGCCACCGTGCGCGAGGCTTCCAAGCGCACCATGGGCATGCGCCACTTTGATGTGCAGCTCATCGGCGCCATGGCGCTTCACGAGGGCCATATCGCCGAGATGAAGACCGGCGAAGGCAAGACCCTTGTCTCTACCTTGGCCGGCTACCTCAACGCTATCGCCGGCAAGGGCGTGCATGTCGTTACCGTCAACGATTACCTGGCAAAGCGCGACTCCGAGTGGATGGGCCGCATCTATAAGTACCTGGGGATGACCGTCGGTCTGCTCCAGAACAATATGCCGCTCGAGCTCAAGCGTCCGGCCTACCAGGCAGACGTCACCTACGGCACCAACTCCGAGTTCGGTTTCGACTACCTGCGCGACAACATGGTCACCCGCCCCGAGCAGCGCGTACAGCGCGGCCATAACTACGCCATCGTCGACGAGGTCGACTCCATCCTGATCGATGAGGCCAGAACGCCGCTCATTATCTCGGGCGCCGGCACCAAGTCCGCCAGCACCTACAAGGACTTCGCGCGTGCCGTGCGCGGCCTGGAGCGCGGTGAGGACGTGTCGCACGACATGCTCACCGCCACCGAGGACGTCGAGCCCACGGGCGACTACGTCATGGATGAGGCCAAGCACACCATCGCCGCCACCGAGCGCGGTCTTAAGAAGATCGAGCGCCGTCTGGGCATCGAGGACATCTACGCCGACTTTTCGGGCCAGCTGGTCAACCACCTGCAGCAGGCGCTGAAAGCCCAGTACATGTTCCATCGCGACAAGCAGTACGTGGTCACGAACGGCGAGGTCAAGATCGTCGACGAGTTCACCGGTCGCATCATGGAGGGCCGCCGCTATTCCGAGGGCCTGCACCAGGCCATCGAGGCCAAAGAGGGCGTGCTCGTGCGCGAGGAGAACCAGACGCTGGCCACCATCACCTTGCAGAACTACTTCCGTCTATATGACAAGCTCTCCGGCATGACCGGTACGGCACTCACCGAGGATGCCGAGTTCCGCGAGATCTACAAGCTGCCCGTCGAGGTCATCCCCTCCAACAAGCCCGTCCAGCGTGTTGACCACGAGGACCTGGTGTACCGCACCATCCAGGCCAAGTACAACGCCGTTGCCGACGACGTCGAGCGACGTCACGCCAAGGGCCAGCCGGTCCTGGTGGGCACCGTCTCCATCGAAAGCTCCGAGAAGCTGTCGGCCGCCCTTACCAAGCGCGGCATCGCGCACGAGGTCCTCAACGCTAAGCATCACGAGCGCGAGGCCCATATCGTTGCCCAGGCCGGACGCTACGGCGCCGTGACCATCGCTACTAACATGGCCGGTCGTGGTACCGACATCCTGCTGGGCGGCAACCCCGACGAGCTGGTGCGCGAGCGCCTTGAGCACGAGGGCCTGACCATGGAGGACGTGACGCCCGAGCAGCTCGAGCAGTTTAACGCCGAGGCCAAGGAGACCTGCAGGGCCGAGCGCGAGCGCGTGCTTGCCGCCGGCGGCCTGACCGTCATCGGCACCGAGCGCCATGAGTCCCGTCGTATCGACAACCAGCTGCGCGGCCGCTCCGGTCGTCAGGGCGATCCGGGCGAGACTCAGTTCTACCTGTCGCTCGAGGACGACCTCATGCGCCTGTTCGGCGGCGACAAGATGGACCGCGTCTCCAAGATGATGGTCACCGCCGACATGGGCGACGACATGCCCATCCAGCACAAGATCATCTCCAAGGCCGTCGAGAATGCCCAGCACAAGGTCGAGAGCATCAACTTCTCCATGCGCAAGAGCGTCCTCGAGTACGATGACGTCATGAACAAGCAGCGCCAGGTCATCTACGCCGAGCGCAACAAGATTCTGGACGGCAAGGATCTGACCGACCACATCACCGAGGTCATGCACGACACCGTGTACCGCTGCGTGCAGGAGTTCTGCACCAAGGACAGCCACGATGGCGAGCGCGACCTGGAGGGCCTGCGCAAGTGGGTCGTGGAGCTCACCGGGCATATCGATACGCCCAAGTTCCCCGACGAGGACTTTGAGGCCCTGGCTGCCGATGTCCTGGCCTACGTCGAGAAGTGCTACAACATGAAGGCCGAGCGTCTGGGTGAGGACCTCATGCGCGAGCTCAACACCCAGGTCATGCTGCGCGTCATCGATACCCGCTGGATGAACTACCTGCAGGAGATGGACTACCTCAAGACCGGTATCGGACTGCGCGGCTTTGGTCAGCGCGACCCGCTGGTCGAGTACAAGACCGAGGCTTACGGCGCTTTCCAGATGCTCGTCGACACCATGTACGAGGATTACCTGCGCACCGTCCTGCGTATCGAGATCAAGGCCGCCCCGCACGCCGTGGAGCACAAGGAGGACCCCGCGCTCGAGGGCGCGCACTTCTCCGGCCCCGCCGATGTCGATGGCGACAACGGCAGCTCGGTGCTGCGCAAGCAGGCACAGGTGCAGGCTCGTACGGCCGTCCAGGGAGGCCCGGCTGCTGTCAACAACGGCGGCAAGGTGACCACCTACCGCAAGGACGAGAGCGACGATCCGTACGTCAACGTTGGCCGCAATGACCTTTGCCCCTGCGGCAGCGGTAAGAAGTTCAAGTACTGCCACGGCAGGAATCGTTAATGGCCGAGGCTTTAGAGGTAACGCCCGCCGAGCTGGACGCGTTTGCGGACCGGCTCGGCGAGGTCGAGTCGTATCTTCATTTGGACGAGAAGCGCACACGCGTGACCGAGCTCGAGGCAAAAAGCGTGGCCCCCGGCTTTTGGGATGACGCCGACGCCGCTCGCGCCACCATGGAGCAGATCGCTCGCGCCAAGGAAGATATCGCTGCCGTGGATACCGCGCGCGGTGAGCTATCTGACGCCCGCGCGGCGCTGGAGCTTGCCGAGGAGATGGGCGACGACCCAGATGCCACCGCATTGCGCGAGGAGGCTGCCGCTACGGCAGAACGCCTGGCCCGCGCTATCGACGAGCTCGAGCTTTCGAGCTGGTTTACCGGTGAGTTCGATCACGGCGACGCGATTGTGACCATCAAGCCCGGACAGGGTGGCCTGGAGGCGCAGGACTGGACCTTCATGCTCTTTAAGATGTACATGAAGTACTGCCAGCGTCGCGGCTGGAAGGTCACCATTAACGACTGTCCCGCGGCTGAGGTCATCGGCATCGACCGTGCGACCTTTACCGTCGAGGGCAAGGATGCGTTTGGCATGCTGCGCGCCGAGGCCGGCGTCCACCGTCTGGTGCGCATTAGCCCCACCGACGACAAGAAGCGCCGCCAGACCACGTTTGCCGGCGTCGAGGTCATCCCCGTGCTGCCTGACGATATCGACATCGAGATCAGTCCCGACGATATCCGCGTGGACGTGTATCACGCGAGCGGCCCGGGCGGCCAGGGCGTCAACACCACCGACTCCGCCGTACGCGTGACGCATTTTCCCAGCGGTATCGTTGTCACGTGCCAAAACGAGCGTAGCCAGATTCAAAACAAGGCCGCGTGCATGCAGATTCTCAAGGCCCGCCTGTACGAGATCGAGCTCGAGAAGCGCGCCGAGGCACTCGACGAGATTCGTGGACCCAAGACCACGATCGGGTTTGGCAACCAGATTCGCAGCTACGTGCTCTACCCGTATCAGATGGTCAAGGACCTGCGCTCGGGTGTGGAGACCAGCAACGTCGAGGCTGTTCTCGACGATGGCGATCTGGATCCATTTGTGATCGGCTACCATCGCTGGGCAACCGGCAACGCCGATGCGGAAGGCTCGGGCGCCTAGGCACATGGCTGGCTCCGGGTCGATGCAGACACTTCGCAGGGGTGGTATTTGCTCGGTGAATCGGTAGAATCGAATACGGCAAGAAGTTCAAGGCGCACTCGTTTGGGTGCGCTTTTTTGAGGGAGGCAGCATGGCATATCGTCTGGACATCAAGCGTATTCTTTCGATGAACTTCTTTCATGACTTGCCCAAGATCATGTTTGGCTGTGCCCTGGCAGCTATCGCGACGGACCTGTTTTTGATTCCCAACGGCCTTGCCGCCGGCGGCGTTACAGGTCTCGCCACCATTATTCAGGCGGTTGGCGCCTCGCATGGCATATCGCTGCCCGTCGGTATCCAGACAATTGTGATGAATGCCTTGCTGCTGCTGGTGGTTATGCGTGCGGGCGGCATGTTCTACGTGGTGCAGACGGCGACGGGCTTTGTGCTGCTGGGCTTTTTCACCGACCTGTTCGCTCCGTTTGTCGCGCCGCTGGCACATGCCGATCTGATGCTGCCTGCTATGTGGGGCGGCATCATCACGGGCGTCGGATATGGCATGGTGTTGCACGCCGGTGCTAACACTGGTGGCTCCGACACCATCGGTCAGATTATCTCGCGCAACACATCGCTGCCGGTTGGCTCGACCGTCATGGCGATCGATGTTGCCGTGTGCGCGCTGTCGGCCCCGGTCTTTTCGGTCGAAAACGCGCTGTATGCGGGCCTTTCGATGGTCATTAGCGGCTACGTGATCGATGCCGTGGTCGACGGCGGCAACAGGCGCCGTATGGTGCTCATCATCTCGGACAAGTTTCCCGATATCGCGGCCGACATCATGTATGGCCTGGGCCGCGGCTGCACCAAGCTGAGGGCGACCGGCATGTACTCGGGTGCCGAGAAGCCGGTGATCATGGTAATCGTGAGCCGTCGCGAGCTCAACACGCTCAAGACGATCGTGCGCGAGCGCGACCCGCGCGCCATCGTAACCGTGGCCGACGTTACGGAAACCTTCGGCGAGGGATTCAAGGACATTAACGCGTAGGGCCGACTGCGCTCCATCCAAAAGACGTTCACATTGATAAACCGTTTCATCAGCGGGTCTGCCTGCTAAATTGCTCAAATAATGATAAAAAGTCTGGTAAAGCCATCAGTTTCCAGCATAATGAATGACGTACGTGCATTGCGGCTGTGTTGGGACGACCTTCTGTGCCGTGCGCATCTTGTCTAAAGAGGATGAAAGGAAGGCACAATGAGCGACGAAGAGCTCAAAAAGGTTGCCAACGAGGTAAGGAAGGGCATCGTCACCGGCGTGCACGCTGCCAAGTCCGGCCATCCGGGCGGTTCGCTCGGCGCTGCCGACATCATGACCTATCTGTACTTTGAGGAAATGAACGTCGACCCGGCCGACCCCCGCAAGGCCGACCGCGATCGCTTCGTGCTTTCCAAGGGTCACTGCGCGCCTGGTCTGTACGCCGTGCTCGCCGAGCGCGGATTCTTCCCCAAGGATGATCTCGAGACGCTGCGCCACATCGGCAGTCACCTACAGGGTCACCCCAACATGAACGACACCCCGGGCGTTGACATGTCCACCGGTTCGCTCGGGCAGGGCATCTCCGCCGCCGTGGGCATGGCCGTTGCCGCCAAGCACTGGGGCGATACTTACCGCACCTACGCCCTGCTGGGCGACGGCGAGAGCGAGGAGGGCCAGGTCTGGGAGGCCGCCATGTTTGCCGGCAACCAGCAGCTCGACAACCTCTGCGTGATCGTCGACCACAACGGCCTGCAGATCGACGGCCCCGTCGAGGAGGTCAACGATCCCATGCCGCTCGCCGACAAGTTCCGCGCCTTCAAGTTCCATGTTGTGGAGCTCGCCGACGGCAACGACTTCGACCAGATCCGCGCCGCCTTTGCCGAGGCTCGCGCCACCAAGGGTCAGCCGACCGCCATTATCGCCGAGACCACGAAGGGCAAGGGCGTCTCCTTTATGGAGAACCAGGTGGGCTGGCACGGTAAGGCCCCCAATGATGAACAGTTTGAGCAGGCCATGGCAGAGCTCACGGCCGCCGGAGAGGAGCTCTAGGATGGCAGACGTCAAAAAAATCGCCACGCGCGTAAGCTACGGCGAGGCCCTCGTCGAGCTCGCCAACGAGCACGATGACTTTGTGGTCCTCGACGCCGACCTGGCCGCCGCCACGCAGACCGGCAAGTTCAAGGCCGCCTGCCCCGACCGCTTCTTCGACGTGGGTATCGCCGAGAGCAACCTGATGGGCGTCGCCGCCGGTATCGCGACCACCGGCCGCGTTGCCTTCGCGAGCACCTTTGCCATGTTCGCAGCCGGCCGCGCTTTTGAGCAGGTCCGTAACTCCATCGGCTACCCGCACCTCAACGTTAAGATTGGTGCCACGCACGCCGGTATCTCGGTGGGCGAGGATGGTGCCACGCACCAGTGCTGCGAGGATATCGCCCTCATGCGCGTCATCCCCGGCATGACTGTGATCGTTCCTGCCGACGACGTCGAGGCCCGCTCCGTGACGCGCGCCGCCTACGAGTGCGACGGTCCGGTGTACATGCGCTTCGCTCGTTTGGCCTCGCCGGTTATCAACGACCCCGAGACCTACAACTTCGAGTTGGGTAAGGGCATTGTTATGCGCGAGGGCGCCGACGTCACCATCATCGCCTGCGGCCTGATGGTCGGCGAGGCTCTCGAGGCCGCCGAGCAGCTCGCTGCCGAGGGCATCGACGCCGAGGTCATCAACATGCACACCATCAAGCCCATCGATGCCGACCTGATCGTCAAGAGCGCCACCAAGACCGGCCACGTCGTGACCGTCGAGGAGCATTCTGTAATCGGTGGCCTGGGCAGCGCCGTTGCCGACGTCCTGTGCGAGCAGTGCCCGACGCCCCTCAAGAAGATCGGCGTCAACGACACCTTTGGCGAGTCCGGCCCGGGTGCCGAGCTCTTGCACAAGTATGGCCTGGACGCCGCCAACATCGTGGCGACCACCAAGGAGTTCTTGGCATAAGGCAAGGCGGATCTCAAGGACTGCTTCGCCAGAACTATGGAAACCCGGCAGGGGCGCTCTCTTGGAGAGCGCCCCTGTTTCAGTTGCGGTGAAATAGGGACTGATTAGACCTTTTAACTGGTAAAACAGTCCCTATTTCACCGCAACTCATGAAGACGCCCCTCAAGCACGGTCCCATCAGGAAAAAGGGCATATATCGACAAAGCGCAATTCAGACCCTTCCAGCTTTGTATATGCAGCACCTCAAGATAAACGCGGCGACCCCTTAGTTATCGCAGGCCGGACACAGGGTTACTTTCCAAATCTTTCCGCAGGACGGAGGAGCCCCCGCCGCACGTAGTGCGCAGCGGAGGCTCCGACATGTCCGAGGACGATTTGGAAAGTAACCCTGTGTCCGGCCGGAGGGACCCAAACACGGCCATGCTTCTTATGTGCAGCAAAGCTAATGCTGCTAAAATATTAAGCGCTCATGTAGTTTAAACGCACGACGATAAGGAGCACCAGTGGGTAACCACTTCCGTACCTCCGGTGCGGGCGATGATGCCCCCAAGACGCAGGCAGGCGTCCAGGGCAGTCGTTTCGCCACTCCGGATTCAGAGGGCCAGCCTGTTGCTCAGGCCCCCGCTCAGCCGGCAGATCAGGCACAGCCGGCATCCGATCCCTTTGCCTACAATCCAACCAGCGATGTCGCGCTTTCCGGCACGGCGGGTTTTGAGCCCGTTCAGGCCGTGACCGCTCGCGTGGAGCAGCCTCAGGCTGGCGCCGCCACGCCGCAGCCTACCATGGCCGGCATTCCCGACCCCTTTGCCCCTGCGACGCCGGCTCCTCAGCCTGCGCAGTCCGGTCTCTTTGCCGCTATTCCCGACCCCACTCAGCCTGCTGCCCCGGTGGTCGAGAGCGATCAGGCCGCCGAGGTCGCAAGCCTCGATAACGCGCTCAACAACCCCGATTTCACGTCGGTGTTTGCGCCCATCGATCCGCAGGCCAGCCGCAAGAAGATGGCCAAGCAGGCCGGTGTCGAGCCCGTTATCCTTATGGAGCATGTCACCAAGATCTATCCGGCACAGCCCAACAAGCCTGCACTCGACGACATCAACATCGAGATCTATCCGGGCGAGTTCGTCTTCCTGGTCGGTCACTCCGGTTCGGGTAAGACCACGCTGCTGTCGACGCTCAACCGCGACGTCAAGCCGACGAGCGGCCGCATCCTGGTTGCCGGTCAGGACCTCATGAAGATCAAGAACCGCAAGGTTCCGTTCCTGCGTCGCCAGATTGGCGCCGTGTTCCAGGACTTTAAGCTTCTGCCGCAAAAGACCGCCTACGAAAACGTGGCGTTTGCCCTTCAGTGCATCGGCAAGCCCAAGGGCGTCATTCGCAGCCAGGTGCCCGAGGTGCTGCGTCTGGTCGGTCTGGCCGATCAGATGGACTCGCTGCCCGACCAGCTTTCCGGTGGCGAGCAGCAGCGCGTTGCCGTCGCCCGCGCTATGGTCAACCGTCCGCCGCTGCTGATCTGCGACGAGCCGACGGGCAACCTCGACCCGGCGATCTCACTGGGCATCATGAAACTGCTCGAGCGTATTAACCGCACTGGCACCACCGTGATCGTCGCCACGCACGACCGCGAGATGGTCGATAGCATGCACCGTCGCGTGATCGCCCTCGAGGGCGGCCACGTTATCCGCGACCAGGAGAGGGGAGGTTACGGCAACTATGGCACCAACTAACGTGGGCTACTCCTTCAAAGAGGCAATCAGCCACTTCTTCCGTAACTGGACTACCTCGCTCGGCGCCGTCATCACGATCTTCCTTTCGCTGTTTATCATCGGCCTGTTCATCATGGGCTCCGCGATGCTGAACTCCGTGATCGGCACCGTCGAGGATCAGGTTGTCATCAACGCGTTCATTAGTGATGACGCTGATCAGGCCGATGTTCAGGCTTTTGAGGCCGAACTTAAGACGTGGAATAACGTCAAGTCCGTGACCTATAAGGACAAGGACGACGCGCTGGCCGAGTATACGAGCAAGATGTCGGGCAACGCCGACGCCACCATGAGCGCGCTCGATGGCCAGAACCCGCTGCCGGCTTCCTTCGCTATTGAGATGGACGATCCGTCCAAGGTCGAGAGCACGGCAGAGAAGCTCAAGAAGGATGCCGATTTCCAGAAGATCGCGGATGACGGCGACGTCAACGCGAGCGTGCTGTACGGCCAGGAGGAAGTGAGCCGCCTGTTCCAGGTGACCAACTACATCCGCATCGCCGCCGTGGTGCTCGTTGGCCTTCTGACCTTTATCGCATTCATCTTCATCAACAACACGATTCGCCTGTCCATTACGGCGCGTCGTCGTGAGATTGCGATTATGCGTCTGGTCGGCGCCAGCAACGGCTTCATTCGCGGCCCGTTTATCACCGAGGGCGTACTGCAGGCCATTTTGGGCTCGCTGCTTTCCATCGGCGTTCTGGAGCTGCTGCGCAATCTGATGATTCCGCGTCTGCAGGAGAGCATCGGCTGGATGTCGTTTGCCCTGCCGATGCAGTACTACCTGGTGACCTATGCTGCGCTGATTCTGGTCGGCGTGATTATCGGCCTCTTTGGTTCTGCCATCGCCATGCGTCGCTACCTGCGCGTGTAGGCATGCCTGGAATTCATCCCTTCCAACGGGTCGTCTCTTATGGGGCGGCCCGTTTTTTGTCCCCTAGGGATCATTTGGGTAGACTCTTGGGATGTAAACGGCAATCGATAGTTAGGAGGCGCCATGGGGCGCAATAACAAGCATAAGCGTGGAGCTCGCAATAAGCGCGGGCCGGTGCGCAGCGAACGCCGTCCGAGCCTGACCGGGCGCGTGCAGCTCCATGAGCACAGTGCCTATGTCGTAACCGAGAATGGCGACTACAAGGTCATGGGCCGCGGCAAGCGTGAGATCATGGACGGCGATACCGTTGCCGTGAGCATTAAGAACAGCCCGCATGGCGAGCGTCGCGCCGTGATCGAGGGCGTGGTTGAGCGCGCAGCTATAAGCGTGGTGGGCACGTACCAGACCGCCGGTCCGCTCGGTGTGATTGAGCCGCTCGATTCGCGCCTGAAGGCCGACTTCTTCATTTTGCCCGAGGATACTTCGGCGGATCGTCTGGGTGTCCACCCGGGTGATGCTGTTGTCGCGCGCATTTTGACCTACCCGACGCGCCTGGAATCGGGCACTGTGACGATCGAACGCCGCATTGGCGGAGATGACGCGCCCGATTTGGGCGTTCAATATGTGATGGCGCGTTACGGCTATACCGATAGCTATCCCGAGGCCGCGCTGGCCGAGGCCGAGGGGCTTTCGCTCGATGTGTCCGCGGCGCTTAAGGACCCGCTCCGCCGCGATCTGCGCGACCGCTTTGTCATCACGATCGACCCGGTCGACGCGCGCGACTTTGACGATGCCATTTCGCTGGAGCGTACGCCCGAGGGCGGCTACAAGCTGGGTGTGCACATCGCCGACGTTTCACACTATGTGGCTTGGGACGGGCATATCGATCTTGAGGCTCGCCATCGCACGACATCGGTGTATTTGGCCGATCGCGTGCTTCCCATGCTGCCCGAACGCCTGTCCTGTAACCTGTGCTCGCTTCGCCCTGACGAGGACCGTCTTGCGTTTACCGTCGATATCGAGCTCGATGCGCAGGGTTGCGTGCGGCATTACGATCCGTACCCCAGCGTGATTCGCTCGCGTGTGCGTATGGACTATGACGGCGCCGAGGCGCTGCTGGTGCGCGCCGGTGCGGTTGAGTATTCGGTGCTGGAGGGCGCGGCTGAGGATGTTGAGGCTGCTGAGGCCTTGCGCGAGGAAGCGCTTGAGCGCGGTCTTGCGTGCGAGGAGGCCGCCCGCGGCTACAACGTCGACCTCGGCGATTTCCTTGTCGCCGCTAACGAACTCGCCGAACTTCGCCGTCGTATTCGTCGCGCCCGCGGCTCAGTCGATTTTGACACGGCCGAGATTCGCGCTCTATTGGATGAGGACGGAGTGCCCGTGCAGATTGTGGCGCGTGAGCGTTCGTGTGCCACGTCGCTTATCGAGGAAGCCATGCTGCTCGCCAACGAGTGCGTTGCAGAGTGGCTGGCGGACCGTGATATCGAGGCCTGCTATCGCGTGCATGAGGATCCGAGCCCCGACAGCCTGCACGGTGCCGCCGTTGCGCTGGCGCAGCTAGGCATCATCGACGATCGCCGTGCTGCCGGTATTGCCCTGGGGAGTCCCGATGAACTGCAGGCTGCAGTTGATGCTGCCGCCGGTACGGCCAACGCACCGCTCGTCAACACGCTGCTTCTGCGCAGCATGCAGCGCGCGCTGTACAAGCCGCGCAACGAGGGCCACTTTGCGCTCGCCGCGCCGTGCTACTGCCACTTTACGAGTCCCATCCGTCGCTACCCCGATCTGGTGGTGCACCGCGTACTCAAGCTGCAGTTGGCCTATGAGCAGCTCGGCGGCAAGGACGCCTTGGTCCGTACGCCGTGGCTGATCGGCAAGGGGCGCGAGTCGCTGCCGCGCATTCTGCCGCAGATCTGCCGCGCATGCAGCGATGCCGAGCGCGCGGCGGATGCCGCCAGCCATGCGACGCAAAAGATCAAGATTGCCCAGTACTATGAGGACCGTCTGGGCGAGCGCTATGCCGGAACCGTCTCGTGGATTAGCAGCATGGGCCTCTTTGTGCGCTTGGACCTGACGCAGGTCGAAGGCTTGGTTTCGATCAAGAGCCTGGGCAACGAGTGGTTCGAGTTCGACGAGGACGCGCTAACGCTCACAGGTGCCGACACGGGCACCCGTTACGAGCTGGGGCAGCGCGTAATTATCGAGGTCTCGCGCGTCAATACCACGCGTGGGCACTTGGACTTTAAGCTTATCCATTAGCCAAATCCCGACTTATGGTGGGGGAGCGGAGGGCGGCCTTTCGGGACCGCCCTTCGCATTTGAATCGTGGTTACCTTGCCGTCTGCTCGGCCGCCCGCTTACCTGCTATTTGAGAGGTAAAACCTACCAAAATAAACCTGTCCCTTTTTGGCAGGTTTACAAGAAAGCGGGGATGAGATGGCGACGGTGTACGGTTATGCGCGGGTGAGTTCGCGCGATCAGAATCTGAATCGACAGCTGGATGCGCTGGGCGCCTATGGCGTGGGCTCGGCGAATATTTATGCCGACCATGCGAGCGGCAAGGACTTCGATCGACCGCGTTATCGCGAGCTGCTGCACGTCCTGGGAGACGGGGACGTGCTGGTGGTGCTTTCTATCGACCGACTTGGCCGTAATTACTCCGAGATTCTTGAGGAATGGCGACGCATTACCAAGGTGCTCGGGGTTGCCATTGTGGTGTTGGATATGCCATTGCTTGACACGCGCGCCAGGGCCAGCGGCGCGCCGGATGTGACTAACACCCTGATTGCTGATATTGTGCTGCAGCTGCTGAGCTACGTGGCGCAGGTGGAGCGCGAGAATATCCATCGGCGCCAGGCGGAGGGGATTGCAGCGGCGCGGGCGCGAGGGGTCCGTTTCGGTCGACCTCGCAAGCCATGCCCTCCTCAGTTTGAGCTGGTGCGCGATAGCTATGAGGCGGGCGATATTACCCGCAGCCAGGCAGCAAAGTGCCTGGGCGTGTGCGTGGGGACGTTCGATCGCTGGATGCGCGAGGCGGGGTAGGGTTTTGCGTCGCTTTGTCGCTTCCTGTTGCGATTCAAATTTTGATACGGTGACGATGCCATTTGGGGCTACACTCGCTGATATTCAAAAAAAGGAGGTTGGCCCTTGGCGCGCGTAAAACAAATAATCGGATGGACCGCGATCGTTCTGTTCGCTGTAACGCTGGCGGGCATCTGGGTGCTGACGGAGCAAAATGCGGTGGAGACGTCGTTGCTGAGCGAGTTCACCGCGCGTGTGGTGGAGGGTCAGGCTACGGGCATTCAGGCCGCCGATGCCACGGGTGAAGCCCAGACGGAGAACGGAATGACCGGGGGCACCGATTTGGCTGCCCCGCCTGTCCGGTCTGGCCGACTTGCTTCCATTCGCATGTGGGTGGGCACAAACGTCCGTCGCGTTGCCCATACCGTAGAGTTTTTCTTCGTCGGATTGTTCGCCTCGGTGGTCGTGGTTTGCCTTTCCAGGCGTCCGTGGAGCGTATGCTCCCGTTGCGTGCCCGTATTGCTCTTTTGCGCCGCCTGCTCCGTTGGCGATCAGGTACATAAGATCTTTGTTCCCGGCAGGCATTTCGACGTTATCGATTTAGGATTCGATGCTGCGGGCTATGTCACCGCCATGCTGTTGGTATTGTTGACGGCGGCGTTGGTGCGCCATGCGACTCGGCCGATCGGCGCCCATGCGAGGCGCTAGCCGGTAACAAACCCGTTTCTGATAATGCGGCCTCGTTGAATTTTTTTGTGTCGTGCGTATTTCCGAGCGGTCGGATTTGAGGGGCGAGCGGTAGAACGCTCGCCCTTTGTGCGCCACGATGCGGCACAATGTACCGTAAAAGCTGTTTATATCCGGTACGAATCGTTCGTTGGTCTTTAATTCTTCTCAACGGAGGTGTTTGAGATGACAAACGGATTGCTTTTAAGGCTTCGCGAGCGTGAGCTCAGCGCGAGTCCGGCGGAACGCAATGTCATCGCATACGTGAGTGCTCATCCGCATGAGGTGGTCGGGCTGTCCGTCCGCGGTCTTGCCGATGCCACGTTCTCCTCGCCCTCGAGCATTTTGCGTTTTTGCAAGCGCTTGGGTTTTGCGGGCTACAAGGAGTTCCAGCGCGAACTGATTGCCGAGCTTGCGCTCTTGGGTGACAAGAAAGACGTTGCCCTCGAGGACATCTCCATGGACGACAGCGTCGAACGTATCGTGGGGAAGGTGATGAAAAGCAACGTGCGCACAATCGAGGCGACGGCGCGAACGCTCGATTACACCGTCTTGGAGCGATGCGCGGCCCATCTTAAGCGGGCACGCGCGGTCAATCTGTTCGGTATCGGTGCCTCTCGTTTGGTCGCGCACGACCTGGCGCAAAAGCTCATGCGTGTCGACAAAGAGTGCCATCTGTACGACGACTGGCATGATCAGCTCTTATGTGCCAAGAACATGCATGAGGGCGATATGGCAATCGCCTTTAGTTACTCGGGCTTGACGCAAGAGGTGCTGGACTGCACCGCCGAGGCTCAACGCCACAACTGTCCCGTAGTGGCCGTTACCAAAGTAGATGGATCGTCCAAGCTTGCCACCATGGCCGATGCCGTGCTCGGCGTCGCTGCGAGTGAACCCTTGGTCCGCAGCGGTGCCATGGCTTCGCGTATGGCCCAGCTTATGGTTGTCGATGCCCTGTACGCTGCTTACGTTGCCAGCGACTACGAACGGGCGACGCATGTCATTAAGCAAAACTACATCGAGAAACAGGAAAGATGAGGTGAATGAAATGCTCGATTTAACAAAATTCACGACCGAACAGCGTAATCAAAGGTCAATGGACCTCGATACGATGACATCGCTGCAAATCGTCACGACGATGAACGATGAGGATCTTCGTGCCGTCCAGTCGGTCACGAAAGTGTTGCCCCAGGTTGCCACAGCAATCGACTGGGCTGCTGAGACACTCGAGCGCGGCGGGCGCGTCTTTTACATGGGCGCAGGCACCAGCGGTCGTCTGGGCGTACTCGACGCTTCGGAGTGTCCGCCCACGTTTGGCGTGTTACCCGATCTGATTGTCGGGCTCATTGCCGGAGGCGAGACGGCGTTTATCAAGGCTGTCGAAGGTGCCGAAGACAGCGAGGAGCTTGGCGCGAACGACCTGCGAGAGCGTGGACTCTCGGACAAGGATCTTGTCGTTGGCCTGGCGGCAAGCGGTCGTACTCCTTATGTGGTGGGCGGCCTTGTGTACGCCAAGGCAACTGGGTGCAAGACCATTGCAATTGCCTGCAACCAAGGGTCGAAGATCGGGGAGAGCGCAGGTCTTGCCATTGAGCCCGTGCCCGGTCCCGAGGTGCTGACCGGCTCAACGAGGCTCAAGGCGGGAACGGTTCAAAAGCTCATTCTCAACATGATTTCGACCGGTGCCATGGTCAAGATCGGCAAGGTATACCAAAACCTGATGGTCGATGTGCAGCAGACGAACGAGAAGTTGGTGGTGCGCGGCCAGAACATCGTGATGGAGGCGACCGGCTGCACGCGCGAGCGCGCCGTTCAGGCGCTTGCAGATGCCGGCGGCCATGTAAAAACCGCTATTGTCTCGGTACTGTTGGACTGCGATGCCGAGCAGGCTACGGTAGCTCTTGAGCGGGCGCGAGGCCATGTCCGTGCTGCGGTGAGTGGCCATGAGAAGAGCAATGCCGATGCCCAATAGGTGCGCGGCGTGAGCTGATATGACATTCAGACGAGATACCCAATACAAGGAGGAGTTATGACGAACAAAGAGCTGGCTCAAAAGCTGCTGGACCTTTTGGGCGGTAAAGACAACGTGCTCGCAAACGCGGCGTGCATGACGCGCCTGCGCGTGACCGTCAAAGACACGGGCAACGTCGACACGGAGGGCATTAAGGCACTCGACGGCGTGATGGGCCTGGTCGAGGACGACACGATGCAGATCGTGCTGGGTCCGGGCAAGGTGAATAAGGTGCTCGAGGAGTTCTCCAAGCTCACCGGCCTTGCGAAAGGCGTTGCTGACGAGAGCGTGGTTGACGCTGCGGCCACAAACAAGGCCGCGCAGAAGGCCAAGTACGAGTCCAAGCCGGTTCAGGCCTTCCTCAAGAAGATTTCCAATGTCTTCGTCGCCCTACTTCCCGGCATCATTGCGGCTGGCCTCATCAACGGTATCTGCAACGTCATTAACGTCTCGACGGCAGGCGCGCTTGCAGGCGAGTGGTGGTACCAGGGCATTCGTTCCATGGGCTGGGCCCTGTTTGCCTATCTGCCCATCTTGGTGGGCTATAACGCGGCACGTGAGTTTGGTGGCTCCGCTGCGCTGGGCGGCATCGCCGGCATGATGTGTATCGCCAACAGTGCCATGCCCCTGCTTGCGCCTGGCGCGGCTGATCCTGCCACTGCCATTCTGCTGCCGCTCACCAATGCGCAGTACAACCCCGCAGCGGGCGGCATGATCGCGGCTCTCATCGCTGGCGCATTTTTTGCCTGGATGGAGCGTCAGATTCGCAAGGTTATGCCCAACGCACTCGACACGTTCTTGTCTCCGCTGCTGGTGCTCATCATCGGTGCCTTTGCTCTGATGCTCGTCATCCAGCCGGTTGGCGCATGGCTGACGACTGCCATCTTTAGCGTTTTGACCTTTATCTTCGAGAAGCTGGGCGTCCTGGGCGGCTATATCCTGTCGGCAGGCTTCTTGCCGCTGGTTTCCGTCGGCCTGCATCAGGCGCTCACGCCGATCCACGCTATGCTCAACGATCCCGACGGCGCTACCAAGGGTATCAATTACCTGCTTCCCATCCTTATGATGGCTGGCGGCGGCCAGGTCGGTGCCGGTTTGGCGCTGTACTTTAAGACCAAGAACGCCAAGCTCAAGAAGTACGTCGCAGAGTCCATTCCCGTTGGAATCCTGGGTGTGGGAGAGCCTCTGATGTATGCTGTTACGCTGCCGCTCGTTCGTCCGTTTGTGACGGCCTGCCTGGGTGCCGGATTTGGCGGCGCGCTCGCGGCGCTGCTTCACATCGGCACGGTTTCTCAGGGCGTTTCCGGTCTGTTTGGCCTGCTGATCGTTGTTCCTGGCCAGCAGCTCGGCTACGTTGCCGCTATGATGCTTGCCTATGCCGCCGGCTTTGTCCTGACGTGGTTCTTTGGCGTCGACGAGCAGAAGATCAACGAGTTCTTTGGCGAGTAGTTTGATATCGCGAGCCGTGTTGCTCGGGGCTCGCGGTGCGCGGCAGATTTCTTGATGCTATGGTTGTGCCGGCGGGGCTAACTGCTCCGCCGGCTTTTTTAAAGGAGCGTTGAAGCGTGAAAACGGGTATTTCGATTTATCTTTCCAGCCCTCTGCAGGATATTGAGCGGACGATTGAGCGTGGTGCCGCGGCGGGTGCGCGCTATGCGTTCACCTCGCTGCATATTCCCGAGGATGGGGGAGCGGCGTATGCCGATAAGGTCCGTCATGTGCTGTCGCTGCTTTCCGCCCGCGGCATTGCGCTCATTGCCGATGTGGGGCCTCGCACGTGCGATTTGCTCGGGCTTGAGCGCATCGAGGACTTGCGCGATCTGGGGTTGGAATACCTTCGTTTGGACTATGGCTTTAGCGCCCAGCGGGTCGCGGAGCTGTCCGGTGTATTTCGCATTGTGGTCAATGCATCGACAGTGAGTTCTGATGAAATCGCATCGTGGCGTGAGGCCGGTGCCGATGTGACTCGTTTTGCCGCCTGCCACAATTTTTACCCCAAGCCTTATACCGGTTTAGCTCTGGAGGACATTGCTCGGGTGAATCTTCGTCTTGCGGCGCTTGGATTCGAAATCATGGCTTTTGTGCCGGGTGATGCTAACGTTCGCGGGCCGGTATTCGAGGGACTGCCGACGGTCGAGGCGCAGCGCGGTCGCGCGTCAAAGGTTGCCCTCAATATGCTTGAGCTTGCACATGGCGCCGATTGCGACATTGTGTTGGTCGGCGACCCCGATCTTTCCGATGCGGGCTGGGCGCAGTTTGCTCAAGTTTCCGCCGGATACGTGGACCTGCAATGCGAGCTTGAGCTCAGTTATGCCTATGTGCGCGGGCAGATTCATCACGACCGGCCCGACTCGAGTGTCCTCATCTTTAGGTCTCAGGAGTCACGTACGAAGCTTAAGCCGGATTCCGTGCCGACGGATGCCGGAGCCGGCCTGCCGCGAAAGGCGGGGTCGATCGCTGTGAGCAATAGCGGATATGGGCGCTACGAAGGCGAGCTTGAGATTGCGCGGGTCGATCTTCCCGGTGACGAGCGCATGAACGTTGCGGGCCATATCACGCCCGAGGCAATGGAACTGCTGCCGTTTATCAAGCGCGGATTCGGGGTACGGTTCGTTTAACGTGTGACCCGCGGGCTACAATTGGCCCATCATACGAAGGCGCCTCGTGTGGCGTGTGCCTGCGTTGGCCGATCTATATTCGGAGGATTCCCATGACTGTACTGTTTGTTGAATATCCCAAGTGCTCGACCTGTAAGAAGGCCAAGGCATGGCTGGACGAACATGGGGTAGAGTATATCGATCGCGATATCGTTTTGGACAATCCCACGGCTGATGAGCTTGCGACCTGGATTGCTCGTTCGGGGCTGCCGGTGCGGCGCTTCTTTAATTCGTCGGGCATGAAATATCGAGAGCTGGGCCTGAAGGCGCGTCTGGATGCGGGCATGACGGACCAGGAATGCTACGAGCTGCTGGCGACCGACGGCATGCTGGTCAAGCGTCCGCTGCTGGTGGGCGACGACTTTGCGATTCCCGGCTTTAGGGAAGCGGCTTGGGCCGAGGCGTTGCTGTAGCGGCTGCGGAAAGTGCGACCCGGAATTCGCTTCCAGAATGGGATGCGCTTTCCCAAAGTGGCCGGTTGCGGAAAGCACGTCCCATTCTGAGCTTCGATTGTGGGACACGGTTTCCGGTTGAGGGCTCGACGGGAAAGTGGGGACCAGTTTGAGTTTGAAATCTGGGACGCACTTTCCGCCGGCGGGCCTGCCCCAGTCAGTCCGCCAGCCGCGCCCATTCGTGCGGATCGTAGACCTTTACGTGCTTGTTGGGCTTGCCGCTCCAGTACTCCTCGTCCATAAAGGGCAGATATGCCTGAACGCCGGGGCAGATAAAGGGAATCCGCTGCTGTTGCAGTCGCTCGCGCTGGCGCTGCTCCAGGTGCGCCTCGGATATGACGGTCGGCATACCGGACAGCTCGACGAGGCTTGCCTGGATTCGCTTAAGGTCGGGGAGTCCCGCGTGCCATGACACCCGCATGATCAAAAAGGATGCACGGCGGTATTTTGCCTGCATCACCGTGATGGCGGGGCGCAGTGTGGGATGGATTTTGTCCCGTTCGGGCCAAAGGTCAGCAGTGATCTCGAGGCCCAGGGTCTCCCATAGGTAATCAAGCTCTTCGTCCATGGCGCCTCGATATCCGTGCAATGATGACGGTTCGATTGTGCCATCAGCCGTGAGTGCCGCATTGTTGTAATCTACCAGCGGTAGATGTGGGATGTTTTACGGGCTTTGGCGCCGTACGTGTCGCTGGTGTTTCACAGGTCCTTCACGTGTTGGCCGTATTTGACTGAATTTCAAAAAAGTCAAAATTGGGGCTTGCGTCACGGCGAGACTTCCCGTATATTTCTTTCTTGCGCAAAGGCACAGCCGAGCGCAGCGATGCAGTCATTGGGATGTCGTCTAATGGCAGGACAGCGGATTCTGGTTCCGTCAATGGGGGTTCGACTCCCTCCATCCCAGCCATTGCATTTGCTACATATGGCCCGTTCGTCTAGCGGTTTAGGACGCCGCCCTCTCAAGGCGGAGATCACCAGTTCGAATCTGGTACGGGCTACCAAAATTGAACGCCCGGGCCTCGTAAGAGACCCGGGTTTTGTGTATTGACCGATGTTTAAGGCGCGTTGAGTCTGCCGCCTGGACCGAGGAGTTGTCATGGACCTGCCCATCAGCTTGCAAGACATCACGTATGCCGAGAACTATCTGGCGCAGGGCGACCTGGCTACGGCGACGCCGCTGCTGGAGCGCCTGGTGGAGCTCGCCGAGGAGTATATCGACGCCGAGTGCAAGACGGAGGAGAAGCGCCAATACTTTAGCTTCGATAGCAAGTTTGAGCGCTTGGCCTATCGCCGCGTGGAGAAGGATCCGCGCGAGCTCGTGCAGGTCGAGGTGCCGTTTGACCGCCTGTACTCTGACATGGCGTTTGCCTACATTCGCCAGCAGGATTATGTGAGCGCTCGCAATGCCCTGATGCAGGCTGTGCGTTGGGACCCCATGAACTGCAACTATCGCTTGGATTTGGCCGAGCTGTTCCGCGCACTCGAAGACAAGCAGGAATGGGCATCGCTCTCGTTTTCGGTGCTGGAGCGTGCAAGCGATGGCAAGTGCGCCGCCCGCGCTTACGCCAATCTGGGACAGTACTTCTTGGAGCCCGAGACCGAGAACATTTCGGCTGCCGTGGGCTGCGCGCGTCTGGCGCTGCGCCTGGCGCCCAACGATGCGCATACGACGCGCCTGCTCAACAAGATCCATACTACCTATCCGGATGCCGCCGAGGAGAGCGACGAGCACGTGATGGGTGAACTGGCCCTGCAAGGCGTTCCGACCTCGCCTTCGGCCGAGATTGCCATCTGCCTGATTATGTGCGCGACCGATGCTGCAAGCGACGGCGACAAGCAGGAGGCGACGCGCCTGACGGTGCGTGCTCGTGACTTGGTGGGCGAGGAAGCCTGCGCGGCGATTATCAAACTGGTGCGCGAGAGCGATGCCGAACTCAATGCCGAGCGCAAGGCAAAGCGCGAAGCTACGGGCAAGGGTTCCGATGGCGCCAAGGAGGCCGGCGATGCCCAGTAAGCGTGAACGCAAGCTCATTTCCAAGAATCGCTCGGCACATCACGAGTACTTTATCGATGAGACGTTTGAGTGCGGTATTGAGCTGAGCGGCACCGAGGTCAAGTCGATTCGCGAGCGCGCGTGCCAGATTACCGATACCTTCGCGCTGATCCGCGGCGGGGAGTGCTGGCTCGTCGGCCTGCATATCCACCCTTATAGCCATGGTGGCGTGTGGAATCGCGATCCCGACCGTCGGCGTCGTCTGCTGCTGCACCGCAAGGAGATCGACTTTCTTGACGGCAAACTTCGCAACCGTGGTTATGCGCTGGTTCCGTTGGAGCTCTACTTTAATACCGACGGCCGCGTAAAGCTGCTGCTGGGTTTGGGTCGCGGCAAGAAGCTCTACGACAAGCGCGAGGACATGGCCAAGCGCGACGTTCAGCGCGAGATCGACCGCGCCCTTAAGGAACGCAACCGCTAGGCACTCTGTATAAGTTGCGGTGGAATACGGACTGTTTTGCCTGTTTGAGGGGCTATTCAGTCCCTATTTCACCGCAACTGCGGGCGTCTCATCTTTCTTACTGTTCTGACACATATGTCTCAAAGGCGGCGTCCGTTATGGGTGCCGCCTTTTTTGTGGGTACATACATTCATGAGGTTCCAACCCGAGCTAGGGGAGTGATCGTTATGGACAAAACTGCGTTCTTTACCATGCCGAGCGGTCTGTACGTGGTGAGCGCTGCGGCAGAAGGGTTGCGCGCCGGCTGCGTCATCAACACTGCGGTGCAGGTGACGTCCATGCCGCCGCGTATTTCGGTTGCCGTGAACAAGGAAAATGTCACGTCTGGCGTTATTGCATCTGCCAAGGCCTTTGCGCTGACCGTGATTGACCAGACCGCCGACATGCTCTATATCGGCAATTTTGGCTTCCGCACCAGCAGCGATTACGACAAGTTTGCCAAGTACGAGACGCGCGAGACCGCACTGGGTATGCCCTATGTTCCCGAGCACGCGGCAGCGCTGTTTAGCTGCCGTCTGATCGACACCGTGGATGTGGGCACGCATCTACTGTTTATCGGCGAGGTTGAGGATGCCGAGCGCTTGAGCGACGAGACACCGCTCACCTACGATTACTACCATAAGGTCCTGAAGGGCAAGACGCCTCCGAAGGCGTCCTCATATCAAGGCTAGAAATGTTCTAAAAATACTTGCATTATATTATTGAGAATCTATACTAATAAATGAAGTACATCACCAGTCGCGTTCGAGAGGAGAACATCATGGCTGAGGAGAAGAAGACGTATAAGTTTGTGTGCACCGTTTGCGGTTACGAGGTTGAGGTCGACACGCCCGAGCTGCCCGAGGACTACGTGTGCCCGGTCTGCGGCGTCGGCCCCGATGAGTTTGAGCTTGTCGAGGAGTAGCTCGTAGACACACGACTTGCAACAACATGTAGCTCTGTCCAAGGGTCCCGGTCGAATTCTCGGCCGGGACCCTTTTGATTTATCTGACGGTTTAAAACGGTCTCACGTGTTACAGATTGAGACGTTATATCTGGACAGTCACGCCATCCCAATTACATCCCCGTTAGCAGCACGATGTCGAGAATCGTCACGATGACGCCGATCCCTACGAGCAGCGCGTTGAGCGGGCGCGAGTTGGCGTATTTGCCCATAACGCGGGGCGAACTGGTGAGTCGTATGAGCACAAAGACCGTAATCGGCAACTGAAGCGACAGCAGCGCCTGACTCCAGATGAGACCCTCAAAAGGATTCGGGACGACCAAGCACGCCGCCACTGCGCCGACGAAACAAGCCGCCACCCCGATCGAGGAATGTCGGTCGTGGATGTCGTATTCCTCGTCGAACATGCCTGCGGTGATGGTGCCCGCCGCCATGCCCGCCGTCACACTACTCGATATACCCGCAAACAGCAGTGCCACCGCAAAGATGGCCGAGCTTGCCGGGCCCAGAATGGGGGAGAGCGTGGCCGCTGCGACTGCGAGGTCGTCTACGACAATGCCGTGCGCAAAGAAGGTCGTTGCGGCCAGGATGACCATGGCCGAGTTGATTGCCCAGCCCACGCCCATCGAAAAGAGCGTGTCGAAGAGCTCGTAGCGCAGACGTTCCTCGATAACTTGCTCGCCTTGGCCTTCGAAGTGCATGGATTGGATGACCTCGGAGTGCAGAAAAAGGTTGTGGGGCATAACGACCGCACCCAGGACACTCACGATAATCGCGGCAGAGCCAGTGGGCATACTGGGCGTGATCCAGCTTGCGGCGGCTTGCGGCCAGTCGACCTTGACTAGCGCAAGCTCGGCCAAAAACGAGAGTCCTACCACGCCGACGAAGGCGATGATCCAGCGCTCGGCACGCTTGTAGGAGTTCGTCATGAGCATTGCCATCGATGCCGCGGCCACGATGACGCAGCCGGCGCGCACGGGCAGTCCAAAGAGCATCTGGAGCGCGATCGCGCCGCCCAGGACCTCGGCCATAGCGGTGGCGATGGTCGCGAGGTAGGCACTGGCGAGTACCGCGCGTCCCACGATGCGGGGGAGGTAGCGTGTCGTGGCCTCGGCAAGACAGGTGCCCGTGGCGATGCCCAGGTGCGCCGCGTTGTGCTGCAACGCGATGAGCATAATCGTGGACAGTGTGACGATCCACAGCAGCGCGTAGCCAAACTGCGAGCCCGCGGCCATATTGGAGGCCCAGTTGCCCGGGTCGATAAAGCCGACGGTCACGAGCAGCCCGGGGCCGATGTGCCGCGCAATGTCTAGGCCTCCGTGACCACCGGTGCGTCGGGAGCCAAAGTGTTGTTTGAGATGGTTGAGCATGGTGCGCTCCTGTGTATGGGCGGCGTGGCGTCGCATCTGGGTCATGCGGCGCCACGCGTCGGGTTTGGGTTGGGGTTACCTGCGCGCCTTGCCTTGGTTGGCCACGTCGTCGATCTTGGCGGCGATGGTCGCCGGGTCGCCGATGTAGCGCTTGTCGAGGACGTTGAAATCGGTGTCGAAGGTGTAAACGAGCGGCACGCCGGTGGGGATGTTGACCTTGAGGATCTCCTCGGGCGTGAGGTGCTCGAACTTCATGACGAGAGAGCGCAGGGAGTTGCCGTGTGCGGCGATGAGTACGCGCTTGCCGGCGAGCATCTGGGGGCGAATCTCGTCTTCGAAATAAGGCCAGGCACGGGCTATCGTGTCCTTGAGGCACTCGGTGTAGGGCAGCTGGTCGGGTGCGACATCACGGTATTGCTCCTGGGTGTGGGGATCGCGCGCGTCGTTCGGCTCGAGTGCCGGCGGGCAGATATCGAAGGAGCGGCGCCAGATGAGCACCTGTTCGTCGCCGTGCTCCGCCGCGGCATCGGCCTTGTTGAGACCCTGCAACGCGCCGTAGTGGCGCTCGTTGAGCTTCCAGGATTTGATGACGGGCAGCCACTCGCGATCCATTTGGCCGAGCACGATGTTGAGGGTGTGGATCGCGCGCTTGAGGCGCGAAGTGTAGCAGACGTCAAAGTCGAAACCGGCTTCTTTGAGGGCTCGACCGCCTGCGGCGGCTTCTTCGCGGCCCGTGTCGGTGAGCTCTACGTCGGTCCAGCCGGTGAACAGGTTGAGTTTGTTCCACTCCGACTCTCCGTGGCGGATAAGGACGAGTTGGATCGTCTGCCGGTCTGTCTGGTTTGCCATAGGGGCCTCCTTAATGTGGCACGGCATGCGTGCCGTTTGTTTGACGCCGCAAAGGATACCCGTTTTAGGCTCAAAAGTTAACCAAGACTAACAAAATTATTGTATTTGAATAGGATGGTGAAAGGGGGGTTACCGAAATGTCTTGATCTGTAACAACTAGGGATGGAAATTGGGTCTAGGTGTTACAGATTGAGACGTTTGAAGAGGTGAGTTTGCAGGCCGAACTTGGGGCCTATGTTGTCGCCCTTGAGGTCGGCGGTGTCCACTCGTAGGGCGCGCGTTACGCGATTGTTTCGAAACGGGTGGGAAACACAACGGGCCGGCGATGCTCCTAGTATGCCTAGTCAACTGACTGTCTAAATATCTAGGGGAGGATCGCGATGCAGGCAGATTCCGCTCAGCAGCAGGGCCTTTATCGCCCCGAATTCGACCACGATGCATGTGGCATCGGCGCACTTGCCGATATCAACGGCGAGCGCCATCACCAGATTCTGGACGATGCACTGTCCATTCTGGTCAACTTGGAGCACCGCGGCGGCACGGGACTCGAGAAGAACACCGGCGACGGCGCTGGCATCCTGTTCCAGGTTCCGCATCACTTTTTCCGTAAAGAGGCCCAAAAGTGCGGCCAGATTCTGCCGGCAGAGGGCGACTATGGCGTGGCCATGCTGTTCTTCCCGCAGGACGACAAGGGCGTAGAGGATGCCCGCCGCGTGTTTGAGGAGGGCTGTGCCGAGGCCGGCGTGCCGCTGCTCTTTTGGCGCGAGGTGCCGGTCGATCCGCACGACCTGGGCGAGACGGCCCGCGCCTGTATGCCTACCATCCTGCAGGCCTTTCTGGGCCGTCCCGACGACACGCCGGCGGGCGACGCCTTTGAGCGTCGCCTGTACGTGTGCCGCCGCACCATCGAAAAGAAGGCCGACGCCGAGTTTGCCCTGCGCGACAAGATCTTCTATGTGTGCTCCATGAGCTCGCGCACCATCGTGTACAAGGGCATGCTGGTCGCCACGCAGATGCGCCGCTTCTTCATCGACCTCAACGACGCCGCCGTCAAGACGGCCGTGGCGCTCGTCCACTCGCGCTACTCCACCAACACCACGCCCAGCTGGGAGCGCGCGCACCCCAACCGCTTTATCATCCACAACGGCGAGATTAACACCCTCAAGGGCAACGTCAACTGGATCCGCGCCCGCGAGCCCAACCTGTACAGCCCCGTGCTGCAGCACGATCTTGAGCGCGTGATGCCCATCATCAACCGCGAGGGTTCCGACTCCGCGATTCTGGATAACGTGCTCGAGTTCCTGGTCATGAACGGTCGCCCGCTTACGCGTGCCGCATCCATGCTGCTGCCCGAGCCGTGGGACCACAACGACAGCCTGAGTGAGGAGCGCCGCGCCTACGACGCTTACCAGTCCATGCTCATGGAGCCGTGGGACGGTCCGGCCGCCATCGCCTTTACCGACGGTCGCACGCTGGGTGCCGCCCTCGACCGTAACGGCCTGCGTCCCGCCCGCTACTATGTGACGCGCGACGGTCGCTTTATGCTGGCAAGCGAGGTGGGCACCATCGAGGTGAGCCCCGAGAACATCCTGACGAGCGGCTGCCTGGGACCGGGCCAGATGCTCGAGGTCGACTTTGCCCGCGGGCGCGTCATCTACAACGACGAGCTGCGCGCCCGCTATGCCAAGGAAAAGCCCTACCGCGACTGGATTGCCGAGGAGACGCTGACCGTCGACGTGCTCGACAAGCCCGCCGCGCCCGCGCCCGCCGAGGATGCCGAGGTGCCCGCCGCCGTGCGTATGGCCAAGCTCGGCTACCACTGGGATGACGTCGACGAGGTCGTGCGTCCTATGGCCCAGCAGGGCAAGGCACCGCTCGCTTCGATGGGCATCGATGCGCCGCTGGCCTGCCTGTCCAAGAAGACGCGCTCGTTCTTCGATTACTTCTATCAGCTGTTCGCCCAAGTCACGAATCCGCCGATTGATGCCCTGCGCGAGCACATGGTGACTTCGACCACGCTCTACCTGGGCAACCACGGCAACTTGCTCGAGGACTCCCGTACGGCCTGCCAGCTGGTGCGCCTGGAGCGCCCGCTGCTGAGCGAGGAGGAGTTCGACCGCATTTTCGCGATTGACCGTGTTGGCTTTAAGACCCGCCGGTTCCGTGCCGTGTACCGCCGCGACGCGGGTGAGGGCGCGCTGCAGGCTGCGCTCAAGCAGCTTGCCGAAGACGTCGAGGCTGCGGTTCGCGATGGCGTGAACATCGTGGTGCTGAGCGACCGTGCCGCTGCGGGCGAGGTACCCGTGCCGTCGCTGCTCGCCGTGGGCTGCGTGCACAACCACCTGATCCGTGCCGGTGTGCGCACCTTTGCCGATATCGTGGTGGAGTGCGGCGATGCCGTGTCTCCGCACGACTTTGCGGCGCTGGTGGGCTACTCCGCAAGCGGCATCTACCCGTACAACGCGCATGCGTGCATCCGCAATCTGGCGGCACGCGGCGACCTGGACGTGACGGCCGAGCAGGGCATCGCCAATTACAACAAGGCCGCGACGGCGGGCATCGTCTCCATCATGTCCAAGATGGGCATCTCCACGGTGCAGAGCTACCACTCCGCGCAGATCTTCGAGGCCGTGGGCTTTACGCCGGAGTTCGTCAACGCGTACTTCGCCGGCACGGTGAGCCGTGTGGGCGGTATGGGCGTCGAGGACGTCGAGCGCGAGCAAAACGAGCGCTACGATGCCGCGCTCGCTATCCTTAAGAGCCCGGCTCCCGATCAGCTGCCCACGCTGGGTCTGACCAAGTGGCGCCCGCTCGGCGGCGAGGATCACCTTATCGATCCGCAGACTGTCTACTTGCTGCAGACCGCCTGCCGTGAGGACAGCTACGACACCTTTAAGGAGTACAGCGCCCGCCTGCACTGCACCGGCCGTGCCGTGCGCCTGCGCGACCTGCTGGACTTTGATGCCAGCGGCCGCACTCCGGTGGCACTCGACGAGGTCGAGCCCGCGCTCAACATCGTCCGCCGCTTTAACACCGGCGCCATGTCGTACGGCTCCATCAGCAAAGAGGCACACGAGTGCATGGCCATCGCCATGAACCGCCTGCACGGCCGTTCCAACTCCGGCGAGGGCGGCGAGGATCCGCGCCGCGAGACCCCGCTGGCTAACGGTGACTCCAAGAACTCCGCCATCAAGCAGGTGGCAAGCGCGCGCTTTGGCGTGACGAGCCGCTACCTGTGCAGCGCCTTCGAGATTCAGATCAAGATGGCCCAGGGCGCCAAGCCAGGCGAGGGCGGCCACCTGCCCGGCAAGAAGGTCTACCCCTGGATCGCCGAAGTCCGTCAGTCCACGCCCGGTATCGGCCTGATCTCGCCTCCGCCGCACCACGACATCTACTCCATCGAGGACCTGGCAGAGCTGATCTTTGACCTTAAGAATGCCAACCCCGGCGCGCGCGTGTCGGTCAAGCTGGTCAGCGAGGCCGGTGTCGGCACCATCGCCACCGGTGTGGCCAAGGGTGCCGCCGACAAGATCTTGATCAGCGGCCACAATGGCGGCACGGGTGCCGCTGCGCGCGACTCTATTTGGCATGCGGGCCTGCCGCTGGAGCTTGGCCTTGCCGAGGCCCAGCAGACGTTGCTGCAAAACGGCCTGCGCTCGCGCGTGGTGCTCGAGGCCGATGGCAAGCTCATGGACGGCACCGATGTTGCTGTCGCCTGCCTGCTGGGCGCCGAGGAGTTTGGCTTTGCGACCATGCCGCTCATCTCTATGGGCTGCCTCATGCAGCGCGACTGCCAGCAGGATACCTGCCCGGCCGGCATCGCTACGCAAAACTGCCGCCTGCGTCGTGGCTTCCGCGGCAAGCCCGAGCACGTCGAGCGCTTTATGCTCTTTGTTGCCGAGCAGTTGCGCGAGGTCATGGCGAGCCTGGGCTTCCGCACGGTCGACGAGATGGTCGGCCATCCCGAGTGCCTGCGCCAGATCGAGGTCCCGGGCAACCGCAAGGCTAACCTGCTGGATCTGTCGCCCGTGCTGGCGAGCGCGACCTGTGAGTTTGGTGCCCACATCCCGGGTGCCGACGGCCGTCACTTCCTGCCCCAGATGGCTGCGGACAGCGAGCTCGACAAGACGCTCGACTCCACGTTGTTTGTGCCCTATACGGCCGATGCCCGTGCGCACCTGCGTCCGATTCGCTTCCGCGCCGACATCGCCAACGTCAACCGCTGCGTGGGCACCATTTTGGGCAACGCGGTGACCAAGGCGCATCCCGAGGGCCTGCCCGCCGGCTCCATTACCATCGATTGCGATGGTTCAGCCGGTCAGAGCTTTGGCGCGTTCCTTCCGCGTGGCATTACGCTCAACGTGTGCGGCGACGCCAACGACTACTTTGGCAAGGGCCTTTCGGGCGGCGAGGTGTCGGTGCGCCCCAACCCGCATGCGACCTATAAGTTCGACGAGAACATCATTGTGGGCAACGTTGCGTTCTTTGGCGCTACGAGCGGCCGCGGCTTCATCAACGGTCTGGCCGGCCAGCGCTTTGGCGTACGCAACTCCGGTGCCACCGTGGTGGTCGAGGGCTGCGGCAACCATGGCTGCGAGTACATGACGGGCGGTCTGGCGCTCATCCTGGGCGAGGTCGGGCAGAACTTCGCCGCCGGTATGACGGGTGGCGTGGCTTATGTCTTTGACCAATACGGCACGCTCGATGCCCGTGTGAACCACGAGAGCGTTGAGCTTAAAGCCCCGACGGCCGGCGAGCTGGCGCAGATTCGCGAGCTCATCCAGGAGCACGTGGACGTGACGCAGAGCCCGCGCGGCATTAAGCTGCTCTACAGCTTTGAGACGATGAGCAAACACTTTGTGAAGGTCATTCCGACCGAGTACGAGCGCGTGCTGGCGATTGTCGCCGCCGCCGAGGCCGTCGGCAAGACGCATGCGCAGGCCGAGGAGCTGGCGTTTGACATTGTGACCGGTCGCGCGAGTGACGCGGATGTTGCTCGCTTCGATGTTGCGGGCGGTGCTGCGGGTGCTGCGTCCGTGGCTGCCAGCTCTGTTGCTTCGACCAAGAAGGAGGCGTAAGTGCCATGGGTAAGCCCGGTGCTTTTCTTGATATCGATCGCGTGACCCATGAGCTGCGCCCCGTGGAGGAGCGCAGCCGCGATTTCGATCCGCTGTACGTGGAGCTCGACGACGACGCGCGCCGTGCCCAGGCGAGTCGCTGCATGATGTGCGGTGTGGCGTTTTGCCAGGTGGGCGCGAGCTTTGGCAAGGCGCGCCCGAGTGGATGCCCGCTGCACAACCTGATTCCCGAGTGGAACGAGCTGGTGTATCGCGGCCGCTGGGACGAGGCCGCCGAGCGCCTGTCGCTCACTTCGCCCATGCCCGAGTTCACGAGTCGCGTGTGCCCGGCACTGTGCGAGGCCGCGTGCAACCTGGGTTCGGTCGATGGCCAGCCCACGACGATTCATGACAATGAGCGTGCGATTAGCGACCATGAGTGGACAAATGGCGGCCCGCGTCGCTTTGAGCCGGCAGGGGAGGATGCGCCCTCGGTTGCCGTGGTTGGTTCCGGCCCGGCTGGCCTGGTGGCTGCATGGGAGCTCGCTCGCCGCGGCGCCCGCGTGACGGTGTTTGAGCGCGACGATCGTCCGGGCGGTCTGCTTATGTACGGCATTCCCAACATGAAGCTCGAGAAGTCTGTGGTCGAGCGCCGCGTGGCGCTCATGCGCGAGTTGAGCATTGTGTTTGAGCTGAGTGCCGACGTGACGGACCCTGCGGTGGCGGCCAAGCTCGATGGCTTTGACGCTGTCGTGGTGGCTGCTGGTGCCCGTGCCCCGCGCGGGCTTTCGGCTGCGAACATTGACGCCCCCGGCGTGGTGTATGCCTTGGACTATCTGACGGCTTCGACCGTGTCGGTGCTCGATGGCGGAGAGCCCGCGGTGAATGCGCGCGGCCTGGACGTCGTGGTCATTGGCGGCGGCGATACCGGCAACGACTGCGTGGGTACCGCGGTGCGCCAGGGTGCGCGCAGCGTGCGCCAGTTTGAGTTCTTGCCGGCGGCGCCCGATAAGCGTGTGGCGAGCAACCCTTGGCCGCAGTGGCCCAACGTTAAGAAGACCGACTACGGCCAGCAGGAGGCTATCGCTGCCATGGGTGGCGAGATGCGTGCTTGGGGCGTGGATACGCTCGAGGTGCTCCTGGACAAGAAGGGCGCGGCCGCGGGCCTGCGCGTGGTCGATCTGGATTGGTCGGCTGGCAAGCCCGAGCGCATCGCGGGCTCCGAGCACGAGGTGCCGGCACAGCTGGTACTTATTGCCTGTGGCTTTACGGGTCCTGAGCATGGCGTGTTCGATGCGGTGGGCGTGCCTGTTGCCACCGCTTGCCGTCCACTGCCTGTGATGGCCGCCGAGGGCTCGCATCTTGCGGCGCGTGTCGACGGCGTCGCCGCGGATGCCGCGCCGGTGTATGTTGCCGGTGACGCTCGCAACGGCAGCTCGCTCGTGGTAAGCGCCATGGCCGATGCCCTGGCCTGCGCTGCCGAGGTTGCCGAGGCGCTGGCGCTGTAAAGTAGTCATTTAAGAACGTCCCCAATGACTAGTCATTTTTTGTCTAGTCGTTGGGGACACTCTTTGCGAGCGATTTGCTCGTTTGCCGACGTGGGGGTGTTCGTTCGTCGACTTTTTGGGCTGCGGTGCTCTGTTGTTTCTGTGGCGGCTGTGGACGCTTGGCTCGAAAAGGCGGGTTGGCTGTCTATGCCTACCTGCGGCTTTGTTCCAGTGCGCGTATTCGGTCAAGCATTCCGTCAAGTGTTTGGTCAGCATCTGGTTTGCAGCCGGAGGCCTATTTTGCCCGCGCTGGTCGTGGCTGCCCACCCTCCTCGTAAGCTCAAACTGAGGTCCATCAGTTTGAGGAGGATGCCATGACTGACCACGTTTTAGACCGGGCGCAGCTAGCCGAAGCCGTCGGCAACGATATTGCCGACATGGCCCATTTTTGGATGCTGCGGAAGTTCCAGTTCTTGGAGCCGGCGCGCGAGCAGTTCGAGATCATTGTCGATCCGTGGCTGAGCTATTGTGCCGAGCCTTCGCAAAACGAAATCATGGCTTATAACATGGCATTTACCGATTGGCTGCTCTTTGAGCGCCCCTATCGCCATGGTGCGACGCTGCTTGAACTGTATGTTGACGAGCCCCCGGCTTCGCTTTCGCCTGTTTCTCTCGAGCGGCTCGGGCAGATTCGCGACACACAGTATTTCTCGCGCTTTGGCATTTTGGACAAGGATCCCGCGACTGGCATGGTTGCGCTGAAGGATACGCGCACCGACCGTCGCTTTGATGTCTACGACCCGCATATCGTGCAAAAGGAGCATTGGAGCGACGGCGCGATTGCGGTGCGCCTCGCCTGCGTCGACGATGTCTGGCTGACGGCGGGACAGCTCTATCTGTATGACGTTGCACGCCTGTGCGACACGGCGGTCGATGGGCCGGGTGCGGTGCATCCAGAGGATTTGGAAGATGGTTTTGACACCTCGCGCATCAGCTTCTACCTGCGTCTGGTCCGCGACATCATGGGCGCCCAGGGGCGCTACGTGAAGTCGCTCAACATCTACGAGCAGGAATGGGAGTAGGGGACGTTGGACCGACGGCCTAATGTCTCGATTTGAAACGTGCTGGGGTGGTTTTGCTCCGTAACTGTTACAGATTGAGATGTTTGTCTGGCGCCTTGCCTGTGGAGTTGCTCGGCTCCATCTGTTTGCATGTCGTCTTCCCTCCGTTAGCCGATATGTCCGTAGCTACCCTGTTGGACTAGGTGATAATGGACAGATGTACAAGTTAATCGTGAGGGAGGAGCTCGATATGGCGTCTGCCGATCGTTCCGCGTTGTTTATCAATGCGACCGTCCTGGATGGTTCGGAACATATGGAGCCGCAGCCCGACATGGCCGTGGCCGTTGAGCGCGGTGTCATCACATGGATGGGGCCGAGTGCTGTGGCGCAGGCGCCGGCGGGCGCCGAGGTCATCGACCTGGCAGGGGCGTATCTCATGCCGGGCCTCATCAATATGCATGTGCATCTGTGCGGTTCGGGCAAACCGGTTTCGGCGGGCGATGCGGGCGCGCTGATGAAGAAGCTCGATAATCCCGTGGGGCGCGCCATCGTGCGCCATATCCTCAAGGGCAGCGCTCAGCAGCAGCTGGCAAGCGGCGTGACCACGGTGCGCGGCGCGGGCGACCCGCTGTTTGCCGATCTGGCCGTGCGCGATGCTATCGATGCCGGCAAGTATCAAGGTCCTCGCCTGGTGGCGCCGGGAACGGGCGTCACGGTGCCGGGCGGCCATGGTGCGGGCCTGTTCGCCCAGGTGGCCAACAGTCCCGCCGAGGCAGCCGAACAGGTGCGCGACCTGTATGCGCGCGGTGCCGACGTCATTAAGCTGTTCGTGACGGGCGGCGTGTTCGATGCGACCGAGGTGGGCGAGCCGGGCGTGCTGCGTATGCCGGTGGAGGTTGCCGCGGCGGCATGCAAGGCGGCGCACGATATGGGCCTTCCGGTTATGGCCCATGTCGAGAGTACCGAGGGCGTGAAGGCCGCGCTTGAGGCCGGCGTTGACACGATTGAGCACGGCGCTCCGTTGACACCCGAAATCTTGGAGCTGTATCGTGGCGCCGCGGGCACACAGCTCGAGGGGCGTGCGCCGAGTGTGACCTGCACTATCAGCCCGGCGCTGCCGTTTGTATTGCTCGACCCGAAAAAGACCCATTCTACCGATACGCAAAAGAAGAACGGCGACATCGTGTGCTCGGGCATCATCGAGAGCGCCCGTGCCGCACTGGAAGCTGGCGTTAAGGTGGGCCTTGGCACGGACTCGAGCTGCCCGTTCGTGACGCAGTACGACATGTGGCGTGAGGTGGCCTATTTTGCCAAGTATGTCGGCGTGGGCAACGCCTTCGCGCTGCATACGGCCACGCAGGTCAATGCCGAGCTACTGGGGTTGGGCGGCGAGACCGGCACAATCGAGTGCGGCAAGGCCGCCGATATCCTGGTGACGCGCAAGAATCCGCTCGATGACCTGTGCGCACTGTGTGAGCCGACGCACGTGATGTGTCGCGGTGATCTGGTGCGCAAGCTCAAGGTGAAGCGTATTCCCGAGGTGGACGCCGAGCTCGACGCGATTATGGCCATGCCTGCCGAGGCGTTGGCCGAGGAGCTTGCCCGCGATGGCGTGGCGTAAGCGCGCGATATGGCGATGCGACAAAGGGACAATCCTTTTGTCATAATCAGAAAAAGCCGAGGTCCCAGTGCGAGGCCTCGGCTTTTATTTGTCCCATGGTATGGCGGCTATGAGCGCGTCTCCATCTTGGCATGGCACTTGGGGCAGGTGACGCGGATCTTGCCTTTGCCCTTGGGAACGGAGAGCATCTGGCCGCAGTTGGGGCACTTGAGATAGGCCGTGGTCTTGCGGCCCTTCCACATCTTCTTGGCTGTGCGCTTGGCACGTTCAAAGTCTTCCTTGCTAGTACCGGCTGCGCGCGAGGCGTTGGCCGCTGCAGCTCCGCCGCCCAAGCTAGCTACAAACTTGCCCAAGCCGGGTACGTTTGCAGTCGCGGCGACAAAGGCCTCGTTCTCCTTGTGACGTGCGTCGATATTTTTGGACAGGCCGCGCAGCACGCCAATCACGATTACGGCGATGGCAATCCAGCTGAGCCACTGGATGCGGGCTATCGATCCGATCATCGCGATGACGATGCCGGCAAAACCCATCACGATGGTGAGTTCATCGGCACCATTGCGACCCTTCATAAAGTCATTCATGCAAATTGCCTTTCGTTCGATATGCTGCACGCCTTTATACCCGATTTAGAGCAAGGGGGACAGGTTAATCTGCACCAATGTGGTGCAAACATACCTGTCCCCGGAATACCAAGACGGTGCAAAGAAGTCTGTCCCCAATGCCCCAATTACTTGGAGAGCTTGTCGACGACGCGTTCGATTTCGGCGAGCTTGGCGGCTTTGAGGTCTTCGTCGCCCGATTCGATTGCCGAAGTCACGCAGCCCTCGATATGCGCCTTGAGCACGTCGGCGTTAATGCGCGCGAGGAGCGCCTGTGTTGCCATGAGCTGCGTGGAGATGTCGACGCAGTAACGGTCCTCCTCGACCATTCGCAGGATGCCGTCGATCTGTCCGCGTGCCGTCTTGAGCATACGGGTCACCGATTTATGGTCTGCCATCATGGCGGGTCCTCGTTTCTGGTCGGGGGAGGGGTGCGTTCAGGTCGCTACGCGGCGGTCACAGACAGGGCGTGGAATTTCTCGCCCGCGGCCTCGACAGCGGCGGCGAGTTGCTCGGCGGTTACGGTGTCGGCGCACTCAACCTGGACGGTCTGGGTCTCGTGATCGGCGTCGGCGTCGGTCACGCCGGCCACGTTGAGCAGCGCCGTCTCGACGGTGGCATCGCAGTGGCCGCACATAAGGCCGGAAGTCTTGATCGTGTAACGCATGGGTATTCCTCTCTGTTGTGTCGGCTTTCCCAGGCACCCGACCTTGACCTTCAAACCGTCGCTCGCGTACCAAAGCACGCGTCGCTCCTCTTTCAGGTCAATCTCGGGTACCTGGAAAACCCGTTCTAAATGAACGTAATAGTGATCCTATTTTGCCACTTTAGGCATAAAGGATTTTAAGCGCAGGGCATTGGACACGACGCAGACGCTCGACAGGCTCATCGCCGCGGCGCCAAACATCGGCGAGAGCTGCCACCCAGTGAGCGGGAAGAACACGCCCGCCGCCAGCGGAATGCCGATGCCGTTGTAGAACAGCGCCCAGAACAGGTCCTGCTTGATGTTGCGGATCGTGGCGCGCGAAAGCTCGATGGCGCGGGCGACGTCCATGAGGTCGCTGCGCATGAGTACCACGTCGGCGCCCTCCTTGGCGATGTCTGCGCCGGTGCCGATGGCAAGGCCCACGTCGGCGCGCGCCAGGGCGGGGGAGTCGTTGATGCCGTCGCCCACCATGGCAACCATGCTGCCCGCATCCTGCAGCTCGCGCACGTGGCGTTCCTTGTCGGCGGGGAGGACGTCGGCGATGACCTGCTTGCTGTTCAGTCCCACGCGGCGGGCGATGGCCTCGGCCGTCACGCGGTTGTCGCCGGTGAGCATGCGCACGTCGACGCCAAGCGAGCGCAGTGCGGCGATGGCCCCGGCGCTCGTCTCCTTGACCTCGTCAGCCACGGCAATGGTGCCGGCAAGCTCGCCGTTCTTGGCAAAGAACAGCGGCGTCTTGCCCTCGGCGGCAAATTGTTCGGCAAGACCCGCGGGCACGGTAACGCCCAGCTCGTCCATCAGGCGTACGTTGCCGGCTGCAATGGCGTTTTGCCCCTCGCGCGCCGTAACGCCTCGTCCGGGCACGGCGGCAAAGTCCTCGACCATGCGCGCGACGATCCCGCGTGTCTCGCACTCGGCCATAATCGCCTCGGCCAGCGGGTGCTCGCTTGAGCGTTCCAGCGCGGCGGCCAACTTGAGCAGCGCCTTTTCGCTCATGGCGGGCGAGCCGTCAGCGCGCGTGGCTACCACGATATCGGTCACGGCAGGCTTGCCGCGGGTGACCGTGCCCGTCTTATCGAGCACCACGGTGCCCACGCTGCGCAGGTTCTCCAGCGCCTCGGCGCTCTTAAAGAGAATGCCCATCTCGGCGCCCTTGCCGGTGCCGACCATAATGGCGACGGGCGTGGCCAGGCCCAGCGCGCACGGGCAGCTGATCACCAGCACGGCGACGGCGGAGGTAAGCGCTTCGTTGACGCTTCCGGTCAGCACCATCCACGCCACAAAGGTCACGGCCGAGATCGCGAATACTACGGGCACGAACACGCCGGCGACCTTGTCGGCCATGCGGGCGATGGGCGCCTTGGTGGCGTTGGCGTCCTCGACGAGCTGGATAATCTTGGCGAGCGACGTGTCGGCGCCCACACGCGTGGCGCGGAAGGTAAACGAGCCCGTGCGGTTGACCGTGACCGCATTGACAGTGTCGCCGGCGGTCTTCTCCACGGGGATGGACTCGCCGGTGAGCGCGCTCTCGTCCACGGCCGAGCTGCCCTCGAGCACCACGCCATCGACGGGGATGGACTCGCCGGGGCGCACGCGCAGGACCTGGCCGGGAAGGATGGCGTCGACATCGACGGTGGTTTCGGTGCCGTCCTCTGCCACGACGGTCGCGGTCTTGGGCGCCAAGTCGATGAGCGCCTCGATGGCGCCGCCGGTCTTGGATTTGCTGCGTGTCTCGAGATATTTGCCCACGGTGACGAGCGACAGGATTGTGCCGGCGCTCTCAAAATACAGGTTGTCCATGCCCGTCATCATGGCCTCGTGGACCTGACCCGCGGCTAGCTGGTCGGCCATGATGAACATGGCGTAGAGCGACCAGGCGATGGAAGCAGTGGCGCCCACGGCAATAAGGGCGTCCATGGTAGGCGCGCCGTGCGCAAGCGATTTAAACCCGTTGATAAAGTATGCGTCGTTGACGTAGACGATGGGAATGAGCAGGACGAGCTCGGTGAGCGCGAACGTCATGCTGTGGGTGTGGTCGGTGAAGACGCCGGGCAGTGGCCAACCGAGCATGTGCCCCATGCCTATGTAGAACAGTGGGATGAGGAATACGATCGAGACGATGAGGCGGGTGCGCATGGCGGAGGCGGCGGCCTCCAGCTTTTTGGTGGGCGACTCCATATGGGCGGTGCCGGACCTGGCTTGCGTACTGCCGTTTTGGGAGGCGTCGATGCCCGTGCTGACGGGCGAGGCCGAGTAGCCCGCGCGGTCGACAGCGGTGCAAATGTCGTCGGGGGAGACCTGCGCAGGGTCGTAGTCCACCAGCATAGAGCCGGCGAGCAGATTGACCGCGACACTTTGGACGCCGTCGAGTTTGCTGACGGCACGGTCCACGTGCGCTTGGCACGCCGCGCACGTCATGCCGCCCACGTCAAACTTATCTTGAGCCATGGCTTCTCCTTTCTGTGGTTCGGTGTTGGAATTGTTAACCTGCTGATACTATACACCCATACCCCCTGGGGGTGTCCAGTGGAGATTGAAATGTATGACATTTCGTTATTGGTTGAGCTGATGGCCAGGTCGGCGGGCCGTAGCCGGTCTAATGTCTCAATCTGTAACAACTAGACCCGATTTTGTCGAATAACTGTTACAGATCGAGACAGACCGTCCGTGGCCAACTCAAATGTCTTGATCTGTAACATCTAGAGAGGTTTTTGACCCCTTACTGTTACAGATTGAGATGTTGTCTCGCGGGATTGGGGTTTGTCTCGTTCTGTAGCATCTAGACCTGTATCTGCCGAGCTAGTGTTACAAATCGAGACAACTGCCGGGGAGGGGTCCCGTCACGGCAAGACGCCCGCCGCCTAGATACAGAACCCGGGAATCACACAGGTTAGCTTGTTTGGCTTTTCCGCAGGCGTTGCGTACGTAAAGACGTCGCCGTCGTGGCCCACACGGTTTATGTAGAGCGTGCCTTCGGTCTCCGATGAGTCGGGGCTCACCGTGCGCTCCCACCAGCAGGTGTCCTTGCCCTTCCACTGGCGGACCATCGTCTCGTTCGTGGAATACGGGCTCACCTTGAGCTCGCGGAAGAGCTGATACTCCTTGCCCTCGCCGTTGTAGATTTCTGCCAGGTAGTGATAGTCCTTGGCAAACGAATCGGGCGGTTGCGTACCGCACAGCTCGACCATGGCGGGCAGCCAAAGGGTTGCGGGCAACTCGCTCAGACACGATGCACTGTTGGCGGCGCCAGCGTTATTCGAGACCTTTTTGACAGATTTGATGAGCGCGCGCAACTTGTTGGGCAGCAGCTTAAGGCCGTCGCCGTCGAGCCATTCCCGCAGCTCGCAAACTGCCCAGCCGGCGCTCGGCGGTTCAGCCGCAGCGTTGCGCTCGGCAATACCCGCGTCGAACATAAACGTCAGTCCGGCCTTGCCCGTCCCGTCCAGAAGCTCATCGTGACGGATGCCCACAAGCTGCGCGCCGACCTCCAGCCCGTTGGTGAGTTTCACGCGCTTGGTACACGGATAGGGGATATGCCCATCGGCATCGAGCAGATGATAGCGCTTGGCAATCTCGCGTGCCTCGCTACGGGTCTCGGCGGCCTTAATCTTGAGCGAAATCTCCTGCAGCTGATCCCAGGTGTAGTCGTCAAGTGAACCGCGGATGCCGTCCAGGTAGTCGGGGATGCCAAAGCCATGGGTTGCCGCCCCGATAACGCCAAGCCCCGCAACGGCTGCGACAACGCCACCGATAATAAAGCGGCGGCGGGTCATGGCATCGTGCCGGGCCTGCTCCAGGATCTCTCGCGCGCGCTCGCCGGCGACGTCGACCTTAAGGTGCGTGCCAGAATCGATATCAATCGCGGCCTCGTCTCCTGCGCCTTCGCGGCCCTCGGATTCGGCATCGGTGAGGTATGCCGAGAGCACCTCGAGCATCTGCTGCTCGGTGGGACGATCGCACTGCTCGACTGAGATGCCTTTCATGATGATCTGGACGAGCGCTTCATCGTCCTTGCAGCGCGGCTCGAGCGGCGCCGGCTTGGTCTTGGTCTTTTTGAGGTAGAACGAGCCGGTTGCCGCGGCACCCGTCGACTCGACATCGAACGGCTTGCGACCGCTGTAGAGCTGGTACAGAATGCTCGAAAGCGCGTAGACATCGATGGCGGGCGAGCGGCGAAGGGCCGCGATGCCTTCGATATCCTGCGTGAGCATCTCGGGCGCGGCGTATGCGGGCGTGGCAAAGCGCCAGATGTCGGCGCGCCGGGTGATCGTGTCATCGCCGAGGGCTATGGTCGCGGAGCCCATGTCGATGAGGCAGGGGTCAAAGGAGCAATCGACGATCTGCTGCTCGAGCGTTCGACTGGTGGTACGGAACATAATGTTGGCGGGCGACAGGTCGCGATGGACGACCGGATTTACGAGGCCTTGGGTCATCAAGAGCGCACGAAGCACGGCGTTTCCGACGGCGGCGACCATCTGGGTGGTCAGCCCGCCCGAGGCGTCGTGAGGAAGCAGGGGCAGCGCCTGCTTGAGTGAGGTGCCCTCGACCCACTCCATGAGGATGAGCGGGTCATCCTCGCACGATCCGTAGCCATAGACGCGCGGAAATCCGCGCAGGTGCGAGACGGTACACAGATGACGGTACTCCTCGAACAGCGCAGCGGTGTTGGCCAGGTGCGCTGCCGATTGCTCGGCGGAGCGGTCGGGGGCTTGGCCGGAAAGGATGGCGTTGTCCTTGAGTAGCTTGACGGCAAAGACCTCGCCGCTTGTGTTGGTCGCGCGAAGCACGTGCCCGATGTTGCCGTTGTTGCGGTGGGCCGTCTGGAGAATAAGCGTCATAAACCGACGCTTGGCGTCGTCCTCGGCACTGGGGTCGACCGCCACGGCGGTGTCGAACGTATCGAGACGGATGAGTTTGTCGCCATAGGCGCTATCGGTAGTATCCATGGCGTTCCTTTGTCTGGCATGGGTTGCCGCGCGTACACGTGAGCAGTGCGGATATCGGTAAAGTACCATGATAGCCGCACTGCTCACGTGTACCGTTGAGTATTGTCGTTTACGACGCAGAAGGTAGAAGACGAAAGACGGACGGCGACCGTCTTCCGATCGCCGTCCGTGCTAGTCCACAATGACGAGAAATGTTGTGTAGAGACCCAGATGGAGCCTGTCGCTGTTGGCGATTTCCACGGGGGGATAGACTTTGCCGGGCTCGCGTTGGTCGCGCGGCGGCTCAATCACAATATCGCCGTCGCCCGCGCCCGATTCGAGCACTGTGCCGTTGGTCGATCCAAGGCCCTGGGCGTACCAGTGCTCACCCTCGAGCCAAATGCGAAGATGCTCGCGCGAGGCGTCGGCGCCTACATCGGTGATGCTGGGCGAGGTTTTGGGCAAAGAACCAATCACGGTGCCGCGCGGATCGCGTGTGAGGGGATGGATTTGCATGTCGGCGCAGTTGTCGGCATGGGTTCTGAGCAGACCGAGGTTGGGAGCGACGGTGTGCGGCTGCTCCAGGCTGCTCATAAAGCCACGTCCGACGGTAGTTTCGGTGGTGCCAAAGTGCCCGCCCGTCTTGCTGTCGCAAAAGCGCTCGACGGTGGCCACGCCCTGAACGGGATCGGCGAGCGCCCCCGTTGCTACAAAGAGCATCAAGAAGAGCGTGCTTTTTTCGCGCACGGCATTGCCGTCAAAGTTGTCGATGCGATTGAGGGCATTTGCATATAGGCGGCTGTCCAGCTTGTAGCTGGCGAGAGCCGACATCATTTCGTTGGCGGCCGGACCGCGATAGTGCTCGGCGATTGCCCGATAGGCGGACTCGCCGCCGCCGAGCTTGCTGCAGATTGCCGCGGAAAGGTTGAGCGTGGTGACGGTAAAGTCGCTGTAGATGGAGGGCGCGCACTGGTCAGGCTTGCGATGGACGATGTAACGGGTGAGATACGAGCGGTTGGAAGAGCATTTCTCGAGCAGGGTACTGCCGAGATAAGAGTTTCCATTGATGAGCATTCGGGCGATCTCGAGATGTTTAAGACCGCCGAACGAGCGAATATCGTTATAGAGGACCGAGCAAGGCGTCTCTGCTGCCACGGATACCTCCTTTGATTGCTTCCTAGCCAATATGGCGATAGGAATTAATGGCCCCGGTGGGCGACGTATTAAATGGCTGCGCAATATATAGCGTAACCAAAGCAACATTATAGGCCACATGTTCGAAATTGCAGGAAGACTGAGGGATTTGGTTTGGACTGGACGGAAATCCCCCTCTGTCTTGATCTGTAACATTTGGACCGATTTTACTCGGTAATTGTTACAGATTGAGACGCTTGTGAACCGTGTCGACCGTTTGTCTCGATCTGTAACACGTAGAGGAAGATTCGCCCTGTAGATGTTACAGATTGAGACAATCAGCCGGGCCCACCTCGTCCGCCTCGTCATCTGTGGTTTACGTGGGGGCATGCGAAGCACGGGTATACTAACCGGCGGCGAATCTGCTCCATCGCTTAGAGCTGCTGCGTCTGGACGGCGCGTGATAGGGCTGCCAAAGCGATCGCCAGCGTGCTGAGCAACGTCCTCTCTGTGCGCACCCGTTTTTGTATGTATTAGCGCACTACCAAGCACGCCCGCGCGGCCGCATGCCGTGCCCATAGCGCGTGCAGATAAGGAACAACAACATATGCGTAATTCTGTATCCGACGTCACGGACGCCGAGATTCTGGACGAGGCCCGCGAGGCCATGACCCAGGCTGCCTTCGATGCCGCCGATGAGGCCAATGCTGCCCAGGCCGTCGAGTCCGCTACCGAGAGCCTGCCCGCCTTTGACGAGCTGGGCCTTTCCGACGAGATGCTCCGTGCTATCGAGAACCTGGGCTACACGGCGCCGACGCCCGTGCAGGCCGGTTCGATCCCCGTGGTGCTCGAGGGCCGCGACCTGCTTGCCGCCGCTCAGACCGGCACCGGCAAGACGGCCGCCTTTTTGCTGCCGACCATGAACAATCTGGAGCACATCGCTCCGCCCAAGCCCGTGCGCGAGCGCGGCGGCCGCAACCGCCGTCGCGGTGCCAAGAAGCCCGAGGGCAACGGCCGCGGCCCCGTGATGCTCGTCATCACCCCCACGCGCGAGCTCGCCCAGCAGATCGACGAGGTCGCAAGCAAAATCGCCGACGTCACCGGCCATGTTGCCGTGACCGTCGTGGGCGGCGTGAGCTACAAGCCGCAGACCGCGGCACTTAAGTACGGCTGCGACATCCTGGTCGCAACGCCGGGCCGTCTGGTCGATCTGATCGAGCAGGGCGCCTGCCACCTTGACGAGGTTAAGGTCCTGGTGCTCGACGAGGCCGACCGTATGCTCGACATGGGCTTTTTGCCCGCCGTCCGGCGCATTGTGCGCGAGACGCCGGCCGAGCGTCAGACGCTGCTGTTCTCGGCGACCCTCGACGAGGAGGCCGTGGGCGAGATCACCGACCTGGTGAGCGACCCGGCTCGCGTGGAGATCGCACCTGCCACGTCGACCGCCGACACCGTCGACCAATTTGTGTTCCCGGTGTCCATCGAGGCCAAAAACAACCTGCTGCCCGAGTTCCTCAAGAAGGAGGGCCCGGAGCGCACTATCGTCTTTATGCGCACCAAGCACCGCGCCGACAGCTGCTGCCGTCGTCTGGAGCGCAAGGGCATCAAGGCCGCCGCGATTCACGGCAACCGCAGCCAGGCCCAGCGCGAGCGTGCCCTTTCGGCCTTCCGCGACGGTACCGTTGACGTGCTGGTGGCAACCGACGTGCTTGCCCGCGGCATCGACATTAGCGACGTGCGCTACGTCGTGAACTTTGACGTGCCGGCCGAGCCGACCGACTACATCCACCGCATTGGCCGCACGGGCCGCGCCGGCGAGCTGGGCTGGGCCATCACGTTTGTGACCGAGCAGGATGTCGATGAGTTCTACGAGATCGAGAAGCTCATGGACAAGACCGCCGACATCTACGAGGCCGGTGACCTGCATGTGGGCCCCAATCCGCCCGCGGTTGACCCCGAGCGCGATCCTGCGGCCTTTAAGGTGAAGAAGAAGACCAAGCGCGGCAAGTCCAAGAGCAAGAAGAAGCTTGAGCAGGCGCGTCGCGACGGCAAGCGCAACGGCGACGATTACGGCGACGTGGCTGGTCGTTCCAACCGCGGTCGCGACGAGCGCCGTGGCGATGGCGAGCGTCCGAGCCGTCCCAAGCGCGGTGGCAAGACCCGCGTGCGCGAGGGCGTTCAGGCTCGCGTGGACGAGGCCGTGGAGAGCGTGGCCCGCGAGGTTGCTGCCGAGGAGCGCGGCGGTGCTGACGCCGTCAAGCAGGCCCCGCGTGGCAACCGTGCCGAGCGTCGTGCCAAGCAGTTCCAGGGCGAGGCACATCGCCGCCGCCGCGAGGATGGGGATCGCGGTGGTCGTCGTCGTGTCGAGCGCGAGGACGAGGGCCGCGGTTCGCGCGGTGGCAAGCGCGGTGCGGGCGACCGCCGTCGTTCCGGTCGTGATGACGAGCGCGGTGGCCGTGATGAGCGTCGCGGCGGCGAGGGTCGTGGTGAGCGTGCTGCCCGTGGCGGTGAGTCCCGTGGCGGCAAGCGCTTTGAAGAGCGCGGTAGCCGCGGCGGCGAGCGTCGCGAGGGTGCTCGCGGCAATGGCGGCCGCGGCGGCGCTGGTCGTTCGAATGAGTCGCGCGATCGTCGTGACCCGCGTGCCAGCCGCGATCGTCGCGATGACTGGCGCAACTACGACGATACCCGCGAGGAGCGTCGTGGCGGCTATCGTGGCGCTCGTGGTGGCAACCAGGCCGGCTCCCGTGGCGGCCGTGCCGGCGGTCGCGATAACCGTGGCAGCTATGGCAACAGCCGTGGCGGCAAGCGCGGCGGCAGCTCCCGTCGCCCCGGTGACGGCGGCGGCAAGCGCAAGTAACATACACATCGCACGCTAGCGTGAGACAAGCTAAGGGCCCGAGCAAACAACGCTCGGGCCCTTTTGTTTGCCGTGTCCATCGCTAATTCAAACGTGATTTTCTCGGGAATGCATCTGGGGGATGCTGAGGACCTATTTTCTGCCATGCAGCAATGGGTCCTATGGGGTGCGCCGTGCATTTTTTGGAGTATTCTGCAGTTCGAGTTGTCTGCATATGATTCGACGTCGCCAACGGTGGCTTTCGGATATCCCTAGCGAGCGTTCTGAGTCAGATTTCGTCGTTTTCCGGAGCAGGGGCGCGTCATTCTCGCCATGTCGGAACCCAAAATGACGCAGCGCCCTAAAGGTTTGCCCGCTCGGGGTATTGCTGGCGCGGTCACGTTGCAGAATACTCCGTTTTTTGCACGGGCCAGGATGGGGTACCTCGGGAGAACACGGCGGTATCCCGTAAATATATACAATCTGTACCGTAATTTATACAAAACGAAGAGGCAGACAGCGTAGGGTTGGTGCATTGGGGTGCTTGATGCACCAAAATGGGGATCCCACGTGCCGTATACTCTGGCTGGATGTGAAAACGGCTTGACGCGTTGCCAGACGTAGGGGGAGGGTGTCTCGATGAGCGTATTCGAAATTGTGTTTAGTCCGACGGGTGGAACGCAGAAGGTGTCTGGCCTTGTGGCCGGGGCACTGGACAAGAATACCGTTACCGTCGATCTGACCGATAGCGGGCTAGATTTCAGCGCTGTCTCGATGACTGAGGACGACGTGGCCGTAATCTCTGTGCCGGCGTATGCCGGTAGAATCCCGGCTGTGGTGGCTGACCGGTTGGGCATGGTTCACGGCAACGGAGCGCGGGCCGTTCTGGTGTGCGTCTACGGAAACCGCGCGTTTGAGGACACGCTCGTAGAGCTGGAGGACGTTGCGAAGCATGCGGGATTCCGGGTGATCGCGGCAGTTGCGGCCATTGCAGAACATTCCATTGCGCGACAGTTTGCTGCCGGTCGTCCGGATGCGCAGGATGCGGCGCAGCTCGCAGAGTTTGCGCAGCAAATTCAGCAAAAGCTGTTGGCCGAGGATACATCCGAGCCCTCTATTCCCGGCAATCGTCCTTATAAACAAGCCGGAGGTCACCGCATGGCACCCGAGGCAACAGGGGATTGTGTCTCCTGCGGTGCATGCGCCGCGGCGTGCCCCGTTTGTGCTATCGACAAGGGTGACCCCAAACGAGCAGCTGGCGAGGCGTGCATCTCCTGCATGCGCTGCATCGCCGTATGTCCGCGAGGCGCTCGCAAGCTTGATCCCAACAAGCTATCCGCTGTTTCCCAGATGTTGAGCAAGGTTTGCGTCGTGCGGAAGGAATGCGAGCTCTTCATCTAGCGCATACGAAATTGCTGCAAGGAGTGCCCCTGGGTGCCGGCGGGAAAGGAACGTCCCTAAGTGCCGCCTAAATACCGTTTATCGAAGAAAAAATACCGCTCACCGGTCATGATGACTATTCCGGCTTTGCTGTTGCCTACAATAGCTCCCGTAAAAAGAAATGCGGAAGGTTACCGAGTCCCTCGGACGTGGGCCTAACCAAAGTCTTTGAACGGGTGTGTCTCTATGGATGCATTCGCTTGATTTTGGTTGGGCTATATTTATGAAGGGACATGCCACCATGGGTTTCTTTTCTCGCCTGATGGGCGGTTCGGATGAGCAGAAGACTGCAGCTTCCGAGTTCGAAATCCTCGCTCCCGTTTCCGGCGAGCTTGTTTATCTAGAAAATACCAATGACCCTGCTTTTAGCAGCCGTGCCGTGGGCGATGGCGTTGCCGTGGTTCCCCAAGAGGGAACGGTGTGCGCTCCTGTTTCCGGTACCGTCGCGGCGCTGTTTCCGACTGAGCACGCGCTGGGCATTATGTCCGACGACAGCTCTGCTCAGGTGATGCTGCACATCGGAATCGACACTGTTAAACTTGAGGGCAAGGGTTTCCATGCGCTTGTTGCCCAAGGTGACCATGTCGACGCAGGTCAGCCTCTCGTCGAGGTCGATTTCGACGCAGTCCGCGCCGCCGGCTTCGATCCCACGGTCTTCGTTATCGTGTGCGAGCGTTCGGAGAACTCGACTCTTCGTGAGCATGCTTCCGGCCCTGTTGCTGCTAAAGAGCCTGTCATCTGGCTTTCCGAGTAAATTTTTGTGGTGGGTACCGTGGTTATCAAGCGAGTTTTTAACAACAACGTCGCAATGGTCACTTCGGACGATGGCTCCGAGCTCATCGTCATCGGTCGAGGCCTCTGCTTTGGCCGTCATGCCGGCGATGCCATCGACGAGGCGTCGATCGAAAAGACCTACGCGTTGCAGGAGGGAACTTCTCAGGATTCGCGTACGATAGACCGCTTGGCACATCTTTTAGAGTCCATCCCCACCGTCAACCTCGTGATTTCCGAGGACATCGTTCAGATGCTTCGTCGAGAGCTCAATGTCGACATCAACGATAAGATCCTCATTGCTCTCGCAGACCATATCAGCCTTGCTTTGGAGCGCGAGCGCAAGGGCGTTCCGTGCGAGAATCCGCTGCTGCTCGAGATCCAGCAGTTCTATCGCAAGGAGTACGCGCTTGCGGGCCGTGCCCTTCAGATTATCAAGGACTATTTGGGCATCCAGATGAGCGAAGAAGAGCAGGGTTTTATTACGCTGCATATCGTCAACGCCACCATGCCGCAACGCTCCGACCGTCTAATCATCTCGGTCCAGCTTGTTCGCGACGTGCTCGCGATTGTTTCCGAGCGCTATGCCACGACCCTCGATGACACCTCGCTGCCTTACGAACGCTTCGTTCGTCACCTGCAGTTTTTCGCACAGCGAGCACTCGATCCTACGGCCGGGCAAATCAGTGGCGACGCGCTGTTCCGAATCGACGAAACGGCGTATCCGTGCGCATTCTCGTGCGCGGATGCCATAGCCGCTCACTTGTCGTCTACCTATAACGTTGTCGTTACCGATGCCGAGAAGAGTTATCTCGCATATCACATTGTTAACCTGCTTGGAGAACCTGGTCTCTAGGCATAACGTGCCCACACATCGATTGATATAAGGCAAGGCTCACAGTCTTGTCTAGGGCACATCTGTCTTAATTTGCGGAAAAGGAAGGGGAGTACCGCTATGACCGCAAAAAAGAAGTTCAATTTCAAAGCGCCGTTGGAGGTGTTCGCGAAGTCGATCGTCCAGCCGATGATGTATCTCTCGGTTGCCGGCATCCTGCTCATCGTGGGCATCATTCTGACCAACAAGACCATCTGCGCTTTGGTCCCCGTGCTGGGCTCCGGTCCGTTCCAGCTTGTGGGCGCCGTTGTCTATCAGTCGCTGATGTTTATCATCAACAACCTCTCGATTCTGTTCTGCGTTGGCATCGCCGGCGCCATGGCAAAGAAGAACAAGGGCCATGCTTCGCTGATCGCCCTGATGTCGTTCTTCCTGTTCCTGCAGGCTAACAACATCGTGCTCAACGCCACCGGCTCTCTTGCCGATGCGAGCGGCATGCTCGGCCTTACCGGAACCGGCCAGGCCACCGTTATGGGCATTCAGGTGCTCGATACCGGCGTGTTTGGCGGCATCATCCTTGGTTGCATCACCGGTGCCGTGTTCAACAAGTACTCGAACAAGCAGTTCCCCATTGCCCTTTCGATGTTCTCGGGCGTTCGCTTCCCGTTCCTGATCATGATCATCATCTCCTGGATCATGCGCGCTGGCTTCTGCATCGTTTGGCCTCCGGTTCAGGGTGCCATCTCCTCCGTCGCCGGCATCATTAAGGAGTCGGGCAACATCGGTCTGTTTATCTACGGCATGCTCAACAAGCTGCTCGTTCCCACCGGTCTGCACCACCTCATCTACACCCCGTTCCAGTTCTCCGATGTGGGCGGCACCCTTACGCTGGGTGATCAGGTTATCGCCGGTGCCTATCCCATCCGTGTTGCCGAGATGGCAATGACGGGCCAGCCCTTCTCCGATAGCACCTACTTCAACAGCTACACCTTCAACAACCTGTGGCCCTACATCGGCATCGGCCTCGCCTTTATCTTCACTGCTTACAAGGGAAACAAGGACAAGACCAAGGCTGTCATTATCCCGCTGATCATCACCGCCGTGCTCTCCTGCGTGACCGAGCCCATGGACTTCCTCTTTGTCTTTGTCGCTCCCGTGCTCTTTGTCGTTCACTCGGTTCTTTCCGGCATCTTCCTGGTCCTGCTCAAGGTTCTCTCCGTGCCCGCTTCGACTGCAGGCGGCATCATCAACATCGTGGTTTCCAACCTGGTTCTCGGTGTCGATAAGACCAACTGGCCGGTTATGCTGGTGCTTGGAGTCGTCAACGCCGCTCTGTACTTCTTCCTCTTCACCTTCCTTATTAAGAAGCTCAACCTTCACACCCCTGGTCGCGAGGAAGAGTCCGAGCTTGCTGAGTCCGTTGCCGAGGGCGAGGCCGCCGCGTCTGTCGCGGTGAAGCAGGGCGCTGTTGCCGCAGCTCCCGCAGAGGGCGTCGATGCAGGTATTGCCGACCTGGTCGCGGGTCTTGGTGGCAAGGACAACATCGAGGAGCTCGAGAACTGCTTTACGCGTCTTCGTGTGAACGTTAAGAACCCGGACCTCATCGATGAGAACCTCATCAACCACGTGCCCAACAGCGGCATCAACCGCAACGGCAACAATATCCAGATTATCTTTGGCATGAAGGTCGCCGAGATGCGCGACAAGGTCGAAAACGCAATTGAGAAGGAGCAGTAAACAATGATCATTACTCTGTGTGGTGGCGGATCCACCTTTACCCCCGGCATCGTCAAGTCCATCGCCCTGCGCAAGGACGAGCTCGACGTTGACGAGATTCGTCTGTACGACATCAACGAGGAGCGCCAGCGCAAGATCGGCGTGCTCGTGGACTGGATTTTGCACGAGGACCTCGGCCTGGACATCAAGCTCACGGTGACCACCGACAAAGAGACGGCTTTTACCGACGCGAGCTTCGTGTTTGCCCAGATGCGCGTGGGCGGCTACGCCATGCGCGAGCAGGACGAGAAGATTCCGCTGCGTCACGGCTGCGTTGGTCAGGAGACCTGCGGTTGCGGCGGCCTTGCCTACGGCATGCGCACCATCTTCCCCATGGTCGAGCTGATCGATGACGTTGAGAAGTACGCCAAGAAGGACTACTGGATTCTCAACTACTCCAACCCTGCCGCCATCGTCTCCGAGGGCTGCCGCGTGCTGCGTCCCAACGCTCGCATCATCAACATCTGCGACATGCCGATCGCGATCATCGACGTGGTTTGCGCCGCGCTCGATATCGACAAGAAGGATGTCGAGTACGATTACTTTGGCCTCAACCACTTTGGCTGGTTCACCTCGATCCGCCACAAGGGCGAGGAGGTGCTCCCGCAGCTGCGCGAGTACATCAAGGAGCACCAGATCCTGCTGCCCGACTCCTACCTCAAGGGCATGGGCTCGCTCATGGCAAAGAAGCCCGAGGAGGCCACTGACGAGCACCCCGAGCAGAACCGCCACACCAAGGGCAGCTGGTACTACGTCTGGAAGGGCGAGTACGAGATCATGGAGTGCTTCCCGGAGTACCTGCCTAACACGTATCTGAACTACTACCTGCAGCAGAAGGAGTTCGTCGAGCATTCCAACCCCGAGCGCACCCGTGCGAATGAGGTTGAGGAGACGCGCGAGAAGAACCTCTTCGACGGCATCGACCACTACGAGAAGACGGGCGAGATCGACGAGAGCACGTTCTATGCGGGCAGCCACGGCGACTGGATTGCTGACCTGGCTATCGCTCTGAAGAACGACACCAAGCAGCGCTTCCTGGTCATTTGCGAGAACAAGGGCGCTATCCCCAATATGCCCTACGACGCTATGGTCGAGCTGCCTGCCTACATTGGCAAGAACGGCCCCGAGGTCATCAGTCGCGACAACATTCCGCTGTTCCAGCAGGGCCTCATGATGCAGCAGCTGAACTCCGAGAAGCTCGTGGTCGAGGCTACGATCGAGGGTTCGTACGAGAAGGCGCTCAAGGCCTTTACGCTGAACAAGACCGTGCCGTCGATGAAGGTCGCCAAGGAAGTTCTCGACGACATGATCGAGGCCAACAAGGGTTACTGGCCCGAGCTTAAGTAAAAGCAACAGGGTCGCTGACCGCATGCCTGGAGCAATGCCCCGTCCACGTGATTGCGTGGGCGGGGCATTGTCATTTGGTAACGCGTTTTATCAAATATGGCATTTATCTGCGGTAATGTTCTATTTCACCGCCGAGGGTGACTTTTCATACCGCCTGCCGAACTGCGTGGAGACCTAACAACTTTTTAGGTCAGTGTTGTGCGTGTAGCAACTTCGCCCGGCCTCGCCTCCGGGCTGCCATGTGAGAGGGGATCTTATGGCTCGACTGCACGTAATGGAACGCAGCCACGCTCAGGCCGTCATGGACGACCTGCACGATGCGCTTGGACGCCGTCTGGCGGTGAGTTCGCTCGCCCCGTGTCCCGTCGAGTTTACGGCGGCGCTCGTCAACCTGTGCTCCACCCAGAGCTGCGGCAAGTGCACGCCCTGCCGCGTGGGCCTGAGCGCGCTGAGCGACCTGCTCGCCGATGTGCTCGAGGGCCGCGCCGACGAGTCCACGCTCAATCTGATCGAGCGCACCGCCCGCACCATCTATCTTTCGAGCGACTGCGCCATCGGTTACGAGGCCGGCGCCATGGCGCTTACGGCCATTCGCGGTTTTCGCGACGATTTTGAGCACCACATCCGCGAGCACTCCTGTGGCTTTGACCGCGAGGCCCGCGTCCCGTGCGTCTCGGGCTGCCCGGCGCACGTCGACATTCCCGGTTACATTTCGCTGGTCGAGGCCGGCCGCTATGCCGATGCCGTCAAGGTCATCCGCAAGAACAACCCGCTGCCGCTCGTTTGCGGCCTGGTGTGCGAGCATCCCTGCGAGATGCACTGCCGTCGCGGCATGGTCGACGATCCCATGAACATCCTCGCCCTCAAGCGTTTTGCCGTTGAGCACAGCGACCTCAACGATTACAAGCCCAGCGTGGCCGACAACACCGGTAAGCGCGTCGCCGTGATTGGCGGCGGCCCGGCCGGTCTTTCCTGCGCCTACTACCTGGCCGTGATGGGCCACAAGGTGACCATTTTTGAGCAGCGCCACCACTTGGGCGGCATGCTACGCTACGGCATCCCCAGCTACCGTCTGCCGCGCGAGCGCCTGCAGGCCGAGATCGACTGGATCTTGAGCGCCGGTATCGAAGTGGAACTCGACCACTCCGTCAATGGCGAGGAGCTTGCCCGCCTGCGCGACGAGTTCGATGCCGTTTATCTGGCCATTGGCGCCCACAGCGATAAGAAGCTCGGCCTTCCGGGCGAAGAGGCGCCCGGCGTGGAGTCGGCCGTCAAGATGCTGCGCGCCATCGGCGACGACGAGCTGCCCGACCTGAGCGGTCAGCGCGTGTGCGTCATCGGCGGCGGCAACGTGGCCATGGACGTGGCGCGCTCTGCCGTGCGCTGCGGTGCCGAAAAGGTGAGCATCGTCTACCGCCGTCGCATCTGCGACATGACGGCCCAGGATGCCGAGATTGCCGGCGCCCAGGCCGAGGGCTGCGAGGTTCTGGAGCTCACGGCCCCGCTCGGTATCGAGACGGGCGAGGACGGTCGCGTGAGCGGCCTGCGCGTGCAGCCGCAGATTATCGGCGAGCCCCGTCGTGGGCGTCCGGCCCCGCGTGCCGCCGCCACACCCGAGCGCGTCATTCCCTGCGAGCGCGTGTTTGTGGCCATTGGCCAGGACATCGATTCCAAACCGTTTGAGGAGATGGGCATTGCCTGCAAGTGGGGCTGCGTCATCACCGATTCGGATGGCGCCGTGCCTAACTTCGATGGCCTCTTTAGTGGCGGCGACTGCCAGACCGGTCCCGCCACCGTCATCCGGGCCATCAACGCCGGCCGCGTTGCTTCGGCAAATATCGACCGCTATCTGGGCTTTGACCACAAGATCAAGCTTGACGTTGAGCTGCCGACCGTACAGTTTAAGGGCAAGCACGAGTGCGGCCGCTGCGAGCTGGGCGAGCGCGAGGCCGGCGAGCGCATCCACGATTGGAATCTGGTCGAGCAGGGCCTTACCGAGGAGGAGGCACGCCAGGAGGCAAGCCGCTGCCTGCGTTGCGACCACTTTGGCTTTGGCGCGTTCCGCGGAGGGAGGAACCTGGAATGGTAGAGCTCAACAACCCCACTGTCAGCGACAACACCGAAAGCGGAGCACTCAACATGGTCAAGCTCACTATCGATAATTGCGAGGTCGTGGCGCCCGAGCACACCACGATCCTGGACGCGGCCAAGTCCGTCGGCATCCAGATTCCCACCCTGTGCTACCTGCGCAATCTAAACGAGATCGGCGGTTGTCGCGTGTGCGTGGTCGAGGTTGAGGGCTGCGACCAGCTGGTTGCCGCCTGCAACAACTACGTGCTCGACGGCATGGTGGTCCACACTAACAGCCCCAAGGCCCGCGAGGCGCGTCGCACCAACGTGCAACTGCTGCTGTCCCAGCACGACTCGCGCTGTACGAGCTGCGTACGCAGCGGTAACTGCAACCTGCAGACCATCGCCAACGACCTGGGCATCTTCTATCTGCCGTACGAGCAGCACCTGGCGCGTGAGGGCTGGGACTTCGATTTCCCCATCATCCGTGATAACGACAAGTGCATCAAATGCATGCGCTGCATCAAGGTGTGCGAGAGCGTACAGGGCTTAGGGATTTGGGACCTGACCAACCGCGCCACGCATACCGCCGTGGGCACCCGTGGGCGTGCGCCGATCGGCAAGACCGATTGCGTCGCGTGCGGTCAGTGCATCACGCATTGCCCGACGGGCGCCCTGCGCGAGCGTGACGACACCGAGACCGTGTTCGACGCCATCGCCGATCCCGACAAGATCGTGCTGGTGCAGATCGCGCCGGCCGTGCGTAGTGCCTGGGGCGAGGAGCTCGGCATTCCGCGCGAGGAGGCTACCGTCGAGCGCCTGGCTTGCGCGCTGCGCCGCGTTGGCTTTGAGTACGTGTTCGACACCGACTTCTCGGCCGATCTCACCATTATGGAGGAGGGCTCCGAGCTGCTCGAGCGCCTGGGCGCCGTCGCTAAGGGTGAGGGCGATAGTCGCGGCTGGCCCATGTTTACGAGCTGCTGCCCGGGCTGGGTGCGCTTTGTGAAGGCACGTTACCCCGAGTTTGTCGACAGCCTGTCCACGTCCAAGTCGCCGCAGCAGATGTTCGGCGCTATTGCCAAGACGTACTACGCCAAGGTGCTGGGTGTGGAGCCCGAGCGCCTGTTTGTGGTGTCCGTGATGCCGTGCACGGCCAAGAAGGCCGAGTGCGCGCTGCCGAGCATGGTGGGTGAGGACGGCACGCCCGATGTGGACGTTGCACTGACGGTGCGCGAGATGGTGCGCATGATCCGCGCAAGCCACGTGAGCGTGGACACGCTGGTCGAGGAGCCTCTCGACACGCCGCTGGGCTTTGGCACGGGCGCGGGTGTGATCTTTGGCGCCACGGGCGGTGTGATGGAGGCCGCCGTGCGCTCGGCCTATTACCTGGTGACGGGCAAGAACCCCGACGCCGACTTCTTTACCGATGTGCGCGGCCTGGACGGCTGGAAGGATGCCGTGGCCGATATCGATGGCACCAAGGTGCGCGTCGCCGTGGCACACGGGCTGGGCAACGCCGCCCGTCTGCTCGACGCGATTCGCGACGGCCGCGTGAGCTATGACTTCGTTGAGGTCATGGCGTGCCCGGGCGGCTGCGTCGGTGGCGGCGGTCAGCCCATCCACGACGGCTGCGAGCTGGCGGCCGAGCGCGGTCAGGTGCTGTGGGGCCTGGATGCCGCTGCGGACATTCGCTTCTCGCACGAGAATCCCGATGTTCAGGCGTGCTACCGCGAGTTCTTGGGCGAGCCGCTCTCGCCGCTGGCCGAGGAGCTGCTGCATACCGACCATCACGCCTGGTCGATGCCCAACGAGAGGGCGTGCTAGCGATGCGCGCGTTTGATGTTGAGATGACGCGCCGGGGATTTGCCTCGGCACTTGCTGCGGGCGCGTTGTCGCTCGCGCTGGCTGGCTGTGGTGGCGGGTCTGCTGCGGGCTCGGCTGTCGGGTCTGCCGCTGACGGTGCCGCTGCCGAGCCGGTCGAGGTGCACGTCGCCTCGCTCAAGGGGCCGACCTCGATTGGCCTGGTGCAGTTTATGGACCAGGCTGCCGACGGTGCCACGGACAACGATTTCGACTTTGCGATCAGCGCCGCGGCCGACGAGGTCGTGCCCAAGGTCATTCAGGGCGATGTCGACATTGCCCTGGTGCCCGCCAACGTGGCGAGCGTTCTCTACAACAAGACCGAGGGTGCAGTGCAAGTCATCGACATCAACACGCTGGGCGTGCTGAATGTGGTGACGGGCGACGCGGGCATGACCTCGTTTGGCGACCTGGCGGGTCGCACCGTCTACATGACGGGCAAAGGCACCACGCCGGAGTACGTTATGAACTACCTGCTGGAGCGCGCGGGACTGACCGGCCAGGTGGCGCTTGAGTTTAAGAGCGAGCCCACCGAGGTACTGTCGGCGCTGCTTGCCGATCCTTCTGCCGTGGGCGTGCTGCCGGAGCCGTTCAAGACCGCTGCCATCGCAAAGAGCGAAGGCAAGCTTTCAGCACCGGTAAGTCTGACTGATGTGTGGGATGAGCTGGCGGGTGACACGGGCTCCCGTTTGCTGACGGGTGCGACCGTGGTGCGCCGGGCCTTTGCCGAAGAACATCCCGAGGCTGTGGCGGAATTCCTGAGCTGCCATGAGGCGAGCGTGAAGGCCGTCAATGCGGCGCCGGCAGACTGGGCTCAGGCCGTGGTCGATGCGGGCATCGTGGATAACGCCACGATTGCCGAAAAGGCGATTCCCGGGTGCATGCTTGTATGCCAGACGGGGAAGGATATGAAGGCGGCGCTCGGTGGGTACCTGCAGGTGCTGGCCGATGCGGACGCGAGCGCCGTGGGCGGCAAGCTCCCGGCCGATGATTTCTACTACATGGAGTAGCCCGTGCGTGCGTTTGCTCGACAAATGACAGAGCGCATGAAGGCGGTGGCGGCAGCAGGTGCCGTTGCCGCCTTTTGGCTTGCCATGTGGGTCTTCGCGGCGGCGCTGGTGGCGCAGCCGCTGATCTTGCCGGGGCCGGGCGCTGTCGTGGTGGCGTTGCTGCGGCTGGCGTGCGATGCCGGCACGTGGGTGATTCTGGCGGGCTCGGGTGCGCGGATACTGGGCGGGCTGGCGCTTGCCGCGGTGTGCGGCGGCGTGCTGGCGGGAGTCTCGGTGCGGTCGCGGACGTTCTCCCGCCTGGTGGCGCCGGCGCTGTCGTTTGTAAAGGCGACGCCGGTCGCCTGCGTGGTGGTCCTGCTGCTCATTTGGCTGGGGTCGGCGCGCGTGAGCATCGCGGCAGTCTTTTTGATGGCGCTGCCGGGCGTGTATTTTTCGCTGGCCGAGGGCTTGGCGCAAGTGGATAAGCCGCTGGAGCAGATGTTCCGCCTGCATGGCGTGCGGGGCTGGCGACTGTTTTGCGCTCATACCTGGCGCGAAGTCCTGCCGTTTGTGCTTTCGTGCGCCCGTACCGTGATTGGCATGAGCTGGAAGGCCGGCGTGGCAGCCGAGCTGATCGGCATGGCGGTGGGCACCGTGGGGGAGCGCATCTATCAGGCAAAGCTTTTGATTGAGACGGCTGATCTGCTGGCGTGGACCGTGCTGGTCGTTGCCGCCTCGTGGGCGTGTGAGCACGTGCTTGTGTGGCTGCTGCGGGTTTCGGGACCCGTGGCGTGGCGCGCGGCCGTGCGGGCGCATGGGCGTGCGGGCGGCTCTGCTGGCGGCGGGGCTGCTGCGGAGCTTGCGTTCGCCGTGGGCGATCGCGCGCCCTGGGCGCCGGCGCTCGACGGGCTGGTGCTCAACGTGACTGCGGGTGGGCGTATCTGTGTGATGGGCGCTTCGGGCATGGGCAAGTCGACGTTGCTTGCGCTGGCGGCGGGGGAGTGCGCGCCGTGCTCCATGGTGTTTCAGGATGTGCGCCTGGTCGAGGACGCTTCTGCCTTGGATAACGTACTGGTGTGTGCCGATACGCGCGTGGGTGCATCGAGTGCTGCGGCCTTGCTACGCCGGTTGGTGCCAGGGGTCGATGTGCATGCCCGCGTAGCCGAGCTCTCGGGCGGGCAGCGCCGTCGCGTCGAGATCGCCCGAGCCCTGCTGTGCCCAGGCGACGCGGTGATTCTGGACGAACCCTTTGCCGGTCTAGATACCGCTGCGCGCGACGCATGCGCCGAGGTCGTGCTCGACTTGCTCGACGGCCGCATGCTGTTGCTTGCCACGCACGATGCCGCTGACGCTCGGGCCCTCGATATCTCGGGCATCATCACGCTCTGAGTACTTACTCAGCAACAAAATGATCCGTTTTTCTCCGTCCCCATGGGGCGGGTGTGGTATTCTATCTACCGGGTAATACTTAGGAATACCAAGTAATACCAACGCCGCAGAAACAAACTCCAGATGCGGGCCAATCGGGTTGCCTTCACAGCCCGTCGCCCAGCCGCGCGGCCCGCATCTATCCGCACTACCGTCGTTTCAAAAAGGAAGCGCCATGGCAGAACATATGACCCCGGTTGTCGCGAAGGTCTTGCCCGAGGAGAAGGCAGCCTTCGCGGCGGCAACCCAGCTCGTGGGCACCACGCCGTCCAACGCCATCCGCATGTTTATCGCCGCGTTCAATCGTTGCGGCACCTTCCCGTTCGATATTTCGCCCAGCGGGGCCTTTGGCACTGCGCCCGATTCTCATCAATAAGTGATCAGTTTTCCTCCGTCCCCATGGGATTAGCTCTCTGCCGAGTTGTGGTAGAACTAGGGAACGGTTTTGAGGAGGTTGGCATGCTCAATGCGATGATTTGGGCGCTTGCCTGTTTTGGCGTTGTCGCTGCCGATATAGCCCTGAGCGTGGTTTTGTTTTCAGTTCTCGATGCCGTATCGGTGCTGACGGGCTATCCGATCGACAATCTCGATATCCAATGGTTCCAGGCTGCCGCTCAGACGGCGTCGTTTTTGATGGCGCTGCTGTGGTGGCGTTATCTGTGGCCGCGCTCGTTTATGGCGCGCTGGCAGGGCGAGCGCCCGCTTGGCGGGGGAGCAGGCAAAGCATGGAGGCGCATCGCCTGCGTCATCGTGATCGGCCTATCCATGCAGGTGGTCATTAGCTATTTATGCGACGGCGTGCTGTCGCTGCTGCCCGAGGTTGCGGCAGACTATAGCGAGCTTGTCGAGGAAACAGGCATGGGCGATACCAGCCTTCTTGCCGTCTTGACTACGGTGCTCGGTGCGCCGTTTTGCGAAGAGCTCCTGGTGCGCGGCGTCATCTTTGAGTTTTCGCTGCGTGCGTTTAATCCACAGTGCCGTCCGCTCTGGAAACGCCGGCGCCGTGTGAACGCGCAGGATGGCGCCATAGTGCCCTGGGCGGCCCCGAATACCTGGGGCGTCGCCGCGGCAATCGTGTTGCAGGCGGCGGTCTTTGGCTTTATGCATATGAACTGGGTCCAGGGCTGCTACGCCGGCGCTGCCGGCCTCATTTTTGGCTGGGTGCTCGTGACTACCGGAAAGCTCCGCTACACGATCCTGCTGCACTTTGCCTTTAACGCCGGGTCGTATCTCATGACGTTGCTCTGGTTTGTGAACACGCCGCTCGATGTGGTGGTTACTGTTGCGATCGCCGGCGTCATCCTCGTTGAGGCGATGCGCTCACTGCGCCAAGCGTGCCAACAGAGCGCTGTGACCACATCTACCGCATTCCCGCACTAATTGCGGCGACCGCCTCCGTTGGCACCCTGACGCCCCTGAGCTGCGCGGTTGCGGCCTGCGGTGTTCTGCGCACGCGACATGCCGCCGTGGCCCTTGCTACCCTTGGGTCCCTTGCCGGCGGCGCCACCGTGGGCCTTGCCGCCCTTCTTGCCGGTGCCGTGTCCGCCGCCAGCAGACGTCTCGCCCGGGCGCGGTGGCACGGGACGAATCAGGCAATGCTTGGTGTAGCCGATCAGATCGCGGCGGCCGGCTTTTTCCAGCGCCTCGCGCACGAGCTTGTAGTTCTCGGGTTTGCGATACTGGATGAGCGCGCGCTGCATGGCCTTTTCGTGCGGGTCGCGCGCCACATAGATCGGCTCCATGGTGCGCGGGTCCACGCCGGTGTAGTACATGCACGTCGACATGGTGGACGGCGTGGGGTAGAAGTCCTGCACCTGCTCGGGCATGTAGCCCATGTCTCGCACGGCCTTGGCAAGGTCCACGGCTTCCTTCATGGTTGAACCGGGGTGGCTCGAGATCAGATACGGCACCACATATTGTTTAAGACCGTATTCGCGGTTCAAACGTTCAAATTTACGGCAGAACGCATCGTAGACGGCTCGGCTCGGCTTACCCATCACAGACAGCACCGCATCGCTCACGTGCTCGGGTGCCACGCGTAACTGGCCCGAGACGTGATGCTCCAGCAGCTCGCGCAAAAACTCGTCCGAGGCATCGGCCATGGTGTAGTCAAAACGGATGCCGCTGCGGACGAAGACCTTCTTGACGCCCGGCAGCTGGCGCAGGTCGCGCAACAGCTGCGTGTAGCCGCTTTCGTCGACCACCATGTTCTTGCACACGCTTGGCCACAGGCAGCGCTTGTTCTTGCATACGCCGTGCTTGAGCTGCTTGTCGCAGGCGGGACGGCTAAAGTTTGCCGTTGGCCCGCCCACGTCGTTGATGTAGCCCTTAAACTCGGGATCGCGCGTGAGCAGCTCGGCCTCGCGCATGATCGAGTCGTGGCTGCGCATCTGCAGCACGCGGCCCTGGTGGAAGGTGAGGGCGCAAAACGAGCACTCGCCAAAACAGCCGCGGTTGGAGCTAATGGAAAACTTGATCTCGGCAAAGGCCGGCACGCCGCCCGCCGCGTCGTAGTCGGGATGCCAATCGCGTGCGTAGGGGAGCTCGGCCACCTCGTCCATCTCATCGGTGGTGAGCGTCGCCGACGGCGGGTTCTGTACCACATAGACGCTGTTGGGGTAGGGCTCTACCAGGCGATGCCCGGTGATGGGGTCCATATTCTGCTGCTGCACGTTAAAGCTGCGCGCGTAGTTGAGCTTGTCGGCGGCAAGGTCGTCCCAGCTGGGAAGCAGGTCGTAGTCATAGACCTCGTCGAGCGAGCTGGTGCGGTAGACGGTGCCGTTGATATAGGTGATCTGATCGACGGGCAGTCCGGCGTCGAGCGCGTCGGCGATCTCGACGATCGCGTGCTCGCCCATGCCGTAGATGAGGATGTCGGCGCCCGAGTCGAGCAGCACCGAGCGCTTGAGCTTGTCTTGCCAGTAGTCGTAGTGGGCTAGGCGGCGCAGGCTCGCCTCGATGCCGCCGATAATGATGGGGGCGTCCTTGAACGTCTGGCGGATGAGGTTGCCGTAGACCGTGACGGCACGATTGGGGCGGTGCCCCTCCTCGCCACCGGGGGTATAGGCGTCGGTGTGGCGGCGGTGCTTGGTCACCGAATAGTGGTTGACCATGGAGTCCATGTTACCGGCACTGACGAGAAAGCCCAGGCGAGGCTCGCCGAGCACCGTGATGCTGGCGGGGTCGGTCCAGTCGGGCTGACAGATAATGCCCACTTTGTAGCCGTGCGCGTCGAGCACGCGGCTGACGATGGCCATACCAAAGCTGGGGTGGTCCACGTAGGCGTCGCCGCAGATGTAGACAAAGTCGCACTGGTCCCAACCGCGCGCATCCATGTCGGCGCGGCTGACGGGGAGGAACTTATCGCGGCCCGGACGCCAGGGACGGGCGGGCGCAGCCGGGGTATGAGTGGCGTGGCCGCCCTGGGCCTTGCCGCCGCGCTTTTGCTGCTGGCCCTGTTTGCCCTGCTGACTGCGCTGGTTGTTCTGAGCGTGCTGAGGCTTTTTTGCCACGATCCCTCCCGGTGTTTGTATACTGCACGTAATTGTAACCAGTCTTTTTGGGACGGGGCTAAAAAGACTGGTGGAGTACATGGGCTGGCGGATCGGCGCGTCGATGCGGGTGCCGTACCCGCCGTTTGTTTCCAGACTGTGTATCTGCGCGTTGGGGAAGCCGTCTCGCGCGCGCGCCATGTTGTCAATGGGTTACAGTATGAACGGCGGCTATGTTTCCGCCAACGCACGAGAGAGTCGTCAACAAGGAGGATGCACGACGATGCAGCGTGCCAAACAGATATCGGAGTCTATTGAGCTGGGCATCATCTTGGCGCTCGCCGGTGGCTTTATGGATGTGTATTCGTACATTGGGCGCGACCATGTTTTCGCCAACGCGCAGACGGGCAACATCCTGCTCGTGGGCGTGAGCATCTCGGAGGGCAATTGGGCACTTGCGGGTCGCTATTTCTTCCCCGTGGTGTCGTTTGCCGTGGGTATTATGCTTGCCGACCTGGTACACGAGCGGTTTGGCAGCGTGATTCACTGGCGCCAGGTGACGGTGTTTTTTGAAGCCGTTATCTTGCTGGGCGTGAGCTTTATCCCGGGCGGCGATTTCAACCTGCTCGCCAACTGCCTCACTTCGTTTGCCTGCGGTATGCAGGTCGAGAGCTTCCGCAAGATCCACGGTCACGGCATCGCTACGACCATGTGCATCGGCAATCTGCGTAATGCCTTGCAAAACGTGGACGACTACATCATCACCCATAGGCGTGGCTTTTTGGAAAACGGCCTGCTGTACTTTGGCGTGATTTTCACCTTTGTGTTTGGCGCCGTGCTGGGCAATTGGTGCATTGAGCGCATGGGCTTGCACGCCATTGCGGTGACGAGCGTGCTGCTGTTTGTCGCGTTTGGCATTATGTTTATCGACCGCGAGCGCGATTTGCGCTCTCGCTGGAAGCGCGCCTGCGAAGATTGGAAAGACGCCTGCCAAAAATAGCGGCAAGATGTGACAAGGGGGCAGTCCCCTTGTCAGATAGATCGATAATGGGGAGGGGACGGCCATCTTGGCCGCCCCTTTTTGGAGTCTTAAGCGCTAAGGTGCATGTTTGTAATGACAAGATTTGACGTCAGCAAAGCGTGCTGCTTGAGGCTATAGAATAAAAATGTCATCTTTCTAGCTATAATTATTAGTTGAGGGGATGGACATATGCCAGAGCTTTTTATTCAAAATAAGACGACAGTAATCAAGTTGATGGCGCTCTGCATTTTATCTGCCCTGGTGGAGCTGTCTGTTGTTAAAGCTGAATCGTTGATAATAGACTATGGCCTGCTTCGCTCTAATTATCGTAACGTTTTATACATTGGGTTAGGCCTGCTAGTATTGCTCTCAGTTGAGCTGGTGACAAACCTGTTCAGATCAAAAAATGCGGAGCAATTGGCTTCCGATGGTGCTAACTGCTTCTATAGATTGCTTGCCCGCCATGCTTTAGAGCGGCCCTTAGTTTTAGCAAAAGACAGTGACTACCTGTTATCGCGCATTGAAGAGGCTGGGAACCTACAGCCGATGATTGGGATATTTACAACTGCGTTTCTTCCGTGCCTAGTGACGGGTTTGGTATCGTTTGTGGCGCTATCTAATATCTCTTTGTTGCTTTTGATTCCTGTTTGTGTTTCGGCATTGTTTATTTCGCTTCTATATCCGTTCGCTCTTAGTAAGCTATCGACTAAGAGCGAAAAGGCATTGGAGGCCCAGGCGAGGGGTTCTGCTTATTTAGCCCAACTAATAAATTGTCGACTTTACATTCGTATTTCTCGTTCAATTAACTTGGAATTACTTCACTATAAAAAGATGCTTAAAGACTGCAGGAACTCTCGAGTTGAGGAGAGCGTCTTTGCGAGATTGGCAACTGAAATAGTTGACGCTGGCAACATCATTACTGGCTTGCTTTCAGTTCTGCTGCTTATTTTCCTTGTGTTAAAGCGCGGGCTTACGGTCGGGATTGCAGTGCAGAGTTATCAACTTGTACTTCTATGCTATTCTCCTTTTCCTCTTGTTCTGAATTGTTGGGCTCAGCTTCAGCCGTCGTTTAGATCGTTGCACCGTGTCTTGGAATTACGTCGTCTTTTGGAAGCTGAAAAACCTAATTTGATATGCTTCGATCACGCTGATCGAATTAGTTGGAAAGGAATCAGTCTCTCGTTTTCGTCGAACGAAACTAATGAGAGGATAACAATTCCAGATTGCACCATACAGGCACCTTGTCTGGTTTTAGTAAGCGGCCCTAATGCATGTGGTAAATCTTCATTTCTGGAAGTATTGAATGGATTATTGTCTCCAGTTGCTGGCAGACTGTGTGTTAATGAGTCTACTGTCATTTTCGATGGTTCGACTTTAATCCAGCTGCCCTGCGCAACTATGCCGCAAAGACATTTGATAATGGGGGGAACTTTCAGGAAGGCTCTTTACTATGGTCTTGTAGATATTGACTCTGAAAAACTCATCTATCTTTTGAGGGGTTTTAGCCTCGATAAATTATTTGAATCAAATCCCATCATTGGAGCTAGGGGACACAATTTGTCTGGCGGAGAACTGGCTTCTCTATTACTTTGTAGGGCCTTTCTGAGCAGTTATTCTATTGTTATTTTGGATGAGCCTTGCAACAATTTAGATAATGCTTCGATATCCTTTTTGAAGGCGGTGGTTGCACAGGAGATGAAAGAGCGAATCGTCATCATTGCGGATCATGGACATGGTTTCGAACAATTTGCAGACTATGTAATACAGTTTCAGGAGCCAGAAAAAACTATCTAGCTCCTGAACGTTGCTACGAACCGCTTTTTGCGATTTATTCGAGATGCTCTTCAATCCGAGCCCTCAGAAGGGCAATGGCTGTGGGTATTCCAATTGCGGCGGCTAATTCGGCTTTATCCAAAACCTGTATGCTAAAGCACGATCGTTTAGCACATTGAAGGACGATAACTGAAGATAGCTTCACTTCCCGTTGGCTGAATATATCGTAATCTCCAAATAGGAAGTTACCTTTTATTGAGTAATTCGGTATGTTCGTTACGCACTTCATCTCAAGTCTGTTTAGGCCATAATCAAACACCGCAACTTCCTTGTGTTCGATGATGAGCGCAACCCTGGGCATGTTGCTAAAACCACCGTCGACGACAGTGAAGAGTTTTTCATTTGCATCGTCATAAACGGTATATTTTAGACTCAATAGCTGTCCTAGTGGACCCGTGAACCCATGTCTTTTGATATTGAGGTTGTCTCCAGCTGGGTTGATGAGAACTAGATCATGCGGGTAAGGGTTACCCTCAATTGAGATTCGATATTCGTTTGTAGCCGTCTTGCTCGATTTAGGACCAGTAGCCACCACGCGTCATCGCCTCGATCGAATTGGAACCGACTTCTGCTTCGTGCGGAGAATTGCGCAGTATGTTGCAGTACATGCAGCTGCAATAACCGCATGGGCAATTTCTAATAAAATGAATGGCGCTATTTACTGCATGCATGTTAAATGGACGAATACTTCTCATGATTTGCCTCCCATTGTTCAATTGTTTCTGCCTGTTCTATTACCTTCTTCACCTCCTCAACACTGTTGAACCCTAGGTTTTCAATCGACGAGTACTCAACGTAAACAGAAAACCTGCTTTCAAGATAAATTAGCAGTCGAACTAAATCTGATGAGGACAAGTTGAATGGCGGGTCGGTCAATTGCTGATTTCTTAGATTTTGGTCAAATTGAGTCAAATCCAAATCTCTAATATTGCTTATCGCTTTTTCGATTTCTGCGTAGATGGTTTCATCTTTACAATATGCTGTCATTTCAGCACCCCAATATCGAAATCAAACAACTCGTTCTCGATTGTTTTGCAGCATAGTAATGATTCTTCTGGATCTAAGCTGGCTGAGAAACAGGGCATTCCTCTTAGTCGAAGTTCCCTTGCTGCTTGAATAGCTTTATCGCTAGATGAATAGCTTATTTGAAATCTATGCGTCTCCAGCCCTTCCGTGGCGTCAAGTACTTCGTTTGTAATTTCAAATTGAACTTTCTCTGCTTGCGTAAGCGTTTCAATTACGGGCATGAGCCCAAGCATTATGTCGTAGTCGGCTATCGTGTATGGGATATTGATAATGGCCAAGTCAGGGCAGAAAGCTCGACATGCGGCAATCGATCCTAATCCGTAATCTCCGAAAATGTGATCGTCGTATTTCATAAGCACATTGGGCGTTTCTAATAGAGCTAGGTCGGATTTATCATTCTCAATGATGAGGTTGATCTGCTCATTCATTTTGATGACGGCGGATTGGCCACCATCAAAACTAAGGGTGTTGCAGCCCCAGATTTCATTTAAAGGATTGAAGCTCAAAGCGCATAGATTGGGATGGTGCTTTCTCATCTCGCTAACGATGCTACTAAACGTAATTGTTGAATCGGCGGGTGTATATAGATTCCCGACAACAATTTTTGGTATCAGGGCTAATTCCTGCATGTCGCTTTTGCTAGACTCAATTTGTTCAGTGGCGAGATGGCTGACAACCTTCTTATTTACAGAATGTGCATAGGTTTCAGCGTGTTTACTAAATTCTATGAGTCCTGCGGCGCTTTCTTTCGTCGATAAAACGACAACCAGGTCTGATTCATCGATTGTCGTTACATAGTTAATTCGATTTTTTATGCCAATTTCTTTGCAATTAACAAGGTTGGCAACATCTGCGCCGTCCGGTAGAATGCCGCATGGTGTTGATACCCGAATATTGTAGCCAATTCCTAGCAATCCAATTAGAAGAGGATAGTCAGCTCTCGTGAAAGATATAAGTCCAATTGTCTTCATGATTTTTATCGCTTGTTCCTTTTAAGAGCCGTTGTAATGGACGCTTCGTGTCTATGGAGCTCAAAGCGAAGTATTTTCTGATTAAGTCGATCAAAGGCAATTCGTTCTGAGTTGTCGCATGCTGTTCGCTTGTAATCAGGGCTAATTACTCCTTTGCAATCTGCGCTTTTAATGCATTGAGTGCACAGCTGAAATGCCCAACATTTTTTACATGAATCGCTGGTCAGCTTTGAAACATTGATCATCTTTTCAATTTGACCTAAATCAAATCCTGAATCCAATGTACCGATATACATGTCCTTGGTTGTTTCGCTGACCCTTTCGCAAGGAAGAAGCGCTCCTGCTGTTGTCACAAATAGACGCGTAACTCCTGGCTCGCATGGACCACCGGGTATAGCTTTTGTTGGGATGTTCGAAGGTGCAAATCGCTTAATGTTTTGGTTGATGCTTGCAAGCGTATATGAAGCGAGCCTATCGCTGCGGTTTCCTTTTTCGATCTTGCGCTCGTCCATAATTCTTGCTTTAAATAAGGCGTAATTCAGTTGACTTGAGAACTTGTCATTGTAGGGGGCGATACGTCCGTTGCGTTCCAAGTAGTTGAATTGAACATCGCAAGCCTCGATATCCTTATCATTTATAAAGGAAGAGACTGTTTTATAGATGTTGTTCGTGTCGACTACGGCATTAAAATGAATATATTTGTTGCGTTCAGGATGGTTGTCTAAAATCATATGAACATTGTCTATAACTGCTTGGTATGAGGACTCACCATTAGCGTAATGCCTAGACTTATCATGGATTTGCTGCGGCCCGTCAAGACTGATTAGCAAATAGAATTCATGCCCGGAATCGAAGAAGAATTTAACCATATCTTCAGATAAAAGAGAGCAATTGGTTGTAATTCGAAATGAGATGTGTTTTCCTTCAAATACCTGTTCTGCATATTGAGTAATTAGCTTAATTTCACTAAATCGAAGGAGAGGTTCTCCTCCATAAAATGCTACGACCGGGTTTGGGTTGTCAATCGAGTGCGTCTTAAAGAATTCGATTGCATGTTTGGCCGTCGAAACAGACATAGAGTTATGACTGTGGGTTCTGTTGTATAAGGAGTTTTCGGAATAGATACAGTAATCACATCGGAAGTTGCAAGATTGAGTCAGCTGAAGGGTTATCATCCGTAAATTTCTTTCCAGCTTAACTTTCAAAAGGTCAATTGATGGATAAGCGATATCCTGCAATGGCGAATCGCAGCAGTAGCCACATGATTGTAGTAACTGGAATTCTTGGTCTGATTTATAGGAGTCGGGGCAAACTCCGCCTGCTTGGACTTCTGAGATGTAATTGAAGAGATCTTTGTTTACTGCAAGTATCTCGTTTCGATTGGCATCATAAATGTAGTGGCCCAAGAGGGTCTTTATGGGTAGAACTAACATCTCTACCGCCTCTTTCATTTCATTAACGTTATTTTAGTGAACTAAGATGTTTACTAAAAGGTATCCATTTATAAACGTATTGTCAAACATATATTGCTAAAACAGAAACAATTTATAGACTGAGTCGTCGTATTCTTTGGGCGATTGCTCCTATAATCTGGCCTTCGCTGCTGTCGGGAGGGAAGGACTAGGGTTCCGTTATTCTGTTGAAACGCTTTAACACCTTTGACGTTCTCACGCGTTTTTTGTTTCAAAAGCGTTAGGATGGGACTTATAGCGCGGGGCGTAATGGGTGCCCCGCACACGATGGGAGGCTATCAATGGCTAATCGTTTCGTTCTCAACACCATTTCTTATCATGGCTCCGGCGCCATCAAGGAGATCCCCGGCGAGCTCCAGCGTCGCGGCTACAAGAAGATCTTCGTCTGCTCCGATCCCGATTTGGTCAAGTTTGGCGTTACCGCTAAGGTGACCGACGAGCTCGACGCCGCCGGCATCGCTTGGAGCCTCTACTCCGAGATCAAGCCCAACCCCACTATCCAGAACGTCAAGGACGGCGTCGAGGCCTTCAAGGCCGCCGAGGCTGACGCTATCGTGACCATCGGTGGCGGCTCCTCCATGGACACCGCCAAGGCCATCGGCATCATCATCAACAACCCCGAGTTCGCCGATGTCCGCAGCCTCGAGGGCGTTGCTCCCACTAAGAACCACGCCGTGTTCACCATCGCCGTGCCGACGACCGCCGGTACTGCCGCTGAGGTGACCATCAACTACGTCATCACCGACCCCGAGAAGGTCCGCAAGTTCGTGTGCGTCGACACCAACGACGCCCCCGAGGTCGCCGTCGTCGACCCCGATATGATGGCCTCCATGCCCGCCGGCCTGACCGCCTCTACCGGCATGGACGCTCTGACCCACGCCATCGAGGGCTACACCACCAAGGGCGCTTGGGAGCTCTCCGACATGTTCCACTTTGAGGCCATTAAGCTGATCAGCGAGAACCTGCGCGACTCCGTCGCCGAGGCCAAATCCGGTCAGCCCGGCTCCGGCCGCGAGGGCATGGCTCTTGGCCAGTATGTCGCCGGCATGGGCTTTTCCAATGTTGGCCTGGGCATCGACCACGCCATGGCTCACACCCTGTCCGCTCACTACGACACCCCGCACGGCGTCGCCTGCGCCATGCTGCTGCCGATTGCCATGGAGTTCAACAAGCCGGTTTGCGCCGAGCGCCTGGCCAAGGTCGCCGTTGCCATGGGCGTTGACACCACGGGCATGAGCACCGACGAGGCCGCCGATGCTGCTATTGCCGCCGTCAAGCAGCTTTCCGCCGACGTGAACATCCCGCACGTCTGCGAGGCCATGAAGGCTGACGAGATCGAGGTCCTGGCCAAGGACGCCATGGCCGACGCCTGTTTCCCGGGCAACCCGCGCGAGGCGACGCTCGACGACGTCATCGAGCTCTTCAAGAAGATCTGCCCGGCTGCCTAGTCTAGTTTGGTGTTCTTTCGCCTGTAGGCGTATGGACTTTTGACTTGCCGCTGGCCCCGCCGTGCTACGCACGGCGGGGCTTTTTGTGCTGCGTCGATGCCCCGAGACGGGCAAAACCAAGGCATACTGCCCGCTGCGGATAGGTGGTGCACTTCCCAGCGTGCATTTTTGGGAGTATTCAGCAAGCTCTTAAAAATGCATAACGTTGTGAATGGGCCGTAGTGGCCCACAGGCGCCTATCGACAGCCAATGTGGGTGGGCTATCGATGAGCGGAGGGGGTTGTTACTGAGTTTTTGCTTTGCGACGACCTGCAACACTGCTGTAACCGCGTCGTTTTGTCGTTCGCGATGGGGCTGTTGGGGCCCACGGTGCTGAATACTCCGTTTTTTGCACGGCCCAAGGTGGGGCACCCTGAGACGAAGCAAAAAGATGCCTCATTTCTATGCAGATACCGATAGGATTTATGCAAGATTGGGATTGTAAACCGTGCACGTGCACAAAACCGGTGCGGGGACGTCTGGAGTCGGCTCGGCTCCTGGGGCATTGCACGTGCAGAACGGTTAAAATCGGGACTCGGCCTTAGTTTTACTTGGAAGGATGCATATGACTTCTAATACTGATGCTTCTCTAGAGGAGACGCTCTCCTATATCGCAGGACAGCTTAAGACGCTGACTTCTATCGCTTCGCCTACGGGCTATACCCGTGCGGCGACTGATTATCTGATGGAGACGTTGCGCGATATGGGCTTTGGGCCCGAGCGCTCCAATAAGGGCAATGTGCTCGCTGAGCTTGGCGGCGAGGGCGAGCCGCTCGTGTTAGCGAGCCATGTCGATACCCTGGGCGCCATGGTGCGCTCCATTAAGGACAATGGTCGCCTGCGCCCCACGACCCTCGGCGGGCACCAGTGGTCCACGGCCGATGGCGAGAACTGCACCGTCTACACGCGCGACGGCAATGTCTACACGGGCGTGGTCCTCAATACCGAGCCTTCGGCGCACGTGGCCGATGAGCCGGTCAAGACCATCGAGAAGAACATGGAAATCCTGCTCGACGAGAACGTTGACAGCAAGGACGATGTGCTCGAGCTGGGTGTTCAAACCGGCGACATCATCGCTATGGATCCGCGCACCACGGTGACGGAGAGCGGCTACATCAAGAGTCGCTTCCTTGACGACAAGCTGTCCGCGTCGATTCTGCTGGGTTTGGCCCGCGCCGTCGCCGAAGGCGAGGTGACGCTCTCGCGCAAGGTTTCGTTGCTCTTTACGGTGTACGAGGAGGTCGGCCACGGCGGTGCCTTTGTGCCGGCCGACACGCGCGAGATGATCAGCGTGGACATGGGCTGCGTGGGCGACGACCTGGGCTGCACCGAGCGCATGGTTTCGATTTGCGCCAAGGATTCGGGCGGTCCGTACAACTACGACCTGGTAACCACGCTGTCCAACATCGCGCGCGAGCTGGAGCTCGATTACGCCATCGATGTGTACCCGCACTATGGCTCCGACGTCGAGGCCACGCTCTCGGCCGGCTACGACATTCGCCATGGTCTGATCGGCCCCGGCGTGTACGCGAGCCACAACTACGAGCGCAGCCACATCGACGGCGTGCGCAATACCTACGAGCTCGTTCGCGCCTACGTTCAGCGCTAGGGGAGTAGCTTGCGACTCGGCTGACCAATCGCTAAGGCCCGATTTCTCGGGCCTTTTTTCGCTTTGGGTTGTTTAGTATTATGATGCATGTAATCTATTAACTAAACGTTTAAATTACTTAACGAGGTGATGCGGTGTATGGATACGTCTGAGTACTTGTCTATGGGTGATGCTGCCCGCCTGCTGGGCGTTACGAAAGCCCGCATATCTCAACTTGCCGCATCGGGAACGCTCGCGTGCGATATTGTGGGCGGACGGAAGATGGTCGAGTACAATTCCGCGGTCGCTTATCAAAAGGTCCGCAAACGTGGACGCCGTCCTGCGGCCGATGTGGGGCGCAAGTTTACGCTGATGTCCGCCGATTACGAGGTTGCGCGTGTCTCATTTGATCCGACGCGTGAGTTCCCCTTCGAAATCGCCGAGGTACTCGATGCGCTGAGGATGCCGTTTGGCACGTGCTCGAGCTCTTCTCCTACGGTGAATAAACGGGAGCTCAACGTGTGGTGGAGCCATCGGTCGGTGCCCGATGTTCGCCCCGGACTCGTCTCGCGCTATCGTGAACTGGGAATTGCCAGTGGCATCGAGGTTCCGGTTCGGTGCCTGGGCCTATCGCTTTCGGATTGTTATTGGCTGCGGCCGGCAGAATGCGACGGGCTCAAATGGCAAAACCTCAATTACTTTGAGAATGGTTTTGAGCGATCGGCGCCCGAGGGCCGTTCTGGTTGGCTGGAGGGCATCGGCCTTAAAAATCCTGACAACACGTCCGAGGGCGAGCTTCCTAAATCGTGGATGATTCGCAACGGTGTTCGCATCCTGGTCAAGGGGTGTGGCGCGGACGATCAGCGTCCCTTTAACGAGGCAGTTGCAACGGCTCTACATCGTCGCTTGCTGTCGGAGGGCGAGTTTGTTCCTTATACGGTTGAGCGGATGTTCGATGGCCCTGTGTGTCTGTGCGACGACTTTCTTGACGGCCGCGAGGAATATGTTCCGGCTGTTTACGTTAAGGACGCCCTTGGCGGCCAGCGAGGAAACTCGACGTACGACCGGTACTGCCGCTTCCTTGGTAAGCATGGAGCAGACGAGGCTGCTGTGAGAAGGTCTATGTCGCAGATGATTGTCTGCGATGCCCTTTTGGCCAACAGCGACCGCCATTGGCGAAACTTCGGCATCATCCGTAATGCCGACACCCTGGAGATAAAACCTGCTCCGCTGTTCGATAGCGGCAACTGCCTGTGGTACAACGTACCAACTGCCGTGCTCGCAGCTGGGGAGTTTGGGTTTTCCGCTAAGCCGTTTGGGCCCGACCCTTTCGTCCAGCTGGCGCTTGCGGACTCGCTCGATTGGTTCGATTCATCGCGGCTCAACGGATTTGTAGATGAGGCGATCGAGATTCTTTCGCAGAGCGAATGGGCGACGGCGGAGAGTCGACTCGAGGCCATTTGCCGCGGCCTCGAGCGTCGCGTAATCGAGGTTAGTGCCGCTGTTGAGGTGCTTCGACACGTGCAGCGATAAACCTGCGGCTACTTAAGTGCGCCGGTCACCGTGCCGCCGCCCAGGACGACGTCGCCGCGGTAGATAACGACTGCCTGTCCGGGGGCGATGGCGCGCTGCGGCTCGTCAAAAGTTAGCAGCATTTGCCCGTTTTCGTCACGCGTAAGGGTCGCTGCCTGGTCTTTCTGACGGTATCGGTACTTGGCACCTACGCGAATGCCGCCGGCATCCAGCTCGGCCTCCATGCGCTCTGCCGGCGCGCTCCAGATCCACTCATCGGCAGTTAGCGCCGCGGCGGCCAGGTCCTCGGCTTCGCCCAGATGCACGGTGTTGTTGGCGGCGTCGACGCCCGCCACATACACGGGATGCGCCATCGCGACGCCCAGGCCTTTGCGCTGGCCGATGGTGTAGCGCAGCGCGCCATTGTGGCGCCCGACCACGCTGCCGTCGCGCCACACAATGTCGCCCGGTGCAGCGGGATGTCCGCAGCGGCGCTCGATATAGCCCGCGTAGTCACCGTCTGGAATAAAGCAGATGTCCTCGCTTTCGGCCTTCTTGGCGTTGGTAAAGCCCTGCTCGGCGGCTATGCGGCGCACGTCGCGCTCTTTGTCTAGGCCTGCCAGCGGAAAGATCGTGTGCGCCAGGCGCTCCTGCGTAAGCGAATACAAAAAGTAACTCTGGTCCTTTTTGGGGTCCTCGCCGCGATGTAACTGCCAGGTGCCGTCTGCCGCCTGGCTTGTTTTGGCGTAATGTCCCGTTGCGATGTAGTCGCAGCCCATGTCCAGCGCCGCATCGAGCAGCGCGCCAAACTTAATGTGGCGGTTGCAGATAATGCACGGGTTGGGCGTCAGCCCCTCCTGGTAGGCGTTCACAAAGCGCTCGATAACGCTGTGGTCGAACGTCTGCTGCAGGTCGAGCACATG
>CABURR010000002.1 GCA_902493985.1 uncultured Collinsella sp. | reverse complement strand
TCGGGCGTGGGGGTGCCGACGAAAAACGTCCATGCGTTATCGCCGACCCAACCGTCGACAACGGCTCCCGTATCGATGGAGATGATATCGCCATCGCGCAGGATCATGTCAGGGTTGGGAATACCGTGGACCACGGCATCGTTGATCGATGCGCAAATGGTCCCCGGGAACCCGCCGTAACCCTTAAAGGCAGGGGTGCCGCCATGCATGCGGATAATCTGCTCCGCGAGCTGATCGAGCTCAAAAGTCGAAACGCCGGGGCGCACCATGGCTCCAACGTGGCGGAGCGCCATCTTAGATAGCGCTCCTGCCTTCTTCATCTGCTCGATTTGCGTTGCAGACTTAATCTTGATCATAGACCGAGAGCCTCTTTGACATCCCCGTACACGGTCTCGCGAGCCTGGTCACCGTTGACCGACTTGAGCAGACCCTGGCCACGATAGTAGTCGACGAGCGGGCTCGTGGACTTCTCGTAGACGTCGAGACGGTTCTTGATGGTCTCGGGCTTGTCGTCGTCGCGCTGATACATCTCGCCACCGCACTTGGGGCAGGTGGCATCGGCAGCAGTGCCGGTGTAACCGCAGGCGCGGCAGGTGCGACGCGAAGACAGACGATCGATAATGACCTCGGGGGCCACATCGACCAGAAGGGCGCAATCGATCTCGCGACCCATGGCGGAGAGCTCGGAATCGAGCGTCACAGCCTGGGCGGTGTTGCGCGGGAAGCCGTCGAGGATGAAGCCCTGCTGGGCGTCATCGGCGGCAAGGCGCTCCTTGACAAGGTCGATCACGAGCTGGTCGGGAACGAGCTCGCCAGCATCCATGTACTTCTTAGCCTGAATACCAAGCTCGGTGCCACCCTTGACGGCAGCACGCAGCAGGTCGCCCGTGGAAATGTGGGCGACGCCAAACTCGGCGACGAGCTCCTGTGCGACGGTGCCCTTACCGGCACCCGGAGCTCCGAGCAATACGAGGTTCATGAGCAATCCTCCTCTAGCCTATTTAAAGAATCCATCGTAATCATACATCTTGATCTGGCCTTCGAGCTTATCGACCGTGTCGAGCACGACGCCGACCATGATGAGGATGGACGTGCCGCCAAATGCCTGGATCAGATGGTTACCCGTGAAGGAGAAGATGATCGAAGGCACGATGGCGATGAGCGCCAAAAAGACAGCGCTGGGAAGCGTGATCTTGTTGAGCGCGTTCTTGATGTAGGCCGCGGTAGCCCTACCCGGACGCACGCCCGGAATAAAGCCGCCCTGCTTCTTAAGGTTGTCGGCCGTGTCATCGGGGTTGAACACCATGGAGGTGTAGAAGTACGCGAAGAACACGATGAGGACAACGTTAAGCACCCAGTTGAGCCAACCGGTCGAAAGCGCGGAGGCAACTGCCTGAATCCAGCCGATGCCGGGGAAGAACACGGCAATCTGAGCCGGGAAGTACAGCAGCGCCGAAGCGAAGATGATCGGCACGACACCCGCGGTGTTGACCTTGATGGGCAGGTAGGTGGTCTGGCCACCCATCATGCGACGGCCCACGACGCGCTTAGCGTAGGAGACCGGGATGCGGCGCTGGCCGCGCTCAAGGAAAACAATCAGCGGGATAACCAGCAGGATGATGGCGCAGATGATCACCATGGTGATGATGCCACCGGCATTGCCCTCGGTGCTGGAGAAGATAGCCTGCGGCAGACCGGCCATGATGTTCGCGAAGATGATCAGCGACATGCCATTGCCGATACCGCGCTGGGTGATGAGCTCACCAATCCACATGATCAGCATGGCGCCCGCGGTGAGCGTGCCGACGATCATGAGGTCGAAGATGATCTCGGGAGCGCCGGCGCCATTGAAGCTGATGCCGAAGCTCTTAAAGAGGAAGAGGTAACCCACGGAGTTGAGGATTGCCAGAGCCAGGGTGAGGTAACGCGAATACTGCGTAATCTTGGTCTGACCGACCTCGCCCTCGCGGGCAAGCTCATGCAGGGAAGGCACGACGGCCTGGAGCATCTGGAGGATGATCGAGCTGGTGATGTAAGGCATGATGCCCAGCGAAAACACCGACACATAGCTCAACGCGCCGCCAGAGAAAAGATTCAGGAGGGCCATAGCACCTGCGGCGACCGAATTGTTATCGGTCGAGAAAAGGCCCAGCATCCCCTGGAAGGGAATGCCGGGCACAGGAACGTGCGCACCAATGCGGTACACGACGAGCATAGCTATGGTAAAAAGAATCTTTTCGCGCAATTCTTTGATGCGGAAAGCATTCTTAAGACCATTTAGCACGGCAGCTCGACCTTTCCGCCGGCGGCCTCGATCTTGGCCTGCGCAGAAGCGCTGACCTTGTCGACCTTGACCGTGAACTTCTTGGTGAGCTCACCATTGCCGAGCACCTTGACGGGCTCGAACTCGCTCTTGGTGATGCGAGCGGCCTTAAGAGCGGCACCGTCGATCACAGCGCCGTCCTCGAACTTACGCTCGAGACGCTCAACGTTAACAGCGGTGTACTCGATACGACGGGGGTTGCGGAAGCCCGGAAGCTTGGGCAGGCGCATAGCCAGCGGAGTCTGGCCACCCTCGAAGCCGGCACCCTTGGTGCCGCCAGAGCGGGAACCCTGGCCCTTCTGACCGCGGCCAGAAGTGGTGCCGTGACCCGAAGAATTGCCACGGCCGACGCGCTTGCGGTTCTTGGTGGAACCGGGCGCGGGAGTAAGATCGTGAAGCTGCATTTGCTACTCCTCTACAATCTCGACAAGGTGCTTGACCTTGAAGATCATGCCGCGGACGGACTCGTTGTCAGCAATCTCGCGAACCTCGCGGATCCTGTGGAGACCGAGGGCACGGACAGTACGGACCTGGTCCTGCTTGCAACCGTTGGTGCTGCGGACCTGCTTGATCTTGATGGTGTCAGCCATGCTTAGTTCTCCTTACCGACGAACATCTCGGAGACCGTCAGGCCACGGCGAGCCGCGACGTCCTCAGGGCTGGAGAGCTCCTTGAGGCCCTCGACGGCAGCCTTGATGATGTTGAGGCCGTTGTCGGTACCGAGGGACTTGGACAGGACGTTCTTGATGCCAGCAAGCTCAAAGAGGGGACGCACAGCGCCGCCGGCGATAACGCCGGTACCCTCGACAGCGGGCTTGATGATGATGCGGCCGGCACCAAAGTGGCCGAGAACCTCGTGCGGGATGGTGCCCTGCTCGGTCACCGGCACGTGGAACATGTTCTTCTTGGCATCGAGAGATGCCTTGGAGATGGCCATGGGCACCTCAGCGGACTTGCCCATGCCAACGCCGACGTTGCCCTTGCCGTCGCCAACGACGACGAGAGCGACGAGGCTCATGCGACGACCACCCTTGACGGTCTTCGACACGCGGTTGATGTAAACGACGCGCTCCTCGAACTCGGAGGCCTCGCGCTGCTGCTTCTGATTACGAGCCATGTGCTACATACCTCCTAGAACTCGAGACCGGCGGCACGAGCACCGTCGGCGAGGGCCTTGACGCGGCCATGGTAGATACGGCCACCGCGATCGAAGGCGACCTTGGTGATGCCGGCCTCGATGGCGCGCTTGCCAACGAGCTGACCGACCTTCTCCGCAGCCTCCTTGTTCGAGGTGTGGGTGCCCTTGAACTCGGCCTCGAGGGTCGAGGCAGAGACGAGCGTCAGGCTGGAGCCCTTGCTGTCGTCGATGATCTGGGCATAGATGTTGGCGTTAGTACGGGTCACGCGAAGACGCGGACGCTCGGAGGTACCCGAGACCTTGCCGCGAACACGACGCTGACGACGCTTGAGGCCTTCCAGCTTCGCCTTATGCTTGTTCATACGTAAACTCCTAAAAAGGTTGATCTTGCCAGCACCTGACGGGGTGCTGGTCTTATGCGAGTGAGTCGGTTACGACTACTTGGCGGCCTTACCCAGCTTGCGGCGGATGTGCTCGCCAACATAGTGGATACCCTTGCCCTTGTAAGGCTCGGGAGGACGATGACCGCGGATCTCAGCGGCGATCTGACCGACCTGCTGCTTGTTGATACCCTTGACGTTCACGTGGGTGTTGTCGGGAACCTCGAAGGTGATGCCCTCGGGAGCCTCGACGATCACGGGGTGCGAGAAGCCCAGGGAGAACTCGAGGTTCTTGCCCTTCTGCTGCACGCGGTAACCGACGCCGGCGAGCTCGAGCTTCTTCTCGAAGCCCTCGGAAACGCCAACAACCATGTTGTGGATGAGGGCGCGGGTGAGGCCGTGGCGGGCACGGGTCTCACGCTCGTCGTCGGGACGGGAAACGGTGAGGACGTTGTCCTCGACGTTGATAGCGAGCTTCTCAAAGACATCGAGCTCGAGCTGGCCCTTGGGGCCCTTGACGACAACGTTGTTGCCGTTGACTGCCACTTCGACTCCGGCGGGAATCTGGACAGGCTTATTACCGATACGAGACACGGTGATCTCCTTTCCTTCTACCTACCGAGCGAATTACCAGACGTAAGCGATGATCTCGCCGCCGACGTTGTGCTTGCGAGCATCGCGGTCGGTCATGACGCCATGGCTGGTGGAAATAATGGCGGTACCAAGGCCACCGCGGACGCGGGGCATGTCGGCAACGCCGGTGTACTTACGCAGGCCCGGCTTGGAAATGCGGCGGATGCCGTTGATGACCTTAGCCTTCTTGGGACCATACTTAAGCGTGATGTGCAGAGTCTTCTGGGGAACGGTGTCCTCGACATCGTAGCCCTCGATGTAGCCCTCCTCGTGCAGAACACGAGCGATCTCGACGAGCTTCTTGCTGCTCGGCATGGAGACCGTGGCCTTGTTCACAGAGTTAGCGTTACGGATGCGCGTAAGCATATCTGCGATCGGGTCTGTAAGGTTCATACAGATTCTCCTTCGTTCTTGATGAACACGTGCTCTTGGTTCTTCGCCGCCCTTAACGGCAAAGCCTAACTAGCGCGTTTTCCCTGTTCCAAACGGATGCTTGAAACGCTGGTAGTGACTTACCAGCTGGCCTTCTTAACGCCGGGAAGCTCGCCCTTGAGTGCAAGCTCACGGAAGCAGACACGGCACAGGCCGAACTTGCGGTACACAGAGTGCGGACGGCCGCAGCGCTGGCAGCGCGTGTACTCACGAGTAGAGAACTTCTGCTTGCGATTGCACTTGACGATCATCGATGTCTTAGCCACTTATATCCTCCTCACATAGAGTATTGTTCGCCCCAAGCGCCGTCCCCTTGTGGGAACGGCGCTTATAGGGCAGGTGAACCTATTTCTTGAACGGGAAACCGAAGGCGTCCAGAAGGGCCTTGGCCTCCTCATCGGTGTTGGCGGTGGTCACGAAAGTGATGTCCATACCACGCTGGTGATCGACGGAATCGAAGTCGATCTCGGGGAAGATGAGCTGCTCGGTGACGCCCATGGAGAAGTTACCACGGCCGTCGAAGCTCTTGGCGGAGATGCCGCGGAAGTCGCGGATACGGGGGATCGCGACGGAGGTCAGACGATCGAAGAACTCCCACATACGGTCGCCACGCAGGGTAACCTTGCAGCCGATCGGCATACCAGCGCGCAGGCGGAAGGTAGCGATGGACTTGCGGGCACGGGTGATCATCGGCTGCTGGCCGGTGATGGCGCGCAGGTCGCGCACGGCACCGTCGATGGCCTTGGAATCGGTAGCGGCCTCGCCGACACCCATGTTCACGACGATCTTCTCAAACTTGGGGATCATCATGACGTTCTCGTACTGGAACTTGTCCTGAAGCTGCTGCTTGACCTCGTTGTTGTACTTGGTCTTCAGACGCGGCACATACTTCTCTTCTGCCATTGTTCACTCCTTCTTGGGGTTTTAAGCACGGGGCGTGGCCACGATGGGTTGTCCTCGTGCCTCCTGGCTGCATCCGCGCCGCTCATGGCATTTCGCGGTTTGGACTCGACGCAGCAGGAGCCGACAAAACAATCGGTACTATACGCGCATCGGGAGCGTATTTCCAGAAAAACCTCGTCTGCCTGCACAACTCCACAACTCCCCCGCACAAATGGATCCCAAAAAGCAGTTGCGGTGAAATAGGGACTGTTTGGCGGCCTAACAGGCTTAAACAATCCGTATTTCACCGCAACTTATTGATGGGGATGAGATTAGCGCTTGCGGGGGACGAGTTTGGTGCGGCGCAGGTGGATCATCTCGGCGGCGATGGAGATGGCGATCTCCTCGGGGTCCTCGGCCTGAATGGCAACGCCGATCGGCAGGTGCAGTCCGTCAATCTGCTCCTGCGTAAAGCCCTCCTGCTCCAGGCGGGCGCGCACAAAGGCCGTCTTGCGACGCGAGCCCAAGCAGCCCAGATAGGCGGGTTTGGCGCGCATAGCCTGAATCACCACGTCGATATCGGACTTGTGACCCGCCGTGGCGACGACCACCAGGTCGCGCGGGCCGATGGGGCACTGCTTGCTCAGGTTCTTGTAATCGACCAAGCGACGATCGTAGACACCGGGCATCCATTCGGGCGTCAGCGTGCCGGGGCGGTCGTCGCAAGCCACGACGGCAAAGCCCGCCGCCGTGAGCACCCGCGCCGTCGCGGCGCCCACGTGTCCGCAGCCAAAGATGTAGGTCAGGCCCTCGGGGCAGAGCGTCTCGATGTGCGCCGCGGGAATCTCGGAGGCCGCGTTGGTGTAGGTGACCCTACTCCCCTCCTCCACCAGCGAAAGCCCGGGGCAGCCCGCAATGGTGCGGCGCGATTCCTCGCCATGGTACTCGGCCACATCGCCCTCGAGCGCGCTCGCGATAAACGGCTCAAAGTCGATGACGAAGTCGCCGATGCGCCGATAGGCCAAGACGTCGGCAATTTCCTGGAACAACGGTGCCTGAGTCGCATCCAGATGCAGGTAGCACAGGCAGATGGCTCCGCCGCAGATCATGCCGGTATCGGAGTTCTCGCCGCCCATGGTGTAGCGGACCAGACGCGACTGTCCCGCGCTCAGGAGCTCGCGCGCCTCATCCAGCGCAAAGAGCTCAATCTTGCCGCCGCCGATGGTGCCCGCTTGGCTGCCATCGGCAAAGACGGCCATCCAGGCGCCCACGCCGCGCGGCGATGATCCTGCCGTGCCGGCAACTACCACCAGCTCGCACGTCTTACCAGCCTTCAGAGCGCCAAGCGCGGCATTCACCACATCGAGCTTTTCCATTGCAATTTCCTATCCCTGGAATACACCGGTGAGCATGGCGAGCGCCTCGAGTACACCGCCGCCGACCGACGTCGCCTTGTCCGAAATATAGTTGATATAGCTGGCATCGCCGCGCGGGTCGACGTCGGCGCACTTAAAGCCCTCAGTCACCTGCACGCCGTTCGCCAAAAGCCCGCGCAGACAGCCATCGATCTGCGTGCACATGGGTGTATCGCCCGCGTAGCCAATCACGTCTCCGGCGCTCACGATGTCGCCGATTGCGCAATCGGACCGAAACACGCCGGCGGCGGGGCTGTGGATAACACGCTCCTTGCCATAGCCGGCGATAATGCCCGGCACGCCCGTATTGGGCTGGGGCGAACCTTGGGTAATGACACGGCCGAGAAAATGCCCGCGCATGGTCTCGACCACGGCGTCGCAGTCAACCGGCGCGGTAAAGCCCGGCCCCACGGCGATGACGGCAGGCGCCATGTCGCGCGTGGTACCCAGGTTGCGCTTGGCCAGAATCGCGTCGACCACGGCAGCGGGTTTAAGCTCATCGAGCATCTTGGCCTGGGGGTCCACCACAACGGCGACATCTCCAGCCTCGGTAATCGCAAGCGCCTCTGCCGGCGTCTGTGCCAAGCGAGCGCGAATACCCTCGACCTGGATCTCGCCGAGGCGAATGGCCTCGCAAAAACTGATTGTGCGGCGGATGCACGTGGGAACCGCGATATCGGCCATAACGACCGACACGCCGGCGCGCACCAAGCGAGCGGCGACGCCCGTGGCGATATCGCCAGCGCCGCGAACATAAACGAGCATTCCCGGGGCACCTCCCTGTGCTACGGTTTGAGCAGAGCAAAAGCGGTTCGACCGCTACTCTGATGATTATTTATTATCACAGTTTTATACGGCGGTGAACAGATGGAAACGACGAGCGGAAACCTTGCCTCCGCGCTCAAGATCGAGCCGGGCATTACCGCAATTATCGGCAGTGGCGGCAAGTCGACCTTGCTAAAGACGCTCGGCCTTGAGCTTATGCGCGCTGGCGGCCGCGTGCTCCTCTGCACCACCACGCATATGTTTCCCGTCGCCGGCGTGCCATGGGACGGGTCGAGCCGTCGCCTGGACTCCGCGCCTTGGAAGCCGGGGGCCTCACACGCCCTAGGCTGCACCTGCGAGGCCTGCGCGGGGCTTGTGCGGGGAAGCATCTGCCAGACAGGTGTCTTGGACCCCCAGACAGGCAAGTTCTCCTCCCCTGCCGAGCCGCTCGACCAGCTGGCGCAGCGCTTTGACTACGTCCTGGCCGAGGCGGACGGCAGCAAGCGGCTCCCGCTCAAGGCGCACGCCGCCTGGGAGCCGGTGATTCCCTCTGGCACGGCCAACATCGTCTGGATCGTCGGCGCCTCGGGGTTCGGCAAGCCCATCAACGAAGCCGTCCACCGCCCCGAGCTCTTTTGCGAGCGTTGCGGCTGCGAGCTCACTGACATCGCCACGCCCGAGCGCGTCGCCATGGTGCTCAATGCCGAGATGCAGGCGCCGAAACTCAGCACCGCACGCGTCATGCTCAACCAAGTCGACACGCTCAGCGACCCCACGATGGCCGACCGCTTCGAGGCAGCTCTCGACCGTCCCGTCGTCGCCAGCAGCCTCAAGTAGCCGGCCCCATCTCCTCAGTTGCGGTGAAATACGGACTGTTTGGCCGCCCGACGGCCGCAAACAGTCCGTATTTCACCGCAACTGAGGAGGGGACACGGCATCTTTGCTGCTAGCGGGGCACGTAGCGGCCGGGTTGGGCTCCGGTGGGCTCGCCATCGCGCGCCACCAGCACGCCGTTCACAAACACGGCCTTGGCGCGACCATGCGCCTCAAAGCCCTCGAGCGGCGTGTAGTCCACGGCCTGATGCTGTGTCGCGGCGCTGATCGTCCAACGTGCGCACGGATCCCACACGCACACATCGGCATCGGAGCCCTCAGCAAGACAGCCCTTGCGCGGATACATGCCAAAGACGCGCGCCGGGTTCTCACTCATCAAGCGGCACAAATCCTCGGGACCCAGCTGTCCCTCAAAGCTCGTAGCGATCGCGACGGGGCGATGCTCCACACCGGGCCCGCCGTTGGGAATCGCGCGGAAGTCGTCGCGCCCGCGGTCCTTTTGCCCGTGCAGGTTAAAGCTGCAATGATCGGTTGCAATAGTATCGATCTCGCCGGCCACAAGCGCCTCGCGCAGCGCGGCACGGTCACCGGCATGGCGCAGCGGCGGGCTCATCACGTACTTGGCGCCCGCAAAGCCGTCCTCGCCCTGCTCCAGATAGCAGGTGTCGTCGAGCATCAGATACTGAGGGCATGTCTCGACATAGATGTTCTTCTGCCCGCGCGCTTTGGCGGCGCGAATGGCCTCGAGCCCCAGCTTGGTCGAAAGGTGCACCACGTTGACCGGAGCGTCCCCGGCCAAGTGCGCCAGATACAGCAGGCGACTCACGGCCTCGGCCTCGCACACGTCCGGACGGCTGAGCGCATGTCCCTCGGGCCCATGAATCCCCTGCTCGTACACGCGATTCTGTAGCTCGTTCACGAGCGTGCCGTTCTCGCAATGCACACACAGGATGCCGCCCACGCGCTTGAGCTCCTCGAGCACCTCGAGCGTCTCGGCATCGTCCAAGCGCAGGTGGTCGTAGGCAAAGTAAGTCTTAAACGACGATACGCCCGCCTCGCGCATGGCCGAAAGATCGGCGCGGTTGCGCTCATTCCACTCGGCGAGTGCCATATGAAAGGCGTAGTTGGCGGTACAGGTGCCGTCGGCGCGATGATGCCACTCGGCAAGGGCATCGGGCATGGTCACGCCGCGATCGGCCGTCGCGTAGTCCACGATGGTCGTCGTACCGCCGCAGGCAGCCGCGCGCGTGCCGGTCTCAAAGCTATCGGCTGTCCAATCCATGCCGGTCCAGCACTGCATGTGCGTGTGGCCGTCGATAAAGCCGGGGAACACCCAACAGCCCACGGCATCCTCGACGGTATCGCCCTCGGCCGGCTCAATCGCCGCGGCGATCCGCACAATCTTATCGCCATCCATGGCAAGATCGGCGCGGCGAAGCCCCTGGGGCGTCACGAGCGCGCCGTTTTTGATGATGATCATGTTGCTCCTTATTGATTCATACAGTTGGCCACGCGATCAAAATACGAGCAGGCCGCGATATGCTCCGTTATGCGTTGCTGTCCCTTGACGGTATCGACGTCCCACAGCTCGTAGGCACGCGCCTCGACCAGCACCACGTCGGTACGGCCTTTGAGAATCGAGCCCCCGCCGTCCTTGCCCTCAAGACACATAAGTGCATCGAACAGTTCCGCCGGAAAGAGCACCGGGCTCGAAGGCTCACCGTTGCACGCAAGACGCACCGGATGTTTGCGGCCACGCTCGTCAAATGCACGAACCATAGCCTCAAAAGAATCCGAACTCACGAGCGGCTGGTCGCCCGGCAAAAAGAGGCAACCTTTCCAGTTGCGTTCGACTCCCCACGAAAGGCCCGCACGAACGCTTTCGCTACGCAGCTCGCCATCGTGCAGCACGCACGGGCAATGCTTGTCCTCGCAAATCTGAGCGACCCCGGGCCAACGCGTCGAAACCACGACGTCAAAGCCCCGGGGAACCGAATCGATGGTCCGGGCAATCAGCGGCTCGCCATAGATATCGGCAAGCATCTTGTTAGAGCCAAACCGCTTGCCCTCGCCCGATGCCATAATGACGCATCCAAGTTTCATGGTGATACCTCCCCTGAAACCATCGTACCCATAACTCGCGCCGCGGGCATCCACATCGAAAGCGCTTATCCCGCACGCCCGCGATGCAAAAAAAGGGGCACCCCGCCGGTTGGCAGAGCGCCCCCTTTACATGGCTTACCTCAACCCGGCTTTAGGCCTGGAGCCAACGGGCGGTGTTGCGCTCGTCGAGGGCCTTGAGGGTAGCGGCGGGATCGGCAACCTTCTGCAGGAACATCATGGCAGCGATGGCGTACGGCTTGTAGCTGGCCTCCTTGTACATGCCCACGCGGTGCATGTCGAAGACGTCGGCGTTGACCTCGCCGTGCTCGCAGGAGACACCGGAGATGTCGGCGGGCAGCGGGTGCATAAAGATGGTGTCCTGGCCGTTGGCAGTCTTCTCCATGAGCTCGGTCGTGGAGCACCAGTCCTGATGGGTAGCGTTCTGGGCGAGCAGTTCCTTCTCGAGCGCTGCGATGCCGGCGTCGTCGCCCTCGGCGTACAGGTTGGTACGCTTCTCCATGGCGGCAAACGGAGCCCAGCTCTTGGGGATCACGATGTCGGCGCCCTCGAAGGCCTCGGCCATGGTGTTGACCTGCTTAAAGGTGGTGCCGGACTCGGCGGCGTAGCCCTTGGCGCGCTCGACGACCTCGGGCATGAGGTCGTAGCCCTCGGGGTGGGCCAGGGTGACGTCCATGCCAAAACGGGGCAGTAGGCTGATCAGCGACTGCGGGCAGGACAGCGGCTTGCCGTAAGAAGGCGAGTAGGCCCAGGTGACGGCAACCTTCTTGCCCTTGAGGTTCTCGAGGCCGCCAAACTCGTTGATGAGGTAGAGCATGTCGGCAGAGGACTGCGTGGGGTGATCGGAGTCGGACTGCAGGGAGATGAGCGTGGGACGGTGATCCAGAACGCCGTCCTCGTAAGCCTGCTGGACAGACTCGGAGACCTCGGCCATGTAGGCGTCGCCCTTGCCGATGTACATGTCGTCGCGGATGCCGATGACGTCGGCCATGAAGGAGATCATAGTAGCGGTCTCGCGGACGGTCTCGCCGTGAGCGATCTGGGACTTCTTCTCGTCCAGGTCCTGCAGCTCGAGGCCGAGCAGGTTGGCGGCCTTAGAGAAGGAGAAGCGCGTACGGGTGGAGTTGTCGCGGAACAGAGAGACGGCCAGGCCGGAGTCGAAAATCTTGGACGAAACGTTGTTCTCACGCAGCTCGCGCAGGGCGTCGGCGACGATGTAGAGAGCCTTGAGCTCATCGGTGGTCTTGTCCCAGGTGTGCAGGAAGTCGCTGCCGTACATACCCTTAAAATCGAGGCCGTTCAGCTGCTCGACGAGCTCGGTAAACTTAGCGTCCATGGAAATGTCCTTTCTAAAGATGAAACGATCGCAATGAGTAGATGTGCTCCGGCATGCGCGTGTGGCTAGAACATGCAGAGCACCATGACGAGGACCCGCCACCGTTGAGGAAGCATGGGAGATAACGACCGCGGGCCCCAAGTCAACAGGGGGTGCCGGGGACACGAGCGGCCCCCGGCTCAACAAAATCGAGGAATGGGACTAATCGATCTTGTTGTTGGTCAGACCGGCGCGGAACACGGTGGCGTCGCCATCGGCCTTGCTCGGATCGTAGAGGTTCAGGGCAGCCACGTACATGGCGGCAGCGGTGACCAGGTCGTCCTTGTAGGTGACCTCGTTGGGAGCGTGAGCCTGAGACTCGGCACCCGGACCAAAGCCCACGCAGGGGATGCCGTAGCGGCCCTGGATGGAAACGCAGTTCGTGGAGAAGGTCCACTTGTCGCACAGCGGGCGACCGGTGCGCTTGTCCATGCTGGGCTCGCAGCCGATGCGCTCGTCACCAAACATGGCCTTGTGGGCGTCGACGAGGGCCTTGACGTGCGGAGCGGTCTCCTTGTTGATCCACGTGGGGAAGTAAGCCTCGGTCTCGTAGACCTCGCCGGTCCAGGACGGACGGTCGTACATGTACATGGAAACCTTCACGTCGTCGCCGTACTTCTTGGCTGCCGGCAGGTTGCGGATCTCGTCCAGGCAGGACTCCCAGGTCTCACCGGCGGTCATGCGACGGTCGATGGAGATGGCACAGGAGTCGGCCACGGCGCAACGGCTGGGGCTGGTGTAGAAGATCTGGCTGACGGTGCAGGTGCCGCGGCCCAGGAAGCGGGCGTCCTCGAAGTGCTCGGGGTTGTACTTGGGGTCGAGCATCTTGACGAGGCCCTTGATGTCGGTCGACTCGTCGCAGCCGTTGTTGTTGAGGGCGCGGACGTCAGCGATGATGTCAGCCATCTTGTAGATGGCGTTGTCGCCGCGGTCGGGAGCAGAGCCGTGGCAGGAGGTACCGTGAACGTCGACGCGGATCTCCATACGGCCGCGGTGACCGCGATAGATGCCGCCGTCGGTGGGCTCGGTGGAAATGACGAACTCGGGCTTAATGCCGTCCTTGTTGTAGATGTACTGCCAGCACATGCCGTCGCAGTCCTCTTCCTGGACGGTGCCGACGACCATAATCTTGTAGCCCTCGGGGATGAGGCCCATGTCCTTCATCATCTTGGCAGCATAGGTAGCAGAAGCCATGCCGCCCTCCTGGTCGGAGCCGCCGCGACCGTAGATGATCTCGTCGGTCTCGTAGCCCTCATAGGGATCGGCGTCCCAATTCTCGATGTTGCCGATACCGACGGTGTCGATGTGGGAGTCGATGGCGATGATCTTGTCGCCCTCGCCCATAAAGCCCATGACGTTGCCCAGACCGTCGACCTTGACCTCGTCATAGCCAAGGCTCTCCATCTCGGCCTTGATGCAGGCAACAACCTCACCCTCCTCGCAGGACTCAGAGGGATGGGAGATCATAGCGCGCAGGAAGCGAGTCATATCAGCACGGTGGGACTCAGCAGCAGCCTTGATGGCATCAAAATCGAGTTCGTTAGTCATAACAGTCAACCTTTCTACAAGGGTTTACCTACAGGTAGATATTTCAGATAGATCACTTGTGCCAAGTAGCGTGAGGTCGAGCACCCCACAAGCAAGTAACCATAGGAGGCGGACGGAGGACTTTGCTCCGTCGCGAGTTCCGCACGAGCCGGAGAGCACTTAATGTGCTCTCCGTGCGAGCAGGACTGTCCGAGCAGGGAGTAAAGTCCTCCGGCTGCCTCCGGACAGGTCAGTCTGCTAGCAAGTCGGGTACTCGCCCTCCCAGACGATGCGACGGTACTGATCCGGATCGGTGTCGCCCTCGGTGGAGAAGCAGAGCACGGAGCTCGTCTTGTCCAGGCCGATGAGCTCCTTGAGCTCGGCGTACTCGGGATCGAGCATGAGAGTCTCGACCAGGCCGGTGGTCACCGCGCCAGACTCGCCGGAGATGACGCGCGGGTCGCCCTTCTCGGGAGCGCCCAGGGTGCGCATGCCGCGAGCGGTGACCCAGTCGGGGCAGGACACGAAGGCGGTGGCATGGTTGCGCAGGATATCCCAGCCCAGGATGTTGGGCTCGCCGCAGCACAGACCGGCCATGATGGAGGGCATGTCACCGTCCACGATGCGCGGATCGCCGTCGCCGGCGGCAGCGCCCTTGTACAGGCAGGCGGCAGGCGCGCACTCGACCACGACGAAGGTGGGCGGGTTATCGGGATACAGGTTGGTGAAGTAGCCCACCACGGCGCCGGCCAGCGAGCCCACCCCAGCCTGGACAAAGACGTGCGTCGGGCGGTTGATGGCCATCTCGCGCAGCTGCTCTGCAGCCTCGGAAGCCATGGTGCCGTAGCCCTCCATGATCCAAGACGGGATCTTCTCGTAGCCCTCCCAGGCGGTGTCCTGAACGATAACGCCGCGCTCGCAGGCATCGGCCTCGGCGGCGGCCATGCGCACGCACTCGTCGTAGTTGACCTCTTCGATGGTCACCGTGGCGCCCTCGGCGGCGATGTTATCGAAGCGGGGCTTGGTGGAACCCTTGGGCATGTGCACGACGGCCTTCTGGCCCAGCTTGTTGGCAGCCCATGCCACGCCACGGCCATGGTTGCCGTCGGTGGCGGTAAAGAAGGTGGCCTGGCCAAAGTCCTTGGCAAGCTGATCGGAGGTCAGGTAATCGAAGGTGCAGTCGGCAACGTCCTTGCCGGTCTCGTCGGCAATATAGTTGGCCATGGCAAACGAGCCGCCCAGGACCTTAAAGGCGTTGAGGCCAAAGCGATAGCTCTCGTCCTTAACGCACAGGTTGGACAGGCCCAGGCGCGCAGCCTGACCGTCCAGGCGGGCAAGCGGAGTGACGGTGTACTGGGGGAACGACTGGTGGAAGGCACGGGCCTTCTTCACATGGTCGAGGCTCATGATTCCCAAGTGCTTGTCATCGCTCTTGGGCATCGTGTTGCTCGCCCACTGGATCTTATCGGCCATACGGTGAACTCCTTAAGTCCTCTCTTGCCGGCCCCCGCATACGCGTTTCAGCCCGATCCCATTCACACGGCTGAACTTTTATGTGGATGCCAAACAAAAAGTTTGTTAGTAATGTTCTATCACACTTTTTGATTGGCATACCTAACGAATTGTTTGTTGCCGTAATCGGTACTTTTTCGCCGCCGAACGGTCACACAACGCAGCGACGCTTTCGTTATTTGCGAACAGGTGTGGTTTATGGCACAGTGAGCCCAAACTAATTTTTAGGAAGGTACCCATGACCCCCGCACAGATTGAGTTTTACAAGCGCCTCGCACACGGCCTGGCGCTCCAATTTGGCCCCAACTGCGAAGTCGTCGTCCACGATCTGGAGACCGAGGACGTAGACCACTCCATCGTAGTGATCGAAAACGGCCACGTCAGCGGGCGCAAACTGGGTGACGGCCCCAGCCATATCGTGTTTGAGTCCATGCACGAGGGCGCCACCGATGTACACGACCGCGAGCCGTACCTCACTAAAACCACCGACGGTAAGCTGCTCAAATCGTCGACGATCTTTATCCGCAACGACGAGGGCAAGCCCGTCGGCATTTTGGGCATCAACTTTGACATTACGCTTATGAAGGCTTTTGAGCGTTCGCTCGACGCCTTTACCGGCACCGGCGGCACGGGCTACACCGAGCCCGAGCCCATTACCAAGAACATCGGCGACCTGCTCGAGGACCTGCTGCACGAGTGCGAGCAGTTTGTGGGCAAGCCCGCGGCGCTCATGACCAAAGACGAGCGCATTCGTGCCATTGGCTACCTCGACCGTCGCGGCGCCTTTCTCATTTCCAAGTCGAGCGAGCGCGCCTGCGAGTTCTTTGGCATCTCCAAGTACAGCTTCTATAGCTACCTCAATGAGGCCAAGGCTGCTGCCGGCGACAAGTAGGCACTCGCCTGGATTGCCCCTCCCCTTTTGGGCGCGAGTTCTGGAAAGCACGAATCCAAGACCGAGCCGCTTGGGAAGTTCCATATAATCGATGTCATTAGTATTTCGAAAGGATGGGACAGAATGGCGTTGAGCAAGGCATCATGCACCGGTCGCGGATTGATTCCGGCAATTGGTGGACATGTGCACCGCATGTTCGATGAGAGTGAAGACGACCTGTTTTCGCTGAGCCTTGACGACGTGATGGATGATCGTCCGTGGACCGCCGACGAACTCATGGGCGGCGGGGCTCGCCCGTCAAGCCCCAATCCCGCACTTGCGCCTAAGTCCGCACCTGCGCCGACTCCTGCGCAGTCGCCTGTTTCGACGCCCGCGCCTACGCCCGCACCCACTTCGGCGTCCACGCCCGCTCCCCGCCCCGCAAGCGACCCATCCGAGACGGCGGCATTTCTCGCTGCAGCGACGCAGGGCAAATCGGCCGACAGCACCGTTATGTACAGCGCCCAGCAGCTACCTGTTCCTGCGGCACGCAAGCCCCCGGTCACAAGGCTCGATGAGCCCGTTGCCCATCAGGTTGCCCACGATTCCTGGGCTGCAGCCGATCTGGATGAGACCTCTACCGGCATGCCGGCGCTCGATGTTCCAGTTAACCCGCTTTTTGCCGCCAACACGAGCGCCGCGGACTATGAGGGCGGTGCGGCATATTCCGATTATTCCGATGGCTATGCTGGCACCAGTCGCATCGAGACCGAGGATTATGGCACCGCACCGAGCGATTATCTCAACGATCCGTACGCTGCCACGCCCGCACCGGAATATGACCCGGAGGCCGCGTCCGCGCCGGCGTACACCAAAAGCACGGGCGAAGAACGCTTCGCCGATTATTACGCCGAGGAAAAGGCACTGCGTTTCTCGGAATTTCCGCAGGCAGTCAAGATTGCCTTTCTCGCCATTGTCATTGCCCTGTTCGGCGTCATTGCGTTTGAGGGATTCCAGCTGTTCCGCGGCCCCACCCAAGCGGAGTCGGAGACCCAGCAAAAAGAGGACGATAACCAGTACCTGGACATCAACACCCTCAAGGGCGACCCCAACGACGGAGACGATGAGTAGCGGGAGCTGAAGGCGGCCGCAGGATCCCGCATCCAGCGCCGGCTTCTAAGTGCTGTTTTGTCATCCAGCCACACTTTTCCGAAGTTTTAAGGTGCCTATTTCGACACTTTTCCGTACTTTTACACGGCTGATTTCGACACTTTTCCGAATGAAAGCCGAATAATCACTTGGGAAACCAACGCCATCCGCGCGTCATTTCGCGGATGGCGCTTGATTTCTGTCCGTACACGTTGAGTCCGTACACGTTGATAGACTTCCTCTTGCCCGCAAGGAGCGGGCACGTTTTATCCAGAGTCGGGGTAGAGAGTTGGCTCCACGATCCCGACGCCAACCGGCCAAAAGGCACGGTGGCCCTGCCAACATCGATGAAAGGAGTCCGTATGGACAATTTCTCTGTGCGCAGCGAGCGCAACTTCCACAACCTGGCAGCCAAGCCAAAACGAATGCATCTTCTGGACAAGCAGAACGGCTACGCCTCGGCCATGGTCAAGAGCAGCCTCTCCCACCAGATGCGCTTCACGGTGCAAAAGCTCGAGAAAGAGTTCTGCGTTGCCGGCGACCCGCATGTGTTGCAGATCAAACTGTCCGGAGACGATTCGCGTGAGCCGTCTAGCTGGGAGCGGTTTGCCGATGGCGCGTGCGTTGCGGGCGGGTCGGGCATCTTTGCCCGCGAGTGCTTCTGCGAGGGCGCCGAGGTATTCCTGGATCTGTGCCGCGACGCCGTACGCGCGGCCGAGCTGCACCAGTGGAGTCAGAGGGAGTACGAGCTGTTGAGCGTCGCGCGTGGGGTTGCGGGGATGTAGGCAGACGCAGGCGGCGTGCAGCCGTTGCACGCCGCCGCTCAGGCCACGCGATGTCAAAAGACTGACACTTGTGTATGCCTTTTGACAGTCCGAAAGCGCTAGCGAAGTTCATTGATGCCGCGGCTAGATGCGCAGCAGTAAAGAGATGCTGAATACAAATCGCACCCATCTCCAATGGATCCAACACGTCAAAATAAGCACAGATACCCGAGCGCTTATGCTACATGGAAGCACAGAGAGGCCCGCGTTCCGAACCACCACAGCTCGGAACGCGGGCCCCAGCAACTAATTCTTTTCGGATAATCCCAATCCAGTAATCTCCTGATAGCGCCGCTTCAACGTATACGCATCGGGAAGCCTAGAGATCCTCTGATGAATCAACTCATTAAAATCCGCCAGATTTCCGATTACGACATCGATGCCGCCAGCAGCGTTGAGCAAATCGACGTACGTCATAAAGCGAAACTCGAACGGAATGCCCTCGATTTCCTTTGTGCATCCATCATGAAAGTCGATCAGTCTCGAAACGTCATGGGCAACGTACGTGACTCTAACGGTCATGTCGTAAGGTTCGTTGCGCAACTTCGCCTCGCGCTCGTGGTAGCGCACAGTTTCATGCAGGGAGTTAATGTGCGCCTGAATGTACTCATCCCGCAGACCGCCACCGTGCGCCTCATAGGCCTCGATATGTGCACGATTTGAAAGGTCCAAGTATTCAACATCGCCATATTTGCGCCCCGAAGCGTTCGTCTCGTTCACGGAAGAGCCGAGACCCCTTGCGAACCAGCCCTCTTCCGGATGAATGCAGCGGGTAAGGAAGTCTACCAGCCTCTGATCGAGAACGCCCTTGGTCAAACTGTTTGAGATCCCCACGCGCTTGACAAAAGCCTTGATGGAATCGACGCCAATCGGCTCCAGAGGAGTCTTCGTTTGACGAGAATCAGCAATGAGAATCAAATAACAACGAATAATGTGAGCAACGCGTCTTCTCGTCGTGTAGGGCAACTCTGCCAGGATGCTAAAGACATCGGCAAGCAGAATCGAGCCGTTCCCAGTCTGCCGAGAGAGTTTCGTTTCGGCCCATGCTTCGTCAAGTGAATAGACGGACTTGGCGTTGTTGAGGTATGGATTCTCCTGAGTGGGATGATACATGGAGTTCCAAAGCGCCTTTACGTTGCTTGAACGGGGCGTGCATTCGTAAATCGCCCTGCCGGGGAATCTGTCAACCATCTCAAGCGTAAGCAACTCAAAGTAGAGCATAAACTGGTACGGCTCAAAAGGAATGAGGCCCAAGTCGATAACATCGTCGGCAAGCGTATCGCATCTCGAGAACGATCCGAGAAGGCCTCGGAAAGTTTCTCCAGCGACGTCAGGTTCGATATCACCAAACAGGGCGGCGACGTCTGAAACGTCAGTTTCATGTATTCCGGCAATCCTCTCAGAGCCGAAGGGCGGGTCAATACCGATAGAACTGATTACAGCATTGATGGCGTCGAAAGTTGCGGCAGGAACGTTAAGAATGCCTCTAATCCTATCGAGACCGAGGTGTTGCTCCACGACAAGGGTACGAATGAGCGGAGCACAGCCAATCAAAGCGATCGCATGACTCCTTGCCATGAACTGCTTCTCCTCGAGTTTTTCTTCGAGCTTGAAGTAGCCGTTCGCGAGCTCTTCCATTTCATGGTCGACGCCAACCGCGGCGCTAATGACGTCCTTCAATTCCTTTGAGGGACTATCGTAGTTCTCAAGCCAAAAGCTCCACATCTCGCTGAAGCGATCGGAGATCTCTTCGACGGGAATCCTGGATTCCTCAGGGCCGTTCTCGTAATAGTCCGCAACCTGAATCGCGGCGCTTTCCATCGAGTTCGGATCTATAGGCAGGGACGCCGCCAGAAGCGCTTCGCATATTTCAGAAATGCATGCCCTGCTACTCATTTACACGCTCCCATAAAGGTTGAGGCTCACAAGCGATAAGGCTATCAAGATCGTCGCTTACCGCATTGAAGGTTAATCCACAGGCACAAAGCACTTGAGAAAGCTCGGAGACAGTTATGCGCTTGGAGCCGCTTTCCAGTTTCGAAATCGACGCTTGCTGGCATCCCGTTGCCTCGGCGAGTGCCGCCTGTGACATCCCGGAGCGTCTCCGCCATTTAGCGATAAGTCTCCCGAGAGAAAGATTGAAGTCTTCCATAAACGCTCCCTTCCGGCAGCAACCCATGCTTGTATATGATATCATCCCATGAGCTCATTCCATATTGGAATGAGCTCTACTATTCAGGAGGATTGCTTTAATGAAGCGTTTCGTCAGCCTTTATTCGGGAGCGGGCGGTCTCGACCTCGGCTTCATCGCCGCCGGGTTCACCCCCGTATTTGCGAACGATATCAACCCGGACGCCATGAAAACCTACGCTGCCGCGATGGACGCGATCTCGAAGAAGACCGGCAAAACACTGAGCCACAGGATAGTCACGGGAGATATTAGGGAGGTTGAGGAACTGCCCGGAAGGGATTCGGCGGAGCTGGTCATTGGAGGACCGCCCTGTCAGGGCTTCTCGGTCGCGGGGAAGATGGACCCGAACGACCCCCGCTCGCGTCACGTCTTCGACTTCCTCGGCATGGTCGAGAGGGTCCAGCCCCAAGCGTTCGTGATGGAAAACGTCAAAGCACTCGCCAAGAACAAGCGCTGGGCTGGAACTATTGCCGACATCCGCAAGAAGGCGGAAGAGATTGGCTACAAAACCAACCTTGAGGTACTGAACAGCGCCAATTACGGCGTCCCGCAGACCAGAGAGCGTATGTTCCTTGTCGGGATCAAGGACCCCTGCATCGAGTACAACTACCCGCAGCCGACAGTCAAGGAATGGGTGGGTGTGGCCGACGCCCTGCGCGGGCTGCCTCCTCTCGGCGAGCCGGGCAATGATCAGACTTGCAAGGCGAAGGTAACTACGGCAAAAAGCCCCGTGCTCCGTCCGTCGCCGTTTGCAGGCATGCTGTTCAACGGCCAAGGCCGCCCGATGGACATGGACAAGCCCGCGCCGACGCTTCCCGCCTCAATGGGCGGGAACAGAACGCCGATTGTCGATCAAGAGACGCTCGAAACCGGAGCGACCCAATGGGTCGAGAAATACCACGAAGAGCTTCAGAAAGGCGGGAGAGTAGCCGATAGCGTTCCTCCTCGCCTTCGCCGCATCTCGGTCCAGGAAGCCGCCACCATACAGACCTTCCCGAAGGATATGCCTTGGTATGGTTCGCAATGCTCCCGCTATCGGCAAATCGGAAACGCCGTTCCTCCCAAGATGGCCTTTGCGGTTGCGCAATCTGTCGCAGAAGCCCTTGGCATGGATATAGACGCAGACCCCTCTCTGCTTGACGAGCTAGGTTAGACAATAAGGGCCCGCAATGTGGCTACCGCCCCAAAACTTTGCCGAGGGTTTCATCCAAGCTCTCCCACTCGAGGTCTGCAAGGTCCAGTCGATAGCTCAAATCGCGAATGCGGTCCGGAACGTCCTTGAGGAAGTTGTTAATCCTGGCAGAATAGCATCGTATATCACGAACGAGATAAGCAGTTTTTAGCCCCTTTTCATCTGCCTTGAGAAGCTGCTACAGGTTTATGACACCGGTCGTTCAACCACATGTCCCGCAAAAGAGCATACGGCCTTTAATTTGCATCAGATTCTAAACGTCACGCATGAAAAATCAGCGAGGCTCCAAGTTAAAGCAAGAGCCGAACTCGCTCACGGCACGCTACAGCCGTGAACCCTTCAAGCCCGCCAGCCGTTCAGATGTTCCAAATGATATACAGCTTGAAACCTGGCGACTTGAATCGAAGGTCATTCCTGGGACTATTGGTAGGCAGCCTATCTGCGTGCGTTGATCTATCAAATTGGCCTTGATGCCAAGGTATATCCAACACTCGACCACCGTTGTCAGCACATCTCCCTACCTCCCCTCCGCCTTCAGCTTCAGCAGCAGATCGCTCAGCTCGGGGCACTTGCTGGAAAGGCGTGTCTGGGCTCGCTCGCCCATCCCCCACCGCTGGCGGACTTCCTGGGCACGCGGGCTCACGTGGTAGCCCCCGTCCATTACCTGCTTGAGCAACTTAGCGGTCACGCGCGCATCGGCTAGGGCGCTGTGGGCGTGACCCGTCGACTCGTCGAACTCGATGCCAAACCACGTCGCCGCGTCACTCAAAGAGACACACCCGTGGCTGCCCACGTCCATGATCGAGGTGTAAAACGCCTGCAGGTCGGCCCAGTCCGTAGGAAATGCGGAAAGGTCGATGTGCTTTGCCTGGCACTCGGTCAAAAGCTGTCGACGATCCGCCCCACTCCAACAAACCACCTGGGCGGAGTAGCGACCGATCCAATCGCTGAGCCTTTTGATCACCACATAGAGCGGATCGGCCATCGCGGTGTCCACAGCCGATATCCCCGTAAGCTCGCGGACGGGATACGCAACGCCTTCGGTAAATTCTGTCTGCACAAACTGCGAGAACTCACCCATAACGTTGCCGTGGTAATCGAGCTTGACGGCGCCGGCCTCAATAATCTCATTGCGCAGCCCACGGCGCTGGCGCTGCTTTGGCACCGGCGCAAACTCAAAGTCCAGCACAATCTGGCGCGCAAAGTTCGTCGTATCGATAGCCGAGATACACGGCGTCTTTTCAGCTGACACGGTTAGGGCCTTTCTCCGTTGCCTGCCGCTTGCTACATAGGCGGCTACATTGCCGTAAGGATAGGCGCCCGTACGGACATGAAAGCGGGGCGCAATACCATGCGCCAGGCACACGTCATGCAGACGGCCCCAAGAGAGTTGCCCGCTCTATTCAAATGCATGAAAAAGATTTAGGCCCGGTGACTTGAATCAGCGGTCATCCCGGGCCCATCAGAGCTCGTAGAGCTCTTGGTTGCTTTGGTCTCGCTCTTCACGGCGCTTATCGAACTTTCCGAGGCACTCAAGCAGCATTCGAAGCATAACAAGTCGCTGCCATTAAGGCACTGACCTCTTGACCAAGCAACGGCGCTGCCCAGCTATCACCCTTGGGCTGCCGTCAACTTTATTCTATCCGCGAGCATCTGGTTTACCAAATGGATTTTCGGTAAAGGAAGCACGGCACGCCCGCAAAACCACTACGCCCCAAGTGCCGCCATGGGAATCACCGCCACGCCGTCGTCGCGTGTGTAGGCAATGCTCCCCTTTCCAACCACGACCGCCAAAAACGCCGGCGCGGCATTCTGGGCGGCAGGATTGGAGAGCACTTTCCTCTCCAGCGCCTTGAGATTTCTCGCTCCATCGTCTGCTTTCGCATCACTCAGCTTGACCTCGATGGCTCCCCAGCGCCCGTCGTGCTCAACGATCAGATCGACCTCAAGGCCCTTCTCATCTCGGAAATAATGGACACTGTTGTCGACACCGCCGTAGGTGGAAAGGAACACGCGCACGCGGACCTTCGAGCGCGCGTACTGACTTGCCGTCTGTCGCGCAAGCTCATCCGAAAGCCCAAGGTTTGCAGGCCAACCGCCCCCGCAGCACCAGCGGGCGACGTCATCCTGCGAAATTACGCCATTCTCAATGTAGATTTTACGCCGTTCTCAATGTAGTTTTTACGCCATTTTTATTGTAGGTTTTACGCTTGGCATCATTGGCGCGACCCATTCCGAGCATCGCATCAGAGCGCTTGGTTATCTCCGCCCTCACATCTCGGCAAACGAGATCAGCTTGGTATCTCCCCTGTTCGCCGCAGCTTCCTGACATCCTTGCGTAAAGCCACGCTTCGAGAAGATCACGTAGCTTTTATGCTGCTGTCTAAAGAGCTCGCTTCGGTGCACGAGCTTTTGCAGCACGTCTTCGCCCGCCGGTTCATTGCGCCATTTGCACTCCGCAAACAACGCAGTGCCCTCGCCATCGTCAACAATCAAGTCGATTTCTTCCTGCGTATGCGTGCGATTATCCGTCCCCCACCAGCGCCCGACGCTCGCCGGAACCACATCGAGCCGGCCCGCCCGCGCAAGTTCGTACACGTATTGCCTGCAAATAAGCTCAAAGACCGTACCCATGTAATCCGATACGTGCGGCTCAATGCGCTTATACGCCATCTCGGCCATATCGTTTTGAATCAGCCCGATGTTCTGCGGCACAAACTTGTACCAGAACCTAAACATCTGGTCGCTCAGCAGATACACGGCTCGCTTATTGCTCGTCTCGTTTAGGGGCAGTTCGCGCTCGACAATCCCAAGCGACGCCAGCTTATCCACATAGCTCTTTACGTTGCTCGCAGGGATTCCTGTAGAGCTCGCAATCTCCGAGATCTTCGAGCGCCCCAGGGCAATTGCCTGCACGATCGCATCATATTGCTCGGGATTGCGGCACTCTTGCAACAGCAGGTTACTCGGCTCCTCAAAGAGATAGCCCGTAGGAGTAAGAAAAAGACGTTTGATGTTGTCCTTGAGCGATACGGCAGGATCGACTTTCTCGATATATGCAGGAATGCCGCCCGTCATGCCATAGCAAACCGCAGCGTCTTCGCGACCCATGATCTGCCACAGGCCGAGGGTCGTCATAAAATCGAGCGGCATGATCTTAAACTGGGCCGTACGCCTACCGTATAGTGGACTCTCGTAGCCCAACACCTGTTCCTCCATAAACGAAAGAGACGAGCCGCATAGAATCAGCATGAGCCTGGTCTCTTTGTACAGGTGATCGATCTTGTCTTGCAGCAACGAGCTGATCTCGGGATTCGATTGGGCGAGATAGGGATACTCGTCAATCACGACAATCAAACGCTCCGTTCGAGCCATGGTGGCCAATGCATCGAACGCCTCGTCAAAACTACGAAACGACACGCCTGCAGCACCAACCGAACCCGCAAGTATCGCCTGGCTAAAGCCATGCAGGTTTGCCGCTGCATTGGTACGACGAGCTTGAAAGTAAATAGCCTTCTTGCCTTGGATAAACTCTGTGATGAGACGCGTTTTGCCCACACGACGACGGCCGTAAATCACAGGCATCTCAAAGGAGCCCGTGCCATACAGTCGATTGAGCTCGGACATTTCCGCCGTTCTTCCGATAAACATAGGGCCATCCTTCCTTTACGTTATAGCTAGCTATATTATACCTTCCTATAATATAGCTAGCTATAACGTGATTCGACTAGCGGCGCACGCAAAAGGGGCGGTACACCACCGCACGTGGACCGTTCCGGAAAATATTTCCCGTTCTGGAGCCAAAAACTGGGCCGTAGTTTCCGCCAAACATGCCATCCGGAAAGCGTGTCCCGCTCTGAGCCTGAATTCTGGGATGCACTTTCCGCTGAAGCTTCTACCGGAAAAGCATCCCATTCCGAGCGCTCATTCCGGGACACAGCTTCCGCATGCAGCCCCGTTGGGAAAGTTCATCCCGCTCTGAGGGCTCGTTCCGAGATGCAATTTCCGCTTGAGGCCCGATCCGGAAACGGTATCCCACTCTGGGGCCGAAATCTGGGACACAGTTTCCGCTTGAGGGCTGTTCCGGAAAGCGCGTCCCGTTCCGAGCGGCAATTCCGGGTCACGGTTTCCTCAGGTACAAGACGACGATCCTCCGCCCTTATCACATGCCTTCAAATATGCGATCCAGAAACACAAAACAGCAGATAGAATGCTCTTTTTCAAAAAGTACACGTCTCGAAACTTACTCAGTCTTCATAACTCGCTACCGTTCAAGGTCGCCGATTACCGCCCACCGATTCGGATGTAAAAATATCGCCGAAAACAGGCCATCTACCTGCATGGTTAGATTTTGGTCAGCTTTTGGTCAGCTGAGCGGCAAGTTCCAGCTGATACGTTTTTGCTACCCAAAAGGAGGCGGTAGCTCATGACCCATTGCAATAACCAGCTCATCGACCAACTGCTCACTCAAGCCGAACAAGAGGGGCGCTGTCTGATTCCCCCGAGCACGGCGATCCGAAAAGCGCTCCTTCGGCGCACCGGCGGCACGGTTGTCTCGCCCATGCCGGGGTTGTTTGCGCGAAAAACGCGCTGGGATGAACTCAACCGAGCGCAACGCCATTGCGAAATCCTCCGCGCCCTTGCGATCATCCACCCCGATTGGACGTTCTGCTCGTTTTCGGCCGCCTGTCTGCTGGGGCTCGAGGTCTCGTGGCGACACCTGAATGTCGTGCATGTCTGCAGCTCGACAAAGCCGTCGGCTCGTCCGGGCGCACATATTCAGCGACACCAGATTGAGCCGGCCGGAGCAATACGCAGAGCCGGCATATCGGTAACGCCGCCCATCCAAACGGCCACAGATTGCCTGCTGCAAACTGGTTTTGCCGACGGCATGCCCATTGCCGATTCGGCGATCTCAAAGCTCGGCCTTGCACCGGAACAGCTGATGGAGGCCGTTGAGCAACGAGCGACTGCCCGCAATGGTCGCGCGATTCGCACCGCCCTCACAACGCTTCGATATGCCGACGCCCGCGCCGAGAGCGGCGGGGAATCGGTCGCCCGAGCCATCATGATCGAGACGGGCTTTGCGCCCGACTGGCTTCAATACGAACTGACGGACCCCTTCGATTCGGCCAAGCCCATACGAACGGACTTTGCCTGGGAGCGTCAGGCGCGGGAACTCACGCTGGGCGAGCTCGATGGGCTCATCAAATATACCGACCAGACCATGCTGGCCGGACGCACCACCGCCGAGGCGCTCGTTGCCGAACGACAGCGCGAGGCGCACCTATCGCTCTACGGTCACCCCCTGCTGCGCTTTACCATGAACGAGGTCCGCTCGGCAGGAATGCTCGCCAAAAAGCTGCAGACGGCAGGCATCCGGCAGACCGCGCTGCCGACATGGCTCAACGAGGTGGACCTGTAGGAGCTGCTAGGCCACGCATCGCCGAATCGCATCCCCCCTATCTGGGCCGCGTTTTCCCAACGGCCACGCCAACGGAAAGCGCGTCCCAGCTTGGACGCTCAAAACGGGACGCACTTTCCGGATGGCGGGCCTAGCGGAAAGCGTGTCCCGGAATCAGGTCTCGGAACGGGTCGTGCTTTCCGGTTGAGTCCTTCAGCGGAAACCGCATCCCGGAATAAACGCTCAAACTGGGATACACTTTCCAAACGGCCGGCCAGCGGAAAACACATCCCATTCTGAGGCACGATTCCGGGACGCAGTTTCCGCATGCGGCCCCGTTGGGAAAGTTCATCCCGTTCCGAGGCTGGATTCCGGGACGCAGTTTCCGCATGCGGAGGCGCTCCAAACAAAAGGCCCCGGCTCGCGATGGAGCCGGGGGCCAAAGGCGCAGCATATGCAGTTGATATTGAGCGCAAACAGCCCATCAGCAATGGCCGTCCGCGCCCTACCCTACCCGCGGTTGCGGACGCGGCTGTAGGGCGTATCCACCATGGGCAGATCCGGACGCAGCTTGCCGTCAAACGCGCGGTAGGCGTTCTGTACGGCGGGCGCCGTGGGGATCGTTGCGATCTCGCCGATGCCCTTGCCGCCGTATGCCACAGGCAGCAGCTCGTCCTTCTCCACGTAAATGGCGTGAATATCCGGAATCTCGGGCGCACGGAACAACCCGAGCGTACCGTACCTTGCCTGGGGTACGCAGTCCTTGAGCGGCCAGTCCTCGGTAAGCGCATAGCCCATACCCATGAGCACGCCGCCTTCAATCTGACCCTGGATGGAGATGGGGTTGACCACCTTGCCGGAATCGTGCGCGGCATAGACCTCGCTCACGCGGCCGTCATCATCCAAAATGACCACATGCGTGGCAAAGCCGTAGCAGATGTGGCTCTTGGGGTTGGGAACGTCAGCGCCCAGCTTGTCGGTCGGCTCCAGGTACACGTAGCCAAACTCGCATCCCTCGAGCGCCTTGATGGCGGCCGCGGGATCCTGAGGATGCATACCCTGGCCGGCGACGAGCTCCTGCGTGCGCAGCTGATAGGCGCGACCGTCGTCGTACTCAATCTTGACGCCGTCACCATGGGCGCTCACCGGGGCGGCAGGCGCAGGCTTGCCGGCCTCGATGCCGACCATGGCATCGCGCAGCAGGAAGGCGGCACCGCGCACGGCCTCGCCGGTCACGACCGTCTGACGCGAGCCAGACGTGGTGCCGGAGTCGGGAGCGTTCTCGGTGGAGCACTCGCCGTTGGCAATGCAGCGAAGCGGCAGACCGCATGCCTCGGCAACGTCCTGCAAAAAGACGGTGTTGCAGCCCTGGCCGATGTCGGACGTGGCGGCATAGACCACGGCCACGCCGTCCTCGATGCGAATCTTGCAGCGGCCGGCATCGGGCAGGCCCACGCCCACGCCGGCGTTCTTCATGGCGCAGGCAATGCCGGCGTGTCCGGGATGCGCATAGTAGGCATCCTTGACCTCGAGCAGCGTCTCCTTCAGCGCCGTGGAGCAATCGGCAATTTGGCCGTTGGGCAAAACCTCGCCCGGCTCGATAGCGTTTCGGTAACGAATCTCCCACGGATCCAGGCCGACCTTCTCTGCCAGCAGGTCGATCAGGCTCTCGAGCGCAAACTCGGACTGGCAAACGCCAAAGCCGCGGTACGCGCCGGCGGGCGGGTTGTTGGTGTAGTAGCCAAAGCCGCGAATGTCGGTGTTCTGGTACTTGTAGGGGCCGACGGCATGCGTGCAGGCACGCTCGAGCACCGGGCCGCACAGCGACGCGTAGGCGCCGGTGTCAAAGTTGATCTCGCAGTCCAGACCGGTAAAGTTGCCCTCGGCGTCGCAGCCCAGCGTAAAGGTGCCGTCCATGGCGTGGCGCTTGGGATGGAACGCGAGCGACTCGGCGCGCGTGAGTTTGCACTTCACGGGACGCTGGAACTTATATGCGGCGAGCGCGGCCAGGTGCTGGATGGACACGTCCTCCTTGCCGCCAAAGCCGCCGCCCACAAGCATGGTCTCGACGACCACGCGCTCGGGCTCGTTGTCCCAGCCAAACATGTGGGCACACTCTTTGCGCGTGTCGTAGGCACCCTGGTCGGTCGACTGCACCTTGACGCCGTTCTTGTACGGGAAGGCGACGGCGCACTCGGGCTCCAAGAAGGCATGCTCGGTAAAGGGCGTGGTAAAGCGCTGCGTCACGGTAAACGCGCTTTCTGCCAGCGCCTTGGCGGCGTCGCCGCGCGTCACGTGACGGCTCTGGCACACGTTGTCCTTGAGCTCCACCGTGTTGCCAAAGGCAAAGAAGCTGTCGTGCAGGCGCGGGGCGTCGGCAGCCTTGGCCTCGACAATGTTGCGCACGGGCTCCAGCGGCTCGTAGTCAATCTTTACGAGCTTCTTGGCCTTCTCGAGCGTCGCCTCGTCCTCGGCAACCACCAGCACGATGGCGTCACCCACGCAGCGGGTGATATCGCCCTGGGCGATCATGACGTCCCAGTCCTGGATAAGGTGGCCGACCTGGTTGACCGGCACGTCCTCGGCGCGCAGAATGCCCACCACGCCGGGCAGGGCCTCGGCCTTGGAGGTATCGATGGAGAGCACGCGGGCACGCGGGTACTTCGAGCGCACGGCGCTGGCATAGGTCAGGCCCGGCTGGTCGAGCTCGTCGATGTCGTCGGGGTACTTGCCCTCGCCGAGCACCTTCTTGCGCACGTCGATACGGAAGGCGCGCTTGCCCACGCCGTAGTCATCGCCGCGCTCCAGGTCCTCATCGATCTGCTTTTCGCCGCGGAGCACCGCAGCGGCCAGCGAGATGCCCTCGATAATCTTTTTGTAGCCGGTGCAGCGGCAGACGTTACCGCGAATGGCGTACTTAATCTGCTCCTCGGTGGGCTCGGGGTCCTCGGCGATGAGCGCTGCGCCCGCCATGACCATGCCGGGAATGCAAAAACCGCACTGCACGGCGCCCACGGCGCCAAAGGCGTACACAAAGGCCTCGCGCACGTCCTCGGGCAGGCCCTCGACGGTTACGATGTTGCGACCGGCAGCAAGAGCAGTGGTCAGCACGCACGCCTTGACGGCCGCACCGTCCACATGGATGGTGCAGGTACCGCAAGCACCTTCGGAGCAGCCGTCCTTGGCGGAATGGATATGCAGGTCGTCGCGCAGGTAGCGCAGCAGCGGTTTATTCTCCGTCGTCGTGCGCTCGACGCCGTTAACGGTAAAAGTGAATTCCTGTGCCATGGTGATTCCCTTCTACACGCCGGCGGCGATGCCGGTGCGGTCGTGGATGGCGCCATGCGGGCAGACGACGGCGCACATGCCGCACGACAGGCAGTCCACGCCGTCGATATGGGCGCAGTTGTCCTCGATGCGGATAGCGCCGGCAGGGCACTTTTTAGCGCACATGCCGCAACCGATGCAGCTCGTGTCGCAGATCTTGCGAGCGATGGCGCCCTTATCTGTGTTGTTGCAGCGCACCAGAATGTTCTGGTAGCCGGGAACGAAGGCAATCACGCGCTGCGGGCACGCCATACCGCACAGGCCACAGCCCGTGCACTTGGAGCGATCCACGCGGGCGATGCCATCGACCAGCGCAATGGCGCCGTGGGGGCAGGCCGTGACGCAGGCGCCACAGCCAATGCAGCCTTCGCTGCAGCGGGCGTCGCCGCCTGCGGAAGCGCAACCACTTCCGCAGGCAACGTAGGCCACGTTATGTTGAATGGATTTGGCCATAAGAGACTCGCCTATTTCTTAAGAAGGTACGAATAGTTGTCGCGCACGGCCTTGATGGTCAGGCGGACGGCCTCGGGCAGACCGGTGTTGACGGCATCGACCGAGACGGTGCGGACCGTGCCGGCGACGCGGACCTTAAAGTGGTCCTCGTCCACGGCCAGGAAGCCCTCGTTCTCGGAGTTCTCCATGTCCTGCTCGCTCCAGAACAGGGTGAGCTTGTCCTTGTAGGGACGACCCTCCTGGTAGGGGCAGAACACGGCGCAGTTACCGCACTCGTTGCACATGCCGTCGACATGGACGACCTGATGCTTGGCCAGGCCCGGCACCTTAATTGCCACGTTGGCGCGGTTGGGGCACACGTCGCAGCAGACCTCGCACACCGAGCCGCAGCCCAGGCAGCGGGTCTTGGTGCAGTTGCGCTTGTCGCGGCACAGCGACCCCTTGCGCTCGTAGCAGGTGTCCTCGCGGCCGGCCTGCTCGTTGCAGTCGGCGTACTTGTTAAAGTCCACGCCGGCGATGGCACGGGCGACCTCCGCGGCGTCGGCGATAGCCTCGACCACGGTGGCAGGACCGCGACGGCAGTCGCCCGCAGCCCAGACGCCCTCAACGCCGGTGGAGGTGGCGGCAAGACGGCCGCGACGGTCGTGCTCGACGCCCGCGGCATCGTAAAGGCTGGCATCGATGCCCTCGCCCACGGCGCAGATCACCGTGGTGGCGGAAAGCTCGACGGTCTCGCCCGTGGCGACGGGACTGCGACGGCCGCTTGCATCCGGCTCGCCGAGCTCCATAACGTCGCAGGTCAGCACGGAGCCGTTGAGCGCCTTGGGCGCCAGCAGCTCGCAGAACTCAACGCCGTCGGCAAGAGCAAGATCGAGCTCTTCCTCGTCGGCGGGCATCTGCTTCTTGGTGCGGCGATACACCAGGCGCACGTTCTTCACGCCGGCCAGGCGCTTGGCCACGCGGGCCGCGTCCATGGCGGTGTTGCCGGCGCCAATGACCACGACGTCCTCGCCCAGCTCGAGCTTCTCGCCCTTCTTGGCGGCCTCGAGGAACTCCAGCACGTCAAGCTCGGCACCCTCGCCCAGGCCCGCAGAGCCGGGCATCCAGGCACCGGTGGCCACGACCACGTCAGTAAAGCCTTGAGCCTTGAGTTCGTCGATGGAATCAACGCGAGCGTTGAGCTGCACCTTGGCGCCAAAGGCCAGGCAGAGCTCGGCATCGTGGGAGATATCGTCGCTGGCGATACGGAACTCGGGGATCACGTGACGGACCACGCCGCCGAGAGAGTCGCGGGCCTCGAAGATGGTGACGGGCACGCCGGCACGCGTCAGGAAGAACGCCGTCGCCAGGCCGGCCGGGCCGCCGCCGATAACGGCAACGTTGCGCTCGCCGTCGTTTGCGATGGCCTGGGCGCGCAGCTTGGGCAGCACGGCGGTCATGGCCTCGCGGGCGGCCTTGAGCTTGCTGGCGCGAATCTGGGCGCCCTCGGGCTCGTAGAACGCACGCTCGCAGGCACGGCCGCAGGGATGCGGACAGATGGTGCCGGTAATGAACGGCAGGGCGTTGCGCTCGATGATAATGTTGAGCGCGTCCTCGTAGCGACCCTCGTCAACAGCCGCCAGGTAGGCGGGAATATCCTGCTGGATGGGGCAGCTCGTGCGGCACGGCGTGGTAAAGCAGTCGGAAAGCGGGCTCTTACCGGCGACCTTGCGATCGGGCAGCGGGCGCAGCGGCTTCTTATAGAGCGGGTTGGTAAGCGAATCGACCTGGATCGCGGTCACGGCGTCGAGAGAGACACCCTCAAACGGCTTGCCGTCCAGATCGGTAAACTCGCCGGCCATCTGGCTAAAGCGCTCGTAGCCACCAGGCTTGAGCACGTCGGTCGCCAGGGTGACGGGCCAAATGCCGGCATCGTACAGGGCGCGGATGTTGTAGACCGTAGCACCGCCGGAGTAGCTGATGCGCAGCTTGCCATCGAACTGCTCGGTAATGCGGCGGGCGGCCTCGATGGTCAGCGAGAACAGCGAACGGCCCGACATGTACATCTCGGTGGAGGGCAGCTCGTTCCTCGTCACATCGACGGGGAAGGTGTTGGTGAGCTTGACGCCAAACTCCAAACCGCGCTCGGCGCACAGGGCAATCAGGCGCTCGAACATGGGCACGGCATCGGCCCACTGCAGGTCCTCGCGGAAGTGCGTGTCATCGAAGACGATGTAGTCAAAGCCCAGCTCGTTGAGGCGCTGGCGGGCAAACTCATAGCCCAGCAGCGTGGGGTTGCACTTGATGTAGGTGTTGAGGCCCTTCTCGGTGATCAAATAGGTCGCGATGCGCTCGATCTCCGCCGGCGGGCAGCCATGCAGCGTGGACTCGGTAATGGAGTTGGAGACGCGCGCCGGGATGGACTCGACAAACGCAGCATCGACATGCTCAAACTTGTCCAGGTTAGCGAGCGCCCACGTGCGGCACTCGTTCCAAACCTCGGAGCCGCTGGCGTCCTTCATGCCCTCAATGTACGCATCGACCTTGGGGCTCTTAATGCCCTCCAGGTCATAGCCCACCGACATGTTAAAGACAAAGCCGTCCGGGCTGCCCAGGCCGTACTCGCGAGCGATCAGGTGGCAGGCGAACCATGCCTTCACGTACTCGGCAAAGGCCTGCGGAACCTCGAGCTCGGTCGACCACTCGCAGTTGTAGCACTCGTCCTGCGCCACAATGCAGGGCTTGTTAACGCACTTGGAGAGCTCCTCGCCGTCCATAACCTGAACGGTCTTAAGCTCAAAGAAGCGGGAACCAGCCACATAAGAGGCCACGATGTTCTGGGCCAGCTGCGTGTTGGGACCGGCGGCCGGGCCAAACGGAGTCTCGATGCGCTCGTCAAAAATGGGAAGCGCACCCTCCTGGTTGGTCGTGACCATCTTGCGCACGCCAAAGACGGCGCCCTGAGTCTTGTGCTCCTCGATGATCCAGTTCATCAGCTGCGAAAACGGGATCGGCCTCATGATGTCGCTCATAATGAGCTCCTCTCTGTAACGCCCGGCGAGACCGCGCGGCGGGCGCAAATACGGTGTAGCGCTAGCACAGCGCCGGCGACCCCGCGGAGGCCGCCTATACGCGCGTCGGATGCGGCGAAACATCCGACGCGCGTGAATCTACTTGTAATTAGTAGGCGCGATCGTTGAGCGTGCTCCAGAGCTTCTTGGACTCAGCCATGGTCCACGCGTTGATCTTGTCCTCATCAATCCCAACGAACTCGCGATCCTTGTACAGGACGCGGCCGTTGATGATGGTGGTGCGGCAGTTTTTGCCCATCATGCCAAAGAGCATGTGGCCGTCGATGTTCTCCTCGCTCAGCGGCGTAAAGGGCTTGTAGTCCATGACGATGACGTCGGCGGCAGCGCCGGCCTCGAGCACACCGAGCTTGCGATCGAAGTACTTGCTCGCCATCTTGGCGTTGTTCTCGAACAGCATGGTCATGGCCTCGCACCAGCCCACGTTGGGCATGGCGGCGTTGTGGCGCTGAATGATCAGGAAGACCTTAAGGCTCTCGAGCATATCGTGGGTGTAGGCGTCGGTACCCATGCACACAGGAATGCCGCGGCGGAAGAATTCGAGCACGGGGGCGCAGCCCACGGCGTTGCCCATATTGGATTCGGGGTTGTTGACGAGCCAGGTGCCGGACTCCTTGACGATATCCATCTCGGCAGGCGTCACGTGGATGCAGTGGCCCAGCATGGTGTCGGGACCCAGCAGGTTGTGCTGCAGCAGGCGCTCGACGGGGCTGATGCCACCGCGGTTGAGGCGGGAATCCCACACGTCGTTCATGCCCTCGCACACATGGATGTGGAAGCCGGTCAGGCCGTTGTTGGCCTCAGCCATCTTGTCCATGGTCTCGTCCGACAGCGTAAAGGTGGCGTGACCGCCAAACATGGCGGCGATCATGTGGTTATCGTTATCGTGACGCTCCTTGGCGGCCCACTGGGCAAACTCGGCGTTCTCGGCAATGGCCTGGTCGCATTTTTCCTGGCCGCGGCGATCAGAGACCTCGTAGCACAGGCACGAACGCATGCCCAGCTCCTGAGCTGCGTCCTTAATGGTGAAGAGGCTTCCCGGGATCTCGCAGAAGCTCGCATGGTGATCGAAGATCGTGGTGACGCCATCGCGGATGGAGTCAAGAATCGTGGCATAGGCGCTGGCCTTGGTGCCGTCGAGCGTCAGGTTGTCATCGATCTTCCACCACTGCTGCTCAAGATTCTCCAGGAAGTTGGTGGGGTTGCAGCCCTTAATGGCAAGGCCGCGGGCCAGACCCGAGTAGATGTGGGTGTGGCAGTTGATAAGTCCGGGCATGATGAGGTTGCCCTGGGCGTCGACGTACTCGGCATCCGGGTACTTGGCCTTGAGCTCGCACTCGGGACCTACTTCGACGATCGTATCTCCGTCAATGGCGACCGCACCGTTTGGAATGAACGGGGTCTGAGCGTTGCGAGTAAAGACGGAACCGTTAGCGACCAGAAGCATGGATGCTCCCTTCAACATCAGGGGCGGGGTTTGACACCTCTGACATGGCGGAGTGCGAAGCGCCGGCCTACACCGGAAACGGGCCCTCTCCCGTCAACGCTTCACCAAAGGGACAAACCCTTTGAAGTGCGGCTTGGCGCCGCATGACGTCGGCGGACGAGGCGATGCGTCCGCCGACGAATAGCACCGAATTGGTTACTTCTTGCTCTCGGGCAAGACCAGATCCACGGCAGCGTCCTTGGCAGCATCGATATGCTGAGCCACGACCGGCGTCTGCGGAAGGATCAGGTTAAGGACAATGGCCATGATGGCGGTGGGGGTTACGGCATTGGAGCCGATGACGGTGGACACCCAGGCGGGCATACCCTCGCCGGCAAGGCAACCGCTGGCCATCCAGATACCCAGGCCAAAGACGACGGAGGTGCCGACGATAGTGGTAGTGCGCTGCGTGAGGCCCTCGCGGGTGAACATGCGCACGCCGTTCATGGTGATGGTGCCAAAGACGCCGACGGTCGCGCCGCCGATGACGGGCTGCGGGATAGCGGAAAGGACGGCAGAAAGCTGCGGGAACAGGCCGGCGATGGCAAAGACGGCCGCGATGATCACAAAGACCCACTTGTTGACGACCTTGTTGGAGCAGATGATGCCCACATTCTGGCCAAGGGCGCTGGTGGGAAGACCGCCCAGCAGGCCGCCGACCATAGAGGTGAGGCCCTGGGACACGATAGCGCCGGAGAGCTCACGCTCGGTGGGCATACGGTCGATGGAGCCCAGGCAGGCGGCGGAGACGTCACCGATAACCTGAATAGCAACCATGGGGAACACGACGGCGAGGGTAATGCAGACCTCGGGATCAAACTCGAGCGCGTAGGGCATGAGCTTGGGAAGGGCGAAGACCTGAGCGGTGGCGACGCTGGAGAAGTCGATCATGCCAAAGGGGATGGAGACGATCATGCCAACGATCATGCCAAAGAACACGGATCCCAGCTTGAGCGTGCCCTTGCCAAAGTTGGCGAGCGCAAAGACCACGGCGAAGGTGATAAGAGCGACGCACCAGGCCTGCGGGGTGCCCCACAGCGGCGTACCCATACCGCCGGCCATATACTTGACGGCCGTGGGATAGAGAGAGACGCCAATGGAGAAGATGACCGTACCGGTCACGACGGGTGGGAACAGCCACTTGATCTTGCTGTAGGCCAGACCAAAGAGGACCGCGACGGCGCCGCCGACGATCTCGCCACCCAGCAGCGCACCAAAGCTAAAGCCCGAGGCACCCATGGCCTGCAGGGCCGGCAGGAACGCGAACGAAACGCCCATGACGATGGGCAGGCCGCCGCCGATGCGACGGAAGGGAGCGAAGGCCTGAAGGGCCGTATCGATCGCCGAAAGAATGAGCGCGACCTGGATGATGTCGGTGCTCTGCTGGCTATTAAAGCCGTAGACGCCGGCCATGATGACCGCCGGGGTAATGATGCCGGCAAACGATGCCAGTACGTGCTGAAGGGCACACGGGATCATTTCCTTAACGGGAGGCATGCCTTCGCGAGTGAACAGGGCTTCAGTGCCGTTCGTAACCGTCTCCTGGGTCATTTGACCACCAATCCTCGAAGTAGTTGTTTTCGCATCTAACGCTCTATTGTGACGCAGTGCGGGGTTGAGGTTGTGCCTTCATTGCATATCGTATTAAAGATGATTCTCATTCTCAATAATAATTTTTTGTTATCAGACTATTCTTCAGCTGAATTAACGCATTTCCGCAGGTCATGAAAGTGTCTGGTCAAAATAACATCTAACTTTTCTTTTGGTCAACCGTTTACCGCCAAATATCTACCGCTCATCTGTATTACGCAATGTACCTGCGGATATACGAGATGATGGGCAGCGTGTTACCATGAGAAAAAATTGTTATGAACATTTCCGATTTCACTCAAAGGAGTTGCCCGTGAACGAGACCGTACGCCGCTTTTTGCCGATGGTCGATTTTCTGGAGCAGATACTCGGCAAAAACAGTGAAATCGTGCTGCACGATTTCTCGGATCCCGACCACGCCATCGTCGATATTCGCAACGGCATCGTGAGCGGCCGCAAGGTCGGCGGCCCCGCCACCGATCTGGCGCTCAAGATCATGCACGACCCCAAGTATCGCGACCTGCCGTTTATTACGGGCTACGAGGGGCGCGGTGCCGGCGGCAAGACGTTGGAGTCAGCGACGTACTTTATCCGCGAGAATGACGAGATCGTCGGTATGCTCTGCGTCAACACCGACCTTTCCACAGTACGCTCCATCAACGCCATGGCGCAGCAGCTCATGGCGTGCTTCGACGCAGCGCCGACGCGCACGGAGCCCGCCCCTATCGAGGTCGAAAGCCTTTCGGAGTCCACACAGGAGCTCATCGACCGCAGCATTGCCGAGTTGCTGAGCGCGCGCGGGCTGGATGTAGCGTCGCTTGGTCAGAGCGACCGCGTGGACGTCATTCGCCACCTCAACGGCAACGGGGTGTTCATGCTCAAGGGCGCCGTGGCCTGCGCCGCCACCGCGCTGGGCATCTCGGAGCCCAGCGTCTACCGCTACCTGCAAAAAGTTCGCAAGGAGGGCTAACGAGCAAAATGGAGCGCGGCTCCACAAGCGACCCGTCACTTGACAAAAGACCCTGCAGCTCGCACGCGCTGCAGGGTCTTTTTGCATGTCATGTTTAGTTGTGGCCAACGCCTTAGAGAGCGGCGACGACCTCGATCTCGACCAGACCGCCAGCCGGAAGGGCGGCAACCTGGAAGGCGCTGCGCGCGGGGAACGGAGCCTCGAACTTGGAGGCGTAGATCTCGTTCACGGCAGCGAAGTCGGCGATGTCGGCCAGGTAGACCGTGGTCTTGACGACATCGGCAAAGGTGGCGCCGGCAGCGGTCAGCAAGGCCTCGACGTTGGCGAGGGACTGCTTGGCCTGGGCCTCGACGCCCTCGGGCATCTTGCCGGTCGCGGGATCGATGCCCAGCTGGCCGGACAGGAACACCATGTTGCCGGCCTGGATACCGGGGGAATACGGGCCGATGGCTGCGGGTGCGTTATCGGAAGACACGACGGTCTTGCTCATGTTTATCTCCTTACGATCAGTTGAGAAAGCGTGAGCGCGGCGTTCACACCGGGAGGCACAGTTCGGTCTGAACACCGCGCTTGATTGGGATGGTACTCAAGGTTTCCGCGTAATGCAAGATTATTATCACGCTGCGAGAATATTTTATCGCCCAACGGCGCGTACGGGCCGATGAGCGGCGTGACTGGCGACCTGCCTGAAAACTGATCCCTTTTCCCGAGAGGCTGCTGAAGACTTTGTCCTGCTTAGGCTGTGGGCATCGTCCACCGCAACGGCACCACTATACTTTTGAGTATCTGAGCATTTTGAAAGGCAGGATATGACCGCAACCGCCAGCCGAACCACCAACCGCAGGCCCGAGCTTTTGGCCCCCGCCGGAGGCCCGGAGCCCTTTGCCGCCGCGCTCGCCGCCGGGGCAGACGCCATCTACTGCGGTATGGGCAGCTTCAACGCCCGCCGCAAGGCAACGAACTTTACCGACGAGGCCTTTGAGCAGGCCTGCCGCGCCGCGCATCTAGCCGGCTCGCGCGTCTACGTCACGGTCAACATCGTCATCAAGCAGTCCGAGATGAGCGATGCACTGCAACTCATCCATCGCTGCTCCACGCTGGGCGCCGACGCCTTCATCATCCAGGACTGGGGCCTGTTCTTTGAGGTCAAGCGCACCATGCCCGGCATCGAGACACACATCTCGACCCAGGCGAACATCCATGACGACCGCGGAACCATCTGGTGCCGTGAGCAGGGCGCCGACCGCGTGACCCTCTCGCGCGAGCTTTCCATCGACGAGATTGCCACCATTCACGACGCTGCGCCCGATGTTGACCTTGAGGTCTTTAGCCACGGCGCCATCTGCTTTTGCTACTCGGGTCTATGCCTGCTGTCGAGCTTTGCCATGGCGGGCCGCTCGGCCAATCGCGGCATGTGCGCTCAGCCTTGTCGCCTGCCTTACGAACTAATCGACGAGAACGGTCGCGCGCTCTCCCCCGCCGGTCGCGAGCGCGCGCTGTGCCCACGCGACACCAACACTTCGCAGCTTGTTCGCCGTCTGTATGACGCCGGCGCCGCATCGCTCAAGCTCGAGGGCCGCATGAAGGCGCCTGATTACGTGTATTCCATCGTCGACGTGTATCGTCATCAGATTGATGACATGCTTGCCGATGTTTCGACCTCTAAGGATGAGGATGCCGCCCGCCAGCGCCAGCTCAAGCGCTGCTTTAACCGCGACTTTACGCACGCCTATCAGGACGGTACCTCGGGCGACGAGATGATGAGCTACGAGCGCTCCAACAACCGCGGCCAGATCGTGGGCACGGTGCTGGGCAGCCGTCTGGCCAACCGCGATGTGCGCGGGCTCAAGCCCGACGACCGCCGTCGCCGCGCTGCCATCGCCCGCATTGAGTTGTTTGAGCCCGTTGGCAAGGGCGACCTGCTGGAGCTTCGCCATGACGATGAGTTCGACCAGTTCCTGACCACCATCGCCGCCGATGATGCCGCCGCGGGCGACATCATCGAGTGCCGCGTGCCCCGCAGCATGCCCGAGGGCTGCCGCGTGCGCGTGATTCGAAGTCAGCGCGCCATTGACGCCGCCGGCGCCGCGCTCAAGCGCGATGTGCTGCGCCGCCGCGCCGTAGACGTGTCCGTTGTGGCGCGTCTGGGCGAGCCGTTTACCGTTACGCTCACCTGCTGCGACGACCCTTCGCTTACGGCCACGGCCACGGGCTTTACCGTCGAGGCCGCCAAGACCCGCGCCGTCGAGGCGGCAGACCTGGTTGAGCATGTGGGTCGCATGGGCTCCTCGCCCTTTGAGGCAGCGAGCTTTGACGTGGTCCTCGACGAGAGTTGCGGCATGGGCTTTTCCGCCGTGCACAAGGTGCGCGCCGCCGCTTGTAAGGCGCTGGAAGAGGCCATTCTGGCACCGTATGAGGAGCGCGCGAAAACGCTCGAGCTGCCGGCGATTGTAACCAGTGATTCCCGCCCCGCGCCCGAGCACTACCGCGATGAGCCGCAGATCTGCGCCACCGTCACCTCGCTCGAGGCCGCCGAGGCAGCGCGCGCGGAGGGCGCAACGCGCATCTACATGACCACCGACGCGCTCGATGCGGCCGAGCTCTCCCCCGCCGATGCATTTGAGCAGGGCATCGTACCCGTGCTCGACGAGGTCTGCCGCGCCGTTGACCACGTACGTGTCGACCCGTGGGTTGTTGCCGGCGCCACGGTCGCTATTGGCAACATCTCTGAGCTTGCCCTGGCCGCCCAGGTTGGCGCCACGGCCGAGATTCGCTCTTGCCTGCCGGTGCACAACACGCCCTGCATGGAGGCGCTTGCCGAGCGCGGAGCCGGTGCGTTTTGGCTCTCGCCCGAGATCACACTCGACGAGATTGTCTCGCTCGGCGCCGCCGCGCCCGCGGCTCTGGGCATCACCGTCTTTGGCCGCCCGCGCGTCATGACAAGCGAGCATTGCATTCTGCAGGTTGCCAACGGCTGTATCCACGATTGTGCCAACTGCCGCCTGCGTGCCCGCAAGCTCTCGCTCAAGAATATCGACGGCAAGATCATGCCGGTGCGTACCGACATCCACGGCCGCTCACGCCTGTACGACGCCTACCCCATCGACCTCACGCCGCAGGTACCGCAGTTGCTCGACGCCGGCGTCCGTCGTCTTATGGTCGACGGAACCCTGCTCGAGGCCGATGAGATTGGCCGTGCCGTCGCTCGCGTCCGTCGCGCCGTCGAGGCGGCTCAAGCCGGCCGCAAGCCCGCCGCCCGCCTGCGCGGCGCCACCTCGGGCTGCATGTTTGTGGGAATTAGCTAACCGAAAGGCTTACACGTGAACGAAGAACCTCAAGTCCTCTACTGCGACGCCTGGCTCATGGCCATCGACAAGCCCGCTGGCATGATCGTCCACGGTGACGGCACCGGCGAGCGCACACTTACCGACTACGCTAGCGACCTTTTGTTGGCGATGGGCGACGGCTTTGCCGCGACTGACATGCAGCCGCTCAACCGCCTGGACCGCAACACCACCGGCGTGGTGTTGTTCTCGCTCGACAAGCAGACGCAACCCGCTTTTGACCAGATGATCATCGACCACGCATTCGAAAAGCACTACCTGGCGCTCGCCGAGGGCAAAATCGACTGGAACGAAAAGCTCATCGACAAGCCCATCGCCCGCGACCGCCACGATAGCCGCAAGATGCGCGTTGGCGCCAGCGGCAAGCCGTCTCAGACGCGCGTCAAGGTACTCAAGCGTCTTAAGAGCCGCCGTGGCCTGCCCACGCGCTCGTATATTGATGTCGAGCTGCTCACCGGCCGCAAGCATCAGATTCGCGTGCACCTGGCCAGCGAGCGTCATCCCCTGGTTGGCGACGACCTGTACGGAACGCCGCGCCCCTGCGGCCTGATGCTCCACGCCCACAGCGTGTCCTTCACGCATCCCGTAACCGGCGAGCACATCCACATCGAAGCCCCCTGCCCCTGGGAGCCCTAAAACCTGCCAAAAAGGGACAGGCACCTTTGTGGTGGCTTTGTCGCAATGGCTCAGCCGCGGTCCCAAAACGTCTCGATCTGTAACAGTTAGAGCTCATTTTCCGGCCTATCTGTTACAGATCGAGACATTCGAATCCCCCTTAAGGGAAAATCTCAATCTGTAACAGTAACTCGGCAAAATCAAGCTCAGATGTTACAGATTGAGACAAAGGGACGGCGCGGTTCGGAAGTATCTCAATCTGTAACACCTGGCCCACTTTTAACGGTCTAGTTGTTACAGACTTAGACAAACCGGTAGACAACAAAAGCTGCAACGCCCGTGATGGACGTTGCCGCTTTTCTATTGAGAAAACTAAATGGTTTTGGCCTTAGCCCGTCCCCTGCTGTTAGACCGTGATGACGTTGTCCATTGCCCGGTACTTGGCAGGGACATCGCCTGCGGTAATAATCGTTGCGTCACGGAAGTCCGCGAACTTGACGGGCGCCACCATGCCAAATTTACTGGCGTCCGAGATTACGAAGCGCTTGGCCGTATGGCGCATCGAGATACGCTTTACTTGTGCCTCCTCGATATCGGGCGTCGTAAAGCCCTGCTCGGCGGCAATGCCGTTAGAACCCCAAAAGCCGCAGTTAAAGTTGTAGCGGTCTAGGGTTGCCAGAGCATCGGGGCCAACGAGCGCCTCGGTCTCGGGTTTAAGCTCGCCGCCCAGCACCACGGTGCGCATGCCGCGCACAGCGAGATGCTGAGCATGGAGCACGGAATCAGTCACATAGGTGACCGATTCGAGATGCGGAAGATGCTCGATGAGTCTGAGCGTTGTCGAACCCGAATCGATGTACACAAAGCTCTCGGGCTCCACGAGCGCCGCGGCGCGGGCGCAGATACGCTCCTTGTCGTCGTTATGGAGATCACTGCGCTCACTGATCGTTAGGTCGCGCGTCACGTGCGCGCGCTCAAGACTTGTCGCGCCACCGTGCACCTTGGCGATGCGGTGCGCTCGGTCGAGCGTCTGTAGGTCGCGTCGAATGGTAGAGGCCGTCACGCCCAGGGCATCGGCAAGCTCGGGCACCGTTACCGAGCCAGCCTGCTGCACCATCGACACGATCGTATTGAGCCTATCTTCCGCAAGCATCGCTTACTCCTCCTCGGGGTAGACGACTCCCCAATCGGCGCGGAGCTTGGTCATGAGCTCCATCACATCAGAAGCATAATCCAGAAGCTCACGCTTGGAATCGTCGCCGGCGACGGCCTGCTCGAGGTCAGCCATCTCGTAGCACAGGGCATAAGCCTCGGTGCCCGCGGCGACCTCCTCGCGATGACCGTCCGCGGTCCACACGATCGTCGCGTGATCGGCGCGCGGATACTCGTTGACCTCGACATAGCAATTGTCAAAGCTGATAACCGAGCGCTTTGGCTGCTTGGAGTGGAGCGTAAGGCTCACGACGCCCAGCTGTTGCTCGGCATTGCGGCAGACGATGCCGCCTGCAACGTCCACGCCGGTCTCGCAGGTGTTACCCAGAGACACGACCTCGACGGGCTGGCTCGCCATAAACAGGCGCATGACGGACAGGGCGTATACGCCAATATCGAGCATGGCACCGCCGGCGAGGTTGCGATTGTAGAAACGGTTGGTCAGGTCGCCGTACTCCTTGTAGCTACCAAAGTTGAGCTGAGCGAGGTTCATGCGGCCAAACTCGCCGGCATCCATGCGGCGGCGCAGCTCTTGATACAAGGGCATGTGGAGCACCGTGGTAGCGTCCATAAGGACCACGTTGTGTTCGGCGGCAATGGCGCGGGCCTCATCGAGCTCGGCGGAGTTGAGCGTGATGGCCTTCTCGCAGAGAACGTGCTTGCCGGCCGCCAGGGCGGCGCGCAGATAGGTAATATGGGTGTTGTGCGGGGTGGTGATGTAGACGGCGTCGATGTCAGGATCGGCGTAGAGATCCTCAACCGTGTCATAGACCTTCTCGACGCCGTACTGGTCGGCAAAAGTCTGAGCCTTGGTGAGCGTGCGGTTGGCAACGCCCGTAAGCTTGCGGCCGGCCAGGGCAAGGGACTGAGCCATCTGGTTGGCAATAACGCCGCAACCGATCACAGCCCAACGGAGCTCGGGAGCCGTAAAGATGTCGTTAGGGAACGGCTTGTCCTGGACCGAAGCAAATGCTGCTTTGGCGGCTGCCGCGGCGTCGAGTGGAGCCTGCTTGGAATCTGCCATTATGTGTCTCCTGTGTCATAGAACGTCTTGCATTTCTGACAGCTCTATATTCGCACAAACACGCGCATCTGTGCGCATTTTTGCGTATCTCACCGCTAAACGGTCATTATTTCCCCGTAAACGGTGCATATATACGCATAAGTGCGTAATTAAACGCAATCTAACGCGCATAAACGCGCACACAAACAATTTATACAGCACGACCCGCTCATTTATGCTTACCCAGTTAGGGTACTCATTTAAGTCTGTCCCCAATGAGTATGTCTCCAATGAGTAGGGATAGAAAAAGGCCCGGGTGCCGTGGGGCATCCGGGCCTTTGCTAGCAACTTGATGTTGCGGGCAGCTTAGAACTTGTGGCCGCACTTCTTGCAGACGCGCAGCTTGTTCTTGCCGTCCTTCTCGTGACCGACGCGGGTAACCTTACCGCACTCGGGGCAGACGAGATTGACGTTGGAGGCGTCGATGGGAGCCTCCTGCGAAACGATGCCGCCCTGCTGGTTGGCAGCGTTGGGCTTGACGGCCTTCTTGACGACCGAAACGCCCTCGACAACGACCTTGTTCTCGGCGGGGAGAGCACGCAGGACAACGCCCTGCTTGCCGCGATCCTTACCAGAGAGAACCTGGACCTTATCGCCCTTCTTGATATACATATATCTCCCCTAACTACAGGGTCTCGGGAGCGAGCGAGACGATCTTCATGTACTTCTTGTCACGAAGCTCGCGAGCGACGGGCCCGAAGATACGGGTGCCGACGGGCGAACCATCGTTGTTGATGACAACGCAGGCGTTCTCATCAAAGCGAATGTAGGAGCCATCCTTGCGGCGGATCTCCTTAACGGTGCGAACGACGACGCAACGGACAACGTCCTTCTTCTTGACGTTGGCGCCAGGGGTAGCCTCCTGGACAGCACCGATGAACACATCGCCGATGCCTGCATAACGACGCTTGGAACCGCCAAGCACCTTGATGCAGCGAATCTTGCGAGCGCCGGAGTTGTCGGCGACGTTCAGCATGGTTTGCATCTGAATCATGGTAGATGTTCCTCCGAACTAAGAACCGAAGAGAGGTGCGCAGCCTTTAGACGGCCTGTGGTATGCAAACCAGGCATACGCACATCTTCGGAAACGTACAAGTCGTAAGAGCGACCGCTTATTTAGCGCGCTCGACGACCTCGATGAGGCGCCAACGCTTCATCTTGGACATAGGACGGGTCTCCATAACGCGGACGGTATCGCCCACGCCAGCCGTGCACTCCTCGTCGTGAGCGTGCAGCTTCTTGGAGCTGGTCATCATCTTGCCGTACTTGGGGTGACGTTTGCGCTCGGTGATGGTGACAACAATGGTCTTGGCACCGGAGACGGAGGTAACGACACCCGTACGGACCTTACGCGAGTTACGCGAATCAGTCATGTTCTCTCCTTAGGTCCTACTCGGCGACAGCGGACTTCTCCGCTGCGATCTCGCGGGCGCGCTGCTCCGTGAGGACGCGAGCGATGTCCTTCTTCACGGTGTTGACGCGAGCGGTGTTGTCCAGCTGGCTGGTGGCCATCTGGAAACGAAGGTTAAAGAGCTCGGCGCGCATTTCCTTCAGCTTCTCAACGAGCTGAGCGTCCGAGAGCTCACGAATCTCTGCGGGCTTCATTAGTTCTCCTCCTTGGCGGCGGCGGCGTCCTCAGCAGCCCACTTGGCCTCGAGAGCGGCCTCCTCAGCCATCTCCTTCTCGATGCGCTGCTCAGCGTTCTTAGCAGCAACAATCTTGGTCTTGATGGGGAGCTTGTGCTGCGCAAGACGCAGAGCCTCGCGAGCGACCTCCTCGGGAACACCCTTGACCTCGAACATGATGCGGCCGGGCTTGACGACGGCCACCCACTCCTCGGGGTTACCCTTACCAGAACCCATGCGAGTCTCGGCAGGCTTCTTGGTGATGGGCTTATCGGGGAAGATCGTGATGTAGACACGACCGCCACGCTTCATGTAGCGGGTCATGGCAATACGAGCGGCCTCGATCTGACGGTTGGTGATCCAATGGGCCTCGAGAGCCTGGATACCAAACTCGCCGAAATGCAGCTCGGTATTACCCTTGGCCTGGCCCTTCATGGAGCCACGCTGCACCTTGCGGTGAAGAATACGCTTAGGGGCAAGCACTACTGACCCCTCCTCTCGGAGTTACGACGACGAGGACGGGAAGAGCCCTCGAGTGCAGGGTTGGGAACAGGCTGGCCCGGGAGCTTCTCGCCCAGGTAAATCCAGACCTTCACGCCGCAAGCGCCCATGGTGGTGCTGGCGACAGCCGTGCCGTAGTCGATCTTGGCACGGAGGGTGTGCAGAGGCACGCGACCCTCGCGGTACCACTCACGACGGCCCATCTCGGCACCGCCGAGACGACCAGAGCACTGGATACGGATGCCCTTAGCGCCGGCCTTGCGGGCGGACTGGACAGCCTTGCGCATAGCGCGACGGAAGGCAACGCGGCCCTCGAGCTGCTCGGCGATAGACTGAGCAACGAGGTTGGCGTCGAGCTCGGGGCGCTTGATCTCGACAACGTCGACGGAGAGCTGGCCCTTGGAGACGCCAGCGACCTTCTCGAGCTCGGTGCGGAGGGTATCGATCTCGGCACCCTTCTTACCGATGACAACGCCGGGGCGAGCAGTGAGGATGATGACCTTCACCTTGTCGCCAGCGCGCTCGATCTCGACGCGGGAGACAGCTGCGCGGGAAAGACGCTTCTCGAGGTACTTGCGGATCTCGAGATCGTTACCGAGGGTCTTAGCGTAATCCTTCTCTGCGAACCAGCGGGAGCGCCAGTTCTCGGTGATGCCAAGACGGAAGCCGGTGGGGTAGACTTTCTGACCCATACAGCTTTACGCCTCCTTTCGAGGAGCAACGACGACGGTGATGTGGGAAGTACGCTTCAGAATGCGAGAAGCGGAACCCTTGGCGCGGGGACGGATGCGCTTAAGCGTCGGACCCTCGTCAACATAGGCAGCGGCGACAACCAGGTTGTCGGCACGCAGACCGTTGTTGTTCTCGGCGTTCGCAACGGCGGAACGGAGAACCTTCTCGACATCCACGGCGACGGCGCGGTCGCAGAAGTGGAGGATGTCGAAGGCCTGAGCGACAGGCTTGCGGCGGATCAGATCGACCACCAGGCGGGCCTTGCTGGGGGAAACACGCACGTACTTAGCGACGGCGCGAACCTCGGTGGCCTCAGTTTCAATAGACTTAGTTGCCATTTACGGTTAACCCCCTATTTGGCCTTGTGGCCACGGAACGTACGAGTCGGCGCGAACTCGCCGAGCTTGTGACCAACCATGGACTCGGTAACATACACGGGCACATGCTTGCGGCCGTCGTGGACGGCGATGGTGTGACCAACCATCTCGGGGAAGATGGTGGACGCGCGGGACCAGGTCTTCACGACGTCCTTCTTGCCAGCCTCGTTCATCGCGGTGATACGCGAGAGAAGGCGAGTCTCCACGAACGGGCCCTTTTTGAGACTTCTGCTCATAAGTGCTTTCTCCTAAAACTCGGTATCCGAAATTACTTCTTACGGCGACGAATGATGTGCTGGTTCGAGACCTTCTTCTTCTTGCGCGTACGAAGGCCCTTCGTCGGCTTACCCCAGGGGGTAACGGAGGGACGACCAGAGGTGTGGTTCTTGCCCTCGCCACCGCCGTGCGGGTGGTCGACAGGGTTCATGACGGTACCGCGGACGGTCGGGCGCACGTTCATGTGACGCTTACGGCCGGCCTTGCCGATGACGATGTTGGAGTGATCGGCGTTGCCGACCTCACCGACGGTGGCGCGGCAGGTAACGAGGATGCGGCGCATCTCGGAGGAAGGCATACGGACGATAGCGTACTTGCCCTCCTTACCCATCAGCTGGCAGGAGTTACCGGCGGAACGGGCGATAGCAGCGCCCTTGCCCGGCTGGAACTCGACGGCGTGGATGAGCGTACCGACGGGGATGTCGGCGAGGGGCAGAGCGTTGCCCGGCTTGATGTCGGCGTCAGAACCGGACATGATGGTCTGACCGACCTCGAGACCCTTGGGGGCCAGGATGTAGCGCTTCTCACCGTCAGCGTAGTGCAGCAGAGCGATGCGAGCGGAACGGTTCGGATCGTACTCGATCGTGGCAACCTTGGCGGGCACGCCGTCCTTGTTGCGCTTGAAGTCGATCACGCGATAACGACGCTTCACGCCGCCGCCCTGGTGGCGGGTGGTGATGCGGCCGTTGTTGTTACGACCGGCCTTCTTGGGCAGGGGCTCGAGAAGAGACTTCTCGGGCTTGGTGCAGGTGATCTCGGAGAAGTCGGAGATCGTCTGCCAACGCCTACCAGCGGAGGTCGGCTTAAGGTGCTTTACAGCCATTACAATCCCTTTCAATAGGAATCCGTTAGCCATCGCAGACAGGGATTCGAGGTTCTGCCTCGGGTGCGATGACACCGGACGTATACACGGTTCCGGGCGTGTCCATTTTATACGCCCAAAACCTTGAGCTCCCGCCTCCCCTATTTGGGAGGCATGAGCTCACTCAACAGCAGCGAGTCTTAGGCCTGGTTGCCAAAGACCTCGATGGTGTCGCCCTCGGCCAGCGTGACGATGGCCTTCTTCCAAGAACGGGTCTTGCCGGCGACATAGCGCACGCGCTTGGTCTTGGGCTTGACCGTCAGGGTGTTCACGCGAACGACCTTGACGCCGAAGATCTCCTCGACAGCGTCCTTGATCTGATACTTGTTAGCATCCTTGGCGACCTCGAACGTGTACTTGTTCAGCTCCATGCCGGAGAAGGAACGCTCGGACACGATCGGACGGATGATGATCTCGTGGGCGGTCATTTATGCAAGCACCTCCCCGAAGTGAGCGGCGATGTCGGCGGGCATCAGCACAGCGTTGTTGTTGACGAGATCGTAGGTGTTGGCCTCGTCAGCGGTGATGATGAACGTCTTGGGAATGTTGCGGAACGACAGGTAGGCGTTGACGTCCTCATCGCGAACGATGATGGTCAGACGCTTGCCCTCAAGGCCGAGAGCCTTGAGCATGGCGACGGCAGCCTTGGTGGAAGGCTTCTCGAAGCCGTAGTCGTCGACGAGTACGAGCTCGCCATCGGCCAGCTTGGCGGACAGCGCGGAGCGCATAGCCAGCTTGACCTCCTTGTTGTTCATACGCTTAGCGTAGGAACGGGGCTTGGGGGCGAAGACAACGCCACCGTGACGCCACTGGGCAGCACGGATGGAACCCTGGCGGGCACGGCCGGTGCCCTTCTGACGCCAAGGCTTCTTGCCGCCACCGGAAACCTCAGAGCGGCCCTTAGCGGACTGGGTGCCCTGACGCCAAGAGGCCATCTGGCACTTGACGATGTGGTGCATAACGTGGATGTTCGGCTCGATGCCGTACACCTCAGCGGCGAGCTCGGCCTCGGCGACCTTCTTGCCCTCGCTGTTCTTTACTTCAAACTTTGCCATTTAAGTGTTCTCCTTGGTATGACGCTGGGCTAAATGGGCTGGGCCCTTAGGCCATACGGATGGCGACGAGACCATTCTTGGCACCCGGGACAGCGCCCTTGACCAAGATGAGGTTCTGCTCGGCATCGATGCGGACAACGGAAAGGTTCTTGACGGTAACGCGCTCGTTACCCATGTGACCGGCCATCTTGACGCCCTTGAGGACGCGCGCAGGATAGGCGCACTGACCGATAGAACCGGGGTGACGCTGGAAGTGAGAACCATGCGTCATAGGACCGCGGCGCTGACCCCAGCGCTTGATGCGACCCTGGAAGCCCTTACCCTTGGAGGTACCGATGACGTCGACCTTCTCGACATCAGCGAAATCAGCGACGGTGACGACCTCGCCGACCTTGTGCTCCTCGCCGTTCTCGACGCGGACCTCACGAAGGAAGCGGACAGGCTCGACGCCAGCCTTGGCGAAGTGACCAGCCATGGGCTTGTTCACGTTCTTGGCCTTGATGTCGCCGAAACCGATCTGGACGGCGTCATAGCCGTCGGTTGCCTGAGTTTTAACCTGCGAGACAGCGCAGGGGCCAGCCTGGATGACCGTGACGGGAACGACGTTGTCGTCCTCGTCCCAAACCTGGGTCATGCCAATCTTGCGGCCGAGAATCATGCTGATCAAGATATGATCCCAACTCTCGCGTGGTCTTGGGACAATGCGTACACCACCGAGCGTACGCCCCTAGAGGACCACTACTTACACGACGTGCTCCCCAGCCTTGTATTGCGTCCGGACTACCTGACAACCCTATTAAGCAGGCATTTTGTCCAGCCAGAATACTCCCCTGGTTTCACACAGCTGTTTAGTATACACGGCTGCGGGCGTATCCATCGAGATTCATATTTCACTCACATTGTTTACGCAGGTAAAGTGCGTGGAGTCGCCTGGGCTTGGCAGAGGGGCGGCGAAATATATTAAGTTTGCTGCTCTACAGTCCTGCGCAAGACGGAAAGCACATTAAGTGCTTTCCTTTGCGTGCGGAACTCGCGACAAACTTAATATAGTTCGCCGCCCCTCTGCCAAGCTCGGGAGACGACACGTTGATGTCTGCTTAACTCTGCTCGTTCAGGCTAATGACTTTGTTGGGGGTCCACTATTTGCTGGAGGGTGAACTTGCATTGGGACGGTTCACCTTCTGCTTGTGGCTTTGCCTCATCGAAATCGAAGATCATGATGGCGCAGTTGGGGAGTTTTGTTGGGAGCTCGAAGCCCTCTGGGGCTGCGGCCTTGATAAATTGGCGGCTGGCGCTGCCGTGGCTTACTGCTAGAAGGGTTTCGATGCCCTCGGAGCCCATGATATTGGTAAGCGCATCCACCATACGTTCTTGCAGTGCGCGGCTTCCTTCTCCTCCGTAAGGGACCAAGTCCTCGCCCGGATCCCAGACGTCGGTGGGTAGCGCGTCGTGGGGACCTTCTTCGAAGGCACCGTAGCAGCGCTCGATAATGCCTTCGCAGGGCCCAACTGCTGCGTCCGGGCCGAGGAGCTCGCATGCGACGAGACTTGCCGTGTCCATGGCTCGGCCTAAGGGTGATGAGACCACTTTGTCGGGGACGACGCCGTGGGCTTTGAGCCATGCGGCTGCCATCCCGGCTTGCTGACGGCCTAAGTCGGTGAGCGGTGAATCGCAGCGGCCCTGGACCAGCTTTTTGACGTTGAACTCCGTCTGACCGTGGCGGAGTAGATACAGCTTCTTCATGCTCTCCCCTTCTGCATAACCTGCTTTGCCGGCACAGCCTTACTCGTGGGTATGTCCTACGTAGTCTTCGTCGATCGTAATCTTGGCAATCGACTTGGGATATTCCGATTCGACCCGTTGTGCCAGCGCGTGCTTTACGTCTTCGGCACTCATCTGCAGATCCGAGGGACGCACGCAGTCAAAGATCACGTTGGTGTGCGTAGGACCCGGCACACAGCGCAGGTCATGAATCGAGAGGCGGCTATCGATCTCCTGGGCCATGACGTGAATGCGCAAGCGCATGCTCGCCACCTTTGGATCGTCGGTCACGATGGGGTCGTAGTGAAGCGTGACGATCATGCCGTCCTCGTCCCTAAACGACTGCTCGATGTTATCGAGCGTGTCGTGACTTTCCATCGGGCTGGCCTCGGCTGCCATCTCAGCGTGAGCGCTTGCGAACTTCCTGCCCGGGCCGTAGTCGTGAACCATCAGATCGTGAACGCCCAAAACGCCGGGATAGCTCATGATCTTGTCTCGAATGTGCTTGACCAGCTTAGGATCGGGCGACTGGCCCAAAAGCGGGCTCACCGTATCCTGGATGAGCTCAAAACCGCTCCAGCCAATATAGGCGCCAACGGCAAGGCCGACCCATGCGTCAAGATTGATGTGCGTCACCTGCGAAACAATTGCGCACGCCAACACGGCGCCTGTGGCAAGGACATCGTTCTTGGAATCCTGCGCGGTCGCATGCAGCGTCTCGGACTCAATGCGATCGCCGAGCTTTTGGTTGAGGGCCGCCATCCACAGCTTTACAACCATCGAAAGTGCCAGGACCGCCACCAGGGCAAGCGAGAACTCGACAGGCTCCGGGTTGACAATACGCTCCACCGAGGACTTCACCAGTTCGATGCCAATAAGCAGCACGAGCGCCGCCACGACCAAACCCGAGAGATACTCGTAGCGACCGTGGCCGTAAGGATGCTCGGGGTCGGCCGGCTTGCTCGCCAGCTTAAAGCCCAGCACGCTCACGATATTCGAGCTTGCATCGGACAGGTTGTTCATGGCATCCGCCACAATCGAAACCGATCCCGACAGCACGCCAATTACGCCCTTCGCAGCGCATAGTGCCACATTGGCGAGAATACACACCACGCCAGCTAACGTGCCCACACGCGCACGGTCGCCCTGCGCACGCTTAACAATCCACTCGACCATCTACATCCGCCCCCACGGTACTACCTATATATCTATTGCTCAAACGGATTGTAGTGTAGCCACTTTGTCCCCCAGATACAAAAAAGGCCGCAACCCACACGGGCCACGGCCTTGGAATATGGCAAAGGAATCGTCCTTGTGTCGCACAGGTTTACGCGCTTGCTTCGGCCACGCTCTTCGAGGTTTCGGGTGAATCGGCTCCGTCCCCCGTCGTCTGTCCCTTCGCCGGCACCACGCCAAAGCAGTAGCTCAGCGCCGCAGACACCGCAAATGCCACACCGCCGGCAGCGCAGCACCACAGCAGGTTCGAGATGCCGCCCGTGGCAAAGCCAATGACCATAAGGACATTCGTCATGCCGATGGTATAGGCCGTAACGTGGCCCACGGCCGCAACAAGGCCTCCGACGGCGCCGCCAATGGCCATGCACGTCAGGCACCTGCCATATTTAAAGCCGCAACCGTACAGCGCCGGCTCGCTTACGCCGCCAAGAACACCCGAGATTGAATAGCCCAGCATGAGCGCCTTCTCGTCCTTATCCGCAACGCGAAGCGACGCGCCAAAGGGCATGCCCCAAACGGCGAACGTTGCCATCGTCGCGGCGATCAGGATGCACGAATCCGTTCCCACACTCATAAACTGCGCATAGGCGAGCGATAGGACAACGTTGCTGACGCCGGCGATCTTTAGGAACTCCCAGCCCGCAGCAAGCCCCATGAGCGTGAGCAGCGACACGATGCCACCGGAATTGCCAAGCATAAACATAAGCTGGCCCAACAGCATGCCCAGATAGCTGCCCGCCGGCGCCGTAATACACAGCGAAACCGGAACCATGACAAGCATGGTCGCAAACGGAACGAACGAAAACGCCACGGCCTTAGGGATAACGCGCTTAAAGAAACACTCCACTCGCCATAGCACGGGCACCGAGATGAGAACCGGAATAACAGTCGTCGTGTAATCGTTGACCGGCGCAGGAAGCAGACCATACACGGAAGTCATCGATGCCCCCGTCGTCGATGCGGCATCGACAAGCTTGAGTAAATCGGGTGCAATCAATACGCCGCCCAGCATCATGCCCAGCTGCTCCGAGCAACCGAGCTGGCGGGCGGCCGCCCAACCAAGATAAATGGGCAAAAAGTAGTAGCCGGCGTTATAGAGCCAACTGTAGAACAGGCGATAGATATCGGAATCGGCAGACCACAGGCCCAGCATGCCTTCGCCCATAATGACAGCGACGGTGCGGAACAACGCCGCGCAGACAATAAACGGCAGCGCCGACATCATGCTTTTGGACAGATAGTCCACCACGGCCATGGCGTTTGATGAAACCGACGTTGTAAACGAGGTGTTAGAAACTTGTAGCATGGAATGCCTTTCCCAATATGACATGCGGGCTGTCCCTTTGTCACATCGTGCGGTATCGACCGATTGCGCGGTACTTTTCGTAGCGGAGGTTTGTGAGGGTCGCGTCGTCAAGCTGCCCAAGCGTATCGAAGGCATCAAATGCCGAGGACATGACGGCACCGGCGATCTCCTCATGCGACAGGCCCTTATCGTCAACAATGCCGTCGATGATGCCGAGCGCCAGCAGATCGGGGGCCGTGAGCTTCAGCGCCTCGGCGGCCTCATCCGCACGCTCGGTATCCTTCCACAGGATCGACGCACAGGCCTCGGGGCTCACGACTGAATAGGCCGAGCTCGAGAGCATCAGGATGCGGTCGGCCACGGACAGCGCCAGCGCGCCACCAGAGCCGCCCTCGCCTGTCACCACCGAGACAATCGGTGTCTTAAGGCCGCTCATCTCCATGAGATTCTGAGCAATCGCCTCGCCCTGGCCGCGCTCCTCGGCACCGATGCCGCAAAACGCGCCCGAAGTATCGACCAGGCACAGAACCGGTCGACCAAACTTTTCGGCCTGGCGCATAAGGCGACGCGCTTTGCGGTAGCCCTCGGGATGTGCCATGCCAAAGTTGCGACGCATGCGCTCTTTGGTCGTGGTGCCGCGCTCGATGGCGATGACCGTTACGGGGCGCCCGTCTTTCCAGCCAATGCCAGCCACCACAGCGGCGTCGTCGCCAAAGTAGCGGTCGCCGTGCAGCTCCACAAATCCATCCAGGCCCAGCGAGATCATCTCGCCTGCCGTGGCGCGATCTGCCGAGCGGGTCTGTTTGACAATCTCGAGCGCGGTTTTTGGTGCGCCCGAGCGCTTGAACAAGTGTCCCAACTTTTTGCCGTGGCGACCCGTATGCACAATCTCGTGCGGTGCCCCCAGGCCGGGCGCGTGCCCTTCGTGCAGCGCCAGCAGCTCGCCTACCGTGAGCGCAATCTCGCCACGCGGAACAACGGCATCGCAAAAGCCGTGCTCCAGCAAAAACTCGGAGCGCTGGAATCCCTTGGGCAGGCGCTTGTGCATGTTCTGCTCGATCACGCGCGGGCCGGCAAATGCCGTCAGGGCATCGGGCTCGGCCAGGATAATATCGCCCTCCATGGCAAAGCTCGCGGTTACGCCGCCGGTCGTGGGGTCGGTGAGCACCGTGATATACAGGCCGCCCGCCCCACTGTGGCGCCTAACCGCCGCAGAAATCTTGGCCATCTGCATAAGCGATGTCACGCCCTCTTGCATGCGTGCACCGCCCGAAACGGTAAAGCCGACAACTGGCAATCCCAGCTCGGTCGCATGCTCAAATGTGCGACAGATCTTCTCGCCCACCACGGAACCCATCGAGCCCATCATAAAGTTGGCGTCCATAAAGAAGAGCGCCGTATCGCAACCGCAGATTTTGCCCTTGCCGCACACAACGGCATCGCGCTCGCCCGAACGCTCGCTCACGCTCTTGAGCTTGTCGGCATAGCCGGGAAACGAGAGGAAGTCCTCCGGCGCCAGACTGGCATCCCATTCCTCAAACGTGCCCTCGTCAATCGTCATGCGCATGCGGTCGCGCCCGCTCACGCGAAAGTGTTTGCCGCAACGAGGGCAGACCTCGAAGTTGTCGTGCAGGCGCGCCTCATCGATCACGCGGCGGCACTCCGGGCACTTGATAAACACGTGGCGCGCGGGAAACTCGGCGCACGACTCGGTCATCGGTCCCTCGAGGACGTTGACCGTCTTCGCTTTTCTATTCATCAGCATAGAGATGCCCCATCAGATCGGTGTGATACATGCCCGACAAGAACTCGTCGTTTGCCAGCACGTCGAGCTGAAGCTCGCTGTTTTCGCTCACGCCCTCAATCACGAGCTCGCCCAGGGCCGAGCGCATCTTGCGAATGGCGCCGTCACGCGTGGGCGCACACACGATGAGCTTGCCAAGCATGGAGTCGTAGTACGGCGGAACTTTAGCACCGGTAAACATGGCGGAATCCCAGCGCACGCGCGGACCACCCGGCACACGCAACGCGGTGACCGTTCCGCATGACGGCAGAAAGTCCGGCGTTTCGGCATTGATGCGGCACTCCATGGCGTGGTTGCGGACCGGCATGTCCTCCTGCTCAAAGGGCAGAGGCTGGCCGGCTGCCACGCGCAGCTGCCACTTGACCAAGTCGGTATCGGTCACAAACTCCGTAACCGGATGCTCCACCTGCAAGCGCGTGTTCATTTCCATAAAATAGAAATTGCCGTCGTCCGAATACAGAAACTCGATGGTACCGGCTCCTTCGTAGCCGACGGCACGAGCCAGGTCACGCGCTGCCTTGTGCATGCGAGCACGAATGTCGTCGTGTCCGTCGAGGCACGGCGCGGGGCTCTCCTCGATTAGCTTTTGGTTGCGCCGCTGCACCGAGCACTCGCGCTCGCCGAGCGAAAATACATGGCCCTGCTTATCGGCCATAATCTGCACCTCAACGTGGTGCGCCGGCGCGACGAACTTCTCCATGTAGCACTCGCCGTCGCCAAAAACGGCCTCGCCCTCGGCGCGTGCTTCAATAAAGGCCTTTGCCGCATCTTCCACGCGCTCGACCTTACGAATACCGCGACCGCCGCCGCCCGCACGCGCCTTAATAAGCACGGGGCAGCCAATGCGCTCAGCCTCGGCCGTTGCCTCCTCGGGACTTTTGAGCAAATCGCAGCCCGGCACGATGGGCACGCCCGCCGCGGCAGCCGTTCGACGTGCGGCGTCCTTGTCGCCCATGCTGTCGATCACCTTGGCCGAAGGACCAACAAACGCCAGGCCATACTTGTCGCAGTCGCGCACGAAGCTCGCCTTCTCGGAGAAAAAGCCATAGCCGGGATGAATTGCCTTAGCTCCCGACTTTACGGCACAGGTGAGCACAGCATCGTCGTTGAGGTAGCTCTCGGCAAGACGCGGGCCGCCGATGCAATACGCCTCGTCGGCAAGCTGCACGTGCAGCGCGTCCGCATCGGCCGTGGAGTAGACGGCGACGGTCTTGATGCCCATATCGCGGCACGCGCGGATAACACGGACCGCGACTTCGCCGCGGTTGGCGATGAGCACTTTGTCGAACATGAAGCCTTCCTTAACATTCGTGCATGAGTGCAAAAGACATATCGGCGCGGCAGCAAACCTCACCGTTGACGCTCGCAGTACCCGTCGCAAAGCGGAACGGCCCGCGCGCACGCGTGATGGAGCACACCAGATCAACCGTGTCGCCCGGGCGCACCGGACGCTTAAAGCGCACCTTGTCCAGACTCGTGTAGAACGGCGTCGCGCCGCGCGCCTCCTCATCGCCCATCAGCAGCACGCAGCAGTTCTGGGCGAGCATCTCGCACTGGATCACGCCGGGGACCACCGGGTTTCCCGGAAAATGCCCCTGCAAAAAGTATTCGTCGCCCGTAATCGTGATCTTGCCGTGGGCCTCGTCGCCCACCAGCTCGGCTTCGTCGAGCAAAAGCATCGGCTCGCGATGCGGTAACAGCTTCTTGAGCTCTTCTTTGTTCATGGATATCACCTATCCGATCCTCATGAGGCAGCTGCCGAACTCCACGAGGTCGCCGTCGGCCACGCAGATCTCGAGCACCTCGCCATCCGCCTCTGCCGTCACCTCGTTGAGAACCTTCATGGCCTCGATGATGCAAAGGGTCTCGCCAGCCTTGACCTTGGAGCCCACGTGCACAAACGGTTCGTCGCCCGGCGCCGGGGCAGCATAGAACACGCCGACCATGGGAGCGGTCACCTCGGTGCCCTTGGGCTCCGGTGCGGCGGCAGGCGCCTGCGCGGCGGGCTCCGGTGCGGCGGCAGGCATGGCGACAGGAGCCACCGCCGGAGCAGTCACAGCACCCGGCATAGGCATGGGCACGGCAACCGGCTGTGCGGCGCTCGCGCGCTCGAGTTCGACCGCGGTGCCATCGGGCTCCTCAACGCGTACGCGCGTGAGGCCGCGGTCCTCCATAACATCGGCTATCTCGGCAAGTCTTTTGGAATCCATGCTCTAGCTCCTCGTATATCTACGCAGCGCGATGGCGGCGTTGTGTCCGCCAAAGCCCAGGTTGGTCGAAAGCGCCCAGGTAAGGTCGGCGCGAACCGCGCGATTGGGCGTGTAGTCAAGATCGCAGGCGGGATCGGGCGTGTGGTAGTTAATGGTCGGCGGCACCACGCCTTGTTCGAGCGCCATGGCGCAGGCCATGACCTCGATGGCGCCCGTGGCACCGATCATGTGACCGGTCATCGACTTTGTCGACGAGACGTGCGCGGCGCGCGCCGCGTCCTCGCCGAGTGCACGCTTAATGCCCGCCGTCTCGGACGAATCGTTAAGCTTGGTCGAGGTGCCGTGGGCATTGATGTAGAGACCCTCGGAAGGCTTGACGTCGCCCTCGGTCACCGCCAGCGATATCGCGCGGGCAATGCCAGCAGCCTCGGGATCAGGGCTCGTGATGTGATAGGCATCATCGGTGTTGCCGTAGCCCACGACCTCGGCATAAATGTGCGCACCGCGCGCCTGCGCATGTTCCATGCTCTCGAGCACGAGCACGCAGGCGCCCTCGCCCATCACAAAGCCGTCGCGGTCTGCATCGAACGGGCGGCAAGCCGTCGCGGGATCGGGGTTGGTGGTCAATGCGCGGCAGGACGTAAAGCCCGCAACGGCATCGGGGATAATGGCCGCCTCGGCGCCGCCCGCGAGAATCGCGTCGGCATAGCCGTGCTTGATGGCGCGGAACGCCTCGCCCACCGCATGGGCCGAGGTCGCGCACGCGGTCACCACGGGCAGGGTCGGGCCCTTTGCCTTGTGGCGGATCGCGATATTGCCCGATGCCATGTTGGGGATCATCATCGCGATCATATAGGGCGATGCGCGGCGGGGCCCACGGTCGGCAATCGTATGGACGTTGTCGACGAGTGTCTGCATGCCGCCCACACCCGAGCCCACGTAGACGCCCAGGCGCTCGCGATCGACGGCGCCTTCGACATCAAAGCCTGCATCGTGCATGGCCTCGTCCGAAGCCGCCAGTGCAAACTGAACGCAGGGGTCCAGGTGCTTGGCGTCACGCTTGCCAAAGTACTCGTTGCCGTCAAAGCCCTTGACCTCGGCCGCCACCTTGACGGTAAACGCATCGGTATCGAAGTGCGTGATCGGGCCGATGCCGCACGTGCCGGCGCACATGGCCGCCCAGGTGGCAAGCGCCGTGTTGCCGAGCGGCGATACGGCACCTATGCCGGTGATTGCAACTCTCTGTTCCATCATGGTCTCCTCATCCAAGCCGTTCTTCGGCCCTGGTTTCTACATCGCCATTCCGCCGTCGACGCGTACGACTTCGCCCGTAATGTAGGCAGCCGCATCGCTCACTAAAAATCGCACCACACCGGCCACCTCTTCGGGCTGCGCCATACGCTTAAGGGGAATCTGCTCCTCGGTTACCGTACGCACCTTCTCCGAGAGCTTTGCCGTCATATCCGTCTCGACAAACCCGGGGGCGACCGCGTTCACTCGTACGCCGCGGGGCGCAAGCTCGCGCGCCACCGCCTTGGTCAGGCCGATCACGCCCGCCTTGGAGGCAGCGTAGTTGGCTTGCCCGGCATTGCCCATCAGGCCCACGACCGAGCTCATGTTGACGACGCAACCGCCACGCTGGCGCATAAAGGTCTTGGTGAGCGCGCGCGTCATGTTGAATGTTCCCTTGAGATTGACGTCGAGCACGCGGTCGAAGGCGTCATCGCCCATGCGCATGAGCAGGCCATCGCGGGTGATGCCGGCGTTGTTGACGAGCGCCCAAATGGAGCCAAAGTCGTTGAGGACCGCTTCCACGCACGCGTTGACGGCAGCGGGGTCGGCCACGTCACATTGATATGAGCGCGCCGTGGCGCCAGCCGCCTCGCAGGCGTCGCACGTCTCGCGCGCCGCATCGACGCTGCCGGCATAGACGACGGCGATATCGTAGCCATCCTCCGCCAGACCGATAGCGCAGGCGCGGCCGATACCCCGCGAGCCGCCCGTGACCAGTGCCACGCGACGTGAGTCGTTGCGCTCGAGCGCGCCATTGTTCAAGTTGCCCATGTCATTCCTTTCGGGTTACAGCCCTGTGGACCATGCGAGCTCGTCGGCAATAGCTGCGACCTGCTCGGCCGTCTCGCACGAATACACACGAACGTCGCTCAGCGTACGCTTGACCAGGCCGGACAGCGTTTTGCCGGGGCCGACCTCAATAAATGTGTCGATGCCTTGATCCTGCAGAGCATGCAGCGTATCGACCCAGCGTACGGCATGGCTCACCTGATTGGCCAAGACATCCGATGCCGTCTGGGGGTCCGCCGGATAGGACGCCGCTGTCATATTTGCCAAAACAGGAATGAGCAACGGGGACGGCGCGTGACCGGCCTCAATATATGCGGCAAGGCCACAGGTTGCCTCGGCCATATAGGGGCTATGAAATGCACCCGACACCGCGACCTTCATGGCGCGGCCGCCAGCCTCTTTTACTAGGACGTCGAGGGTCTGCAGCGCATCGGGCGCTCCGGCCACAACCGTCTGCTGGGGACTGTTGTAGTTGACCGGCCAGCAGTCCTCGCCGGCCTGCGCAGCCAGGTTCTCGACTTGCGCAGCATCAAGTTTGATGACGGCGCGCATGCCGCCGGGGTGACGCTCGGCCGCCGTGGCCATCAATGCCGCGCGCTCACACACGAGCTCAAAACCCGCTCGCGTATCGAATGCCCCCGCAAAGGTGAGTGCAGCGACCTCGCCCAGCGAGAATCCCGCACAGGCGGCAGGCACCACGCTGCGCTCGCGCAGGGCGACGGCGACAGCCAAGTCGTGCACGAACACGCAAGGCTGCGTGTTCTCGGTCTGCGAGAGCTCCTCCTTGGAGGCGCTCCGGCACTGCTCGCTCGTCCCCGGGCGCACCTCATCGGCAATGGCGAACACCTCGGCGGCCGCCGGCGATGTCTCGATCAAGTCGACGCCCATCGCGGGGTGCTGGGCACCCTGGCCGGCAAACAAAAACGCTACGCCACCCATGCGCACGCACCCTTCAGGACGTGCTCGGCGCCATCGACCAGGTCGTCAACGATTTCGCGTGCGCTCTGGCGCTCGTTGACCATGCCGGCAATCTGTCCACACAAAAACGAACCCTCTTCGTAGTTGCCGTCCTTGGCGGCCTTACGCAGCGCACCGGTTCCCATAGCACCGAGCTCCTCGGCACTCGCACCGGAACCCTCGCTCTTGGCATAGGCGTTGGTGAAGGGGCTCTTGAGGGCGCGCACCGGATGTCCCGTCGAGCGACCGGTCGCACGCGTCGAAGTGTCGTTGGCCTTCAGGACCATCTCCTTGTACTGCTCCGAGACGGTACACTCATCGGCAACGAGAAAACGCGTGCCCACTTGGACGCCAGCGGCGCCAAGCATAAAGGCGGCCGCCACCCCGCGGCCATCCGCGATACCGCCGGCGGCCACAACGGGAATGTCGACCGCATCGACGACCTGCGGCACCAGTGCCATCGTCGAGGTCTCGCCAATATGGCCGCCCGATTCGGTACCCTCGGCAACAACCGCCGTGGCTCCACGACGTGCCACGAGGCGCGCCAGCGCCACCGAGGCAACGACCGGGATGACCTTGATGCCCGCCTCGTTCCACGCCTTCATGTACTTGGCGGGATTGCCGGCGCCCGTCACGACGACCGGCACTCGCTCGTCAATCACGACCTGCGCGACCTCGTCGGCAAACGGGCTCATGAGCATGACGTTGACGCCAAAGGGCTTATCCGTCTTGGCGCGCAGCTCATGAATCTGGTCGCGAAGCCAGTTGGCGTCGGCGTTCATGGCCGCGATGATGCCTAAGCCACCCGCCTCGGACACTGCGGACGCCAGCGAGGCATCGGCAATCCAGGCCATACCGCCCTGGAACACGGGCTTTTCGATGCCGAGCAGATCGCAGAGAGGAGTCTTGAGCATCTCTACTTCTCCAATGCCGCCTCGACCGTATCGGCGAACTCGCCGACCGTCTTGGGGTTCTCCTCGGTATCGAGCTGGATGCCAAACTCGTCCTCGACGGCAACGAGGATCTCGACGGTGCCCAGGCTGTCGAGACCAATCTCCTCGAGCGTGGACTCGGGCTTCATCTCGACATCGTCAAGACCGGCGGTCTCGCGGATAACGTCGCAAACGCGCTCGAAGGTCTTCTGATCTGCCATGGTAGTTCTCCTTTGGTTGTGCCCTAGGGGCGTTTTTATTTCCTATGTGCGACTACTTCCAACGAAGCAGATAGCCACCTATATCCAGACCGGCGCCAAATCCAACCAAGGCGATGGTGTCGCCTGTGTGAAGTGCACCGGCGTTTGCCAGCCGGTCGAGGGCAAGTGGAATGCATGCGCTCGAAATGTTGCCGGTCTCGCGCAACGTGCGAACCACGCGCTCGTCCGGCACGCCCAGGCGCTTGACCGCCTGGCTCAGGATTCGTTCGTTAGCCTGATGGAATACAAAATGATCGATGTCTTCGACCAAAATGCCCGCATCGATCGCAAGCTTATGGACCGTGTCGCAGATGGCGTTGACGCCGAACTTGAACACGCGGCGGCCGTTCATGGACAGCACGCTCGCGCTATCTGCGGAAGCCTTAAACGGCGAGGTACCGACCAGACCGGGAACGCGCAACGTCTCGACGTCGGGCGCCGTCGAAAGCTCAACGGCAAGGGGGTTGTCTCCCCCAGCTTCAATCACTGCGGCGCCTGCCCCATCGCCAAAAAGCACGCAGGTGGCACGGTCGGTCCAGTCGAGCGCGCGCGTCATCTGCTCGGCAGCAACAACAAGCACGCGCTCGGCACGGCTGCGGGCGATATAGCCCCCGGCGACATCGAGCGCAAATACGAAGCCGGCACAAGCCGCCGAGACATCGAAGGCAGGGCACGTCGCGCCAAGTCGCTCAGCAACGGCACACGCCTCGGCGGGAACAAGGTGGTCACCCGTCGTCGTCGAGCAGACGATCAGATCCAGCTGGCTCGCGTCGATTCCGGACACCTGGAGTGCCCGCTCGCTCGCCGCTACGGCAAGGTCGTCAAGTGACTCGGTGGTGCAGACGTGGCGGCTCTTGATACCTGTGCGAGTAAAAATCCACTCATCCGAGGTATCAAGGAACTCAGACAGCTCGTCATTGGAAACGCTGCGCTCAGGAAGCGCCGAGCCTGTTCCAAGAATCGTGAAACCCATCACTAACCTCCTTTGAGTTGTTGACGTGTTTACATCGACCAAGAGAGGATAACGCATTTCAGTCTTTGTTGACGTGTTAACATTAAATTGTCCAAATGCGACAAAGGCTTCACATTGTGTCTATCTCTCGACACCATTGCGCGATTGCCTTATTTACTTAGGAGGTAGCAGCTGTTATGGATTCTCGTTTAACGATAGTCGACGTAACCGGATCGACCAACGATGACCTGCTCGAAGCAGGAAAACAGGGAGCGCCGCACGGCACAGGACTTGCCGCCCGGGCTCAAACAGCAGGGCGCGGCCGGCGCGGGCACAAGTGGGACTCAACCGTCGGCAACTTATTGCTTTCGCTTGTCCTGCGCCCCTGCGTTAATCCTGCAAAGTTCTCTGGTCTTGCCGCCGTCAGCGGCCTAGCGGTGCTCGAAGCACTCGAAAAGCAGGGTCTTGCAAACGAGATTCGCCTTAAATGGCCCAACGACCTTGTCGCGCGAGGACGCAAGCTCGGCGGCATTCTGGTCGAGGCCGCACGCGATAACGAAGGCAAACCTTTCGCCGTCTGCGGCATTGGCGTCAATGTGAACTATGCGCCCCAAGAGGTGCCCGATGGCGGCCTGCCGGCAATCGGTCTCTCGGATCTCAACGAGAGCGTACCTGCCGTCGACATGCTCCTCGATGAGGTCTATCACGCAGTTATAGACGCTGCAGATGCCTGGGCAGAGCGCCTCAACGCCAAGGAAGAAGATGCCGGTCCGCTCGCGCCCGTCCACGACGAATATATCGCCCACCTTAATTGGATCGGGAAGCACGTTATCGCCCGCTCCCCCGCTGGAGACGAGCTGGCACGAGGCATATTTAGAACGGTCGACGATTGCGGCCGCGCATGCATTGAGACCGAGAGCGGCTTGTGCGTCTTCCACTTCGAAGAAGCATCCTTGCGCCCCCTGAGCGAATAGGGCGCCGCAGCCGTCGGCTCGGCAGACGAATTCGCTATCCCAAAATCTAAACTCAAAACAAAAGGGCCCCGCTACCGTAACGGCAGCGGGGCCCTTTAAGCTATGAGCGATATCGCTTAGAGCTTGATGTCGATGTCGACGCCAGCGGGGAGGTCGAGACGCATGAGCGAATCAACAGTGCCCGAGGTGGGGTCGAGGATGTCGATGAGGCGCTTGTGGGTGCGCATCTCGAACTGCTCACGGGAGTCCTTGTTCACGTGCGGCGAGCGGATAACCGTGTACAGGTTGCGCTCGGTGGGCAGGGGGACAGGACCGGAAACGCGAGCGCCGGTCTTCTGAGCGGTCTCAACGATAAGCTTCGCGGACTGATCGACGACCTCGTGATCATAGCCCTTGAGGCGAATGCGGATCTTCTGGGTAGCCAACTTAAACCTCCAAAGAGTGCGAGAGACGTTCTCGCGGATTACGTAACAGGGAGCTCGAACTTAGGCGTTCTTGCTCATGACCTCGTCCACGATGGACTTGGGCGCGGGCTCATAAGAGTCGAACTGCATCGTGTAGGATGCACGGCCCTGGGTCTGGGAGCGAAGGTCGGTAGCGTAACCGAACATCTCGCCCAGCGGCACCTTGGCACGGATGAGCTTGCTGTTCTTGCGATCCTCCATGCCCTCGATCTTGCCGCGGCGACCGGAGAGGTTGCCCATAACGTCGCCCATGTACTGCTCGGGAGTCTCGACCTCGACAGCCATGATCGGCTCGAGCAGCTGCGGGTCGGACTTCTTGAGGGCGTCCTTGATAGCCATGGAACCGGCGATCTTGAAGGCGGCCTCGGAGGAGTCGACCTCGTGGTAAGAACCGTCGAACAGGGTGACCTTAACGTCGAGGACCGGGAAGCCGGCGATAACACCGGTGTTCAGGGCCTCCTGGATGCCCTTGTCGATGGACGGGATGTACTCCTTGGGCACGACGCCGCCGACGATAGCGTTGACGAACTCGTAGCCGAAGCCCTCCTCCATCTTCTCGAGCTTGATGACGGCGTGGCCGTACTGACCGCGACCACCGGACTGACGGACGAACTTGCCCTCAGCCTTCTCGACGTCGTGACCAGCGGTCTCGCGGTAGGCAACCTGGGGCTTACCAACGTTAGCGTCAACCTTGAACTCACGGAGCAGACGGTCGACGATGATCTCGAGGTGCAGCTCGCCCATGCCGGCGATGATGGTCTGGCCGGTCTCGTGGTTGGTGGACACCTGGAAGGTCGGGTCCTCCTCGGCGAGCTTGGTCAGAGCCAAGGACATCTTGTCCTGCTCGGCCTTGGTCTTGGGCTCGATGGCAACGTCGATAACGGGCTTAGCGAACTCGATCTTCTCGAGGACGATCTCCTTGCCCTCGGCGCACAGGGTGTCACCGGTGGTGGAGTTCTTGAAGCCGACGCAAGCGACGATGTCGCCGGCGGCAGCGTCGTCACGGTCGATACGCTCGGCAGCGTTCATCTCGAGGATGCGGCCGAGGCGCTCGCGCTGACCGTTGGAAGCGTTGACAACGTAGGAGCCGGACTCGGCGCGGCCGGAGTAAACGCGGACGTAGGTGAGCTTACCGACGAACGGATCGGTCATGATCTTGAAGACCAGGCCGGAGAAGGGCTCGTCGAAGGAAGGATGACGCTGGATCTCCTCGCCGGTGTCCGGATCGGTACCGGTGACGGCCTCAACGTCGAGCGGGCTGGGCAGGTAGTCGACGACAGCGTCGAGCAGCTCCTGGACGCCCTTGTTCTTGTAGGCGGAGCCCACGAAGACGAGGTTGAGCTCGTTGGCCAGAACGCCCTTGCGCAGAGCAGCCTTGAGCTCCTCGACGGTGAAGTCCTCCTCCATGAGGATCTTCTCCATGAGCTCGTCGTCAAAGCTGGCAGCAGCGTCGAGGAGCTCCTCGCGCTTGGTGGCAGCGATGTCGGCAAACTCAGCCGGGATCTCGTCCATCGGCTCGGGGTAGGTCATACCCTTCTCGTCGGCCTTGAAGTCCCATGCAGTCATGGTGACCAGGTCGATGACGCCCCAGAAGTTGTCCTCGGCGCCCATCGGGACCTGAGCGGCCACGGCGTTAGCGTCGAGACGATCCTTCATGGTCTCGATAGCGTTGAAGAAGTCAGCGCCCACGCGGTCATACTTGTTGATGAAGGCGATGCGGGGGACGTTGAAGGTAGAAGCCTGACGCCAAACGGTCTCAGACTGGGGCTGAACGCCGGCAACGGCGTCGAAGACGGCGACAGCGCCATCGAGGACGCGCAGGCAGCGCTCGACCTCGGCGGTGAAGTCAACGTGGCCCGGGGTGTCGATGATCTGGATGCGGTAGTCCTTACCGTCCTTGTTCCAGAAGCACGTGGTAGCAGCGGAGGTAATGGTTACGCCGCGCTCCTGCTCCTGAACCATCCAGTCCATGGTGGCAGCGCCCTCATGGACCTCACCGATCTTGTGGGTCTTACCGGTGTAGTAAAGAATACGCTCGGTCGTGGTGGTCTTACCGGCATCGATGTGGGCCATGATGCCGATGTTACGGGTATCGGAAAGCTTGTACTTAGGCTTAGCCATGTTAGTTCCTTACCTTAACTTACCAACGATAGTGAGAGAACGCGCGGTTGGCCTCGGCCATCTTGAAGACGTCCTCACGCTTCTTGACGGAAGCGCCCAGGCCGTTGGAAGCGTCGAGAATCTCGTTGGCGAGACGCTCGGCCATGGTCTTCTCCTTGCGAGCGCGGGAGAAGTTGACGATCCAGCGGATACCCAGAGCGGTGGAACGACGGGAGTTGACCTCCATCGGGACCTGATAGGTAGCGCCACCGACACGCTTGGGCTTAACCTCGAGCGTAGGCTTGACGTTGTCCATAGCCTTCTTGAAGGTAGCGAGAGCGTCGCCACCCTCGGACTTCTCGGCAACGATCTCGAAAGCGGTGTAAACGATGCGCTCAGCGGTGGCCTTCTTGCCGTCAAGAAGGACCTTGTTGATGAGCTGAGTCACCAGGCGGTTGTTGTAAACGGCGTCAGGCTGAACCTCACGACGATTAGCTGCTGCACGACGCGGCATGTGAAATCTCCTTAAGTGTCTACCGTGCGGCGCTTAGGCGGCACACGGCGAAAGTATCAAAACGTTATCTGGCTTATTTAGCCTTGGGGCGCTTAGCACCGTACTTGGAACGGGCCTGCATACGGTTCTGGACCGGAGCAGCGTCGTAGGCGCCACGGATGACGTGATAACGGACACCAGGGAGGTCACGGACACGACCGCCGCGGACGAGCACGATGGAGTGCTCCTGCAGGTTGTGGCCCTCACCCGGGATGTAAGCAGTAACTTCGATGCCGTTGACGAGGCGAACACGGGCAACCTTACGAAGAGCCGAGTTCGGCTTCTTGGGGCTCGTGGTGAAGACGCGGGTGCACACGCCGCGCTTCTGGGAGTTGTGCTGCAGAGCAGCGTTCTTGGACTTCTTGGGCACGGAACGACGGCCCTGGCGAACCAGCTGGTTAATAGTAGGCAAAGCGTACTCCTTCTCGAATGATTCCAGCTTTCTGTAAAGTGCAACGGCTTGAATCGAGGGGTCAGCATCCCCCTACGAAACACGCAGTTCGATAGGATACGTGGCGTTAGCTGTGCCGTCAACAGACCACGCCGCCGGGCGTATCCCAAAATGAGTATATTTCCGCAAAGCCTACACAAAAGGAATCCCCTTCGGTGCGCGGGGGCGGATTCCCGGTCCGGGCGGCCCGCTGTTTAAGTTTGCTGCTCTACAGTCCTGGCTCGCACGGAGGCCACATTAAGTGGCCTCCGGCTCGTGCGGAACTCGCGACAAACTTAACCCCTGTGCCGCCCGGCCCGGGAATCCGACGCGCTCGTCAGGGCAACGTTCCCTGCCAAAAAGGAACAGGTTTATTTTGGTCGGTTTTATCTGGGAAAACACCACTCTTCACGGTGATCCGCATCCATTTGCCACGTTCTTCCGAGAATCAGACGAATAACGTCCAATCCACTCGTCCATATAACGCTAAAAAGGCCGCTTCCCCCCTTGGGAAGCGGCCCAGACTTTACGAATAAACGATGGTAAAGGGTACTTCTGTTTCGGTCTCTCCTGTTGACGTGCACCTCGTGCCCTCAAGCGTTACTGAGACCACTTGGTCGACATCGATCAACTTCGTTGGCAGCCAGATGTTCTCTCCGCTATTGCGCGCATAAGAAAAATATAAGTTGAACACCCCTTCGTCGTCATCTTCGACAATCTGCTCCGATCCATCCTTGTAGCTGACGGTCAGCTTATTATCAACTGCATCAATGCCCAGATCATCGATGTGTGTCTGGATAGAAAACGGGCTGATCTCGAGAGGCGAGTCATCGGAGCGGAGTTCCTTTGTATCGACGTAAGCTCCAACGCTAAACTCGGGCGTCGATGCCTCGAACGGCTTCGCATCCTCGCCTTCGCCCTCGGTCCACGAGATATTCCAGGTGACCGCATGTTGAAAACCTCGCTCGCGATCCATAGAGGCAAAGTACATCGTGCCATTAATGACCGTGTCGCTTGATGTGTCCTTATCAATGGTGCAGCGTGTGTCAGCCCATTCCTCGCCGAAGTTCATGCTGGGCGTGCCGATGCCTTGTTCTTCTTCACCATAGAGAACAAGTTCGCCCGTCTCTGCTGCCGGCTTGTAGTAGTTAACGCCATTTGGATTGGACAGCGTAAACGTCACGGCACCGCAACCGTTTTTATCGATAGCCATCTCATGGATATCAAGCGTATAGCCGTTACCCTCGACGGACAGATTAACCTTCTGGACTGCACCCTCCAGGCTTTGGGGCGCAATGCCGTCACCAAACTCTCTGGTGTAGGTGTATTTAGCCCCCGATGAGCCGCCGTTGGTCCAGGTAATGGAATCCCCATTGCCGTGGTTTCCCCAGGCTGAGGCAAAATAGCTGGAATTGATAACGGCGTAGGCGACCCCTCCGGTCGCCAACACTCCGGCGAGACATCCGATTACGGCAACATAGAGAGACTTCGCGTGGCCCTTTCGATGAAGCGGCTCACCCGCAGCGGTATTAAGGACGCGATCTGCAAGATTGCTATCGGCTTGGATGGACTCGAAGGCCTGCTTGATTTGGTTGGATTTCACGGTCGCCCTCCTCTAGGATGAATTTGAGCTTCGATCGACCACGAGCTAAACGCGTTCGAACGGTCGCGGCTGGTACATGCAACAACTCGGCAATCTCTGAGGTCGAAAAGCCCAGATAGTAATAGAGCACGATGGGGATACGGAATCGTTCCGGAAGTCGCATAACGTCCGACAGGACAGCCCTGGTCTCATCCTGCGCTACCGATAGCGAACCGGCCAGGTTCTCAATATCCTCCACGCGTCTCCACTGCTTTCGAAAGAGCGATTTGCATTCATTGATCGTGACCCGGATAAGCCAGCGGCGAAGATGCTCCCAACTCTCAAAATGTCCATCGCTTTTAAGCAGCTTAAGAAAGACATCTTGGGCAATATCGTCGGCATCGGCACGATCGCGCAGGTACGTCAATGCGATTCGAAACACGACATCCCTGTGATCTTCAACCGCCTGTCTAAAAGCTTGTTCTTCCATAATCACCTCCCGGTGATGCTGATGTTTCTTGCTGAGGCCCTCACCATAGATACGCTTTGACCGAACGGAATGTTTCAAATTCAAGCAGGAAAAACCTACCAAAATAAACCTGTCCCTTTTTGGCAGGTTTTCTTCAACAAAAAAGACCCGCTTCCCTGTTGGGAAACGGGTCTTTGGAAGGACGGTTAACGTACTTGGAAATTACTCCTCGTCGTTGTCCTTGGCCTCTTCGGCGTCGTCGGTGTCCACGAGCTGGTTGAGCAGCTCGTCGAGGGAAGCCATGTCCTCGTTGATGGCACCGTTGGCGGGAGCCTTCTTGTCGTCGATCGGGGCGCCCAGGAGCTCCTCGTCGGCGTCGGCGTGATGCGTCGGCGCGGCGGAGGTGCCCAGCAGGATGTCGTCCGGACCGTCGGGGCTAAAGACCATCTGCAGCAGCTGCGAGAGGTCTTCCTCGTCGGCAACGTCGTCGTTGTTCTCGAGGATGTAGAGCAGGTCGTGGGCCTCCAGGCCGTCACGGAGCTCCTCGATCGCCTTGGCACCGATACCATCAATGCGCAGCAGATCCTCCTCGGACTTGCCGACCAGGTCGCCGACCGTCTCGATGCCGACCTCGCTGAACTTGTTGGTCCAGCGCTGCGACACGCCCAGGTCGTCGAACAGGTACAGGCGAGCCTTCTCGGCGGAGATGGTGTGGCCGTTGCGGGTGAACGAACCGTCAGCACCACCGAACTCGTCGTAGCCGGCCCAGTCGAGCTGCTGCGGGAGCTGCTCGTCCAGGTCCTTGAGCTCCACAGGAGCCCACTCGGGCAGCGACTTGGCGTTGGGCGAAGCCGGGCCGTCGATGTCCACGTAGCCGTCGGCCGTGCGATACGTCAGCTTGGCGTTGGCGTACGGCTTGAGGCCGGTACCAGCCGGGATCTTCTTACCGACGATGACGTTGGACTTAAGGTCGAGCAGGTGGTCGACCTTGCCCTCGATGGCAGCCTCGGTAAGGACGCCGGCGGTACGGATGAACGAAGCGCTCGACAGCCAGGAGTCGATGTTGGACGCGACCTTGAGCGTACCCAGGATGACGGGCTCGGCCACGGGAGCCTGACCGCCCAGACGGGCAACGCGCTCGACCTCGTCGGCGAACTCGTAGCGGTCGACGTACTGACCGAGCAGGTACTTGGAGTCGCCGGGGTTGGTGATCTGAACGCGACGCAGCATCTGACGTGCGAGCACCTCGATGTGCTTGTCGTTCAGGTCAACGCCCTGACTGGTGTAGACGTCCTTGACGCTCTCGACGAAGGTGTGCATCGTCGACTCGATGTCGGTCAGCTTGCGCAGGTTGCGGAAGTTGACGAAGCCCTTGGTGATCTGGTCGCCGGCGCGAACCTCGCAGCCGTCCTCGATCTCGGGCATAAAGCGCACCGAAGCGGGGACGCGACGCTCGTCGAGGACACGGGTGTGATCCTCAGAGTCGGTGAGCGTCAGCACGTACTCGGACTTCTCGGGCTTAATCGAGAGGTGACCGGAGTACGGAGCCAGCTCGGCCTCGCGACCCAGAATCTTCTCGTTGACGTTGCCGACGATATCGAACATACGGCTGACCGTAGGCAGACCCTGCGTAATATCGTCGACGCCAGCGACGCCGCCGGAGTGAATGGTACGCATCGTAAGCTGCGTACCGGGCTCGCCGATGGACTGGGCAGCAATAATGCCGACGGCAGTACCGATAGCGACCGGGCGACGGGTGGAAAGATCCCAGCCGTAGCACTTCTGGCACACGCCGTACTTGGAGCGGCAGGTGAGCAGCGCGCGGAGCTTGACCTTCTTAAGGCCAGCATCGACCATCTTCTGGATGTCGGCGACCTTCTCGATGTAGCCGTCCTGCTCAAAGAGCACGGTGCCATCGGGAGCCACGACGTCCTCGATGAAGCAACGGCCGACGAGGTCGGTGTTGAGGTCGGTGGTGCCGGGGATGATGAGGTTGTAGGTGACGCCCTCGTGCGTACCGCAGTCCTCCTCGCGGACAATGACGTCCTGGGCCACGTCGACCAGACGACGGGTCAGGTAACCAGAGTCCGAGGTGTGGGATGCGGTATCGACCAGGCCCTTACGGGCGCCGTAGGTCGAAATGAAGTACTCGAGCGGCAGCAGGCCCTCGCGGAAGTTCGCCTTAATGGGAAGGTCGATCGTCTCGCCGGACATGTCTGCCATCAGGCCACGCATGCCGCCGAGCTGACGCAGCTGGGTCTTAGAACCACGGGCGCCGGAGTCGGCCATCATGTACAGCGGGTTCTCCTCGTCGAACATGTCGAGCATGAGCGCTGCAACCTTGTCGGTACAAGCGGTCCACTCGTTAACGACTTCGATGTGGCGCTCCGTCTCGTTGATGAAGCCCTCCTCGAAGTACTCGTTGATCTGGTCGACGTTGGCCTGGGCGCGATCGAGCAGCTCCTGCTTCTCGGCAGGGATGAGAGCGTCCCACACCGAGATGGTAAGGCCGGCGCGGGTAGCGTAGTGGAAGCCGGAGTACTTGATGGCGTCGAGGATCGGGCCGACCTTGGCCTCGGGGTAACGATCGCAGCAGTCGGCAACCAGCTTGGCCACATCGCCCTTGACCATCTTGTAGTTCATGAACTCATAGTCTTCGGGCAGGCACTGGCGGTTGAAGATGATGCGGCCGATAGAGGTCTCGAAGCGCGCGGTCTTGTTGCCGGTGACGTCGTAGTCGACAAACTCGTTCTTGCCGTTCTTGACGCGGAAGATACGGGTGCCGTCCTCGTTGATGACGTTGGCATCGGCAGCGGACACGCGGACCTGGATCTTGGCCTGCATGTCGACCTCGGAGCGGCAGTCATAGGCGTGCAGCGCGTCGTCGAAGCTCGAGAACACGTGGTTCTCGCCCGGCAGACCCTCGCGAACCTGGGTGAGGTAGTACACACCGATGATCATGTCCTGCGAAGGGATGTTGACCGGCTTGCCGGATGCCGGCGAGCGCAGGTTATTCGCAGAGAGCATAAGCACGCGAGCCTCGGCCTGAGCCTGGCTGGACAGCGGCACGTGGACAGACATCTGGTCGCCGTCGAAGTCGGCGTTGAAGGGCGAGCAGACCAGCGGATGCAGGTGGATAGCCTTGCCCTCGACCAGCACCGGCTCAAAGGCCTGGATGGACAGACGGTGCAGGGTCGGTGCACGGTTGAGCAGCACGACGCGGCCGTCGATGACCTCTTCGAGGATATCCCACACAAAGGTGGCACCGCGGTCGATAGCGCGCTTGGCGCCCTTGATGTTCTCGACCTTGCCGAGCTCGACCAGGCGCTTCATGACGAAGGGCTTGAAGAGCTCCAGCGCCATGGTCTTGGGCAGACCGCACTGGTGCAGCAGCAGCTTGGGGTCGGTAACGATGACCGAACGGCCGGAGTAGTCGACACGCTTACCCAGCAGGTTCTGACGGAAACGACCCTGCTTGCCCTTGAGGGCCTCGGCGAGCGACTTGAGCGGGCGACCGCCACGGCCAGAGACCGGGCGACCACGACGGCCGTTGTCGAACAGGGCGTCCACGGACTCCTGGAGCATGCGCTTCTCGTTGTTCACGATGATCGCGGGGGCGTCCAGGTCGAGCAGGCGCTTGAGTCGGTTGTTACGGTTGATCACGCGACGGTACAGGTCGTTGAGGTCGGACGCGGCGAAGCGGCCGCCGTCGAGCTGAACCATCGGGCGCAGATCGGGCGGAATGACCGGGATAACGTCCAGGATCATGTTCGCGGGGTCGTTGCCGCCCTTCAGGAAGGCGTCAACGACCTCAAGGCGCTTGACGGCCTTCTCGCGCTTCTGCTTCTGGGAATCCTCGTCGGCGATGATGGCCTTGAGCTTCTCGGCCTCGGAGGGAAGGTCGATGGCAGCGAGCAGGTCGCGGACGGCCTCGGCACCCATACCACCCTTGAAGTACATGGAGTAGTAACGGGTCATCTCGCGGAACAGCGGCTCATCGGAAATGAGGTCGCGCTCGGTGAGCTTCATGAAGGCGTTGAAGGCGTCCGTACGGAGCTGCTTCTCGTCCTTGCACTCTTCCTCGATGTCGACGATGCCGGAGGCGATCTCCTCGGGGGTCAGCGGCTCCTCGTCGGAGAACTCGTCAAAGTTCTCGGGGTCGCCCTGCTCCTTGAGGGACTCGATCTGGCGAGCGCACTCGGCATCGATCTCTTCCAGATCGGCGGCGAGCTCCTCGCGCAGGTCGTCGGCGTCGGCCTCGCGAGCCTCGTAGTCAACCTCGGTGATGATGTAGCTGGCAAAGTACAGAACCTTCTCGAGGTCCTTGGACTTGATGTCGAGCATACGGCTCATCGGGAAGCTCGTGGGGCTCTTGAAGTACCAGATGTGGGACACGGGAGCGGCGAGCTCGATGTGGCCCATGCGGTCGCGACGCACCTTGGCCGAGGTGACCTCGACGCCGCAGCGCTCGCAAACGATGCCCTTAAAGCGGATGCCCTTGTACTTGCCGCAGGAGCACTCCCAGTCCTTGGCGGGACCGAAAATCTTCTCGCAGAACAGGCCGTCCTTCTCGGGCTTGAGGGTACGGTAATTGATGGTCTCCGGCTTCTTGACCTCACCGTGCGACCAGGAACGGATCTGGTCGGCGGAGGCAAGGGAGATCTTTACCGAGTCAAAATCAGTAGCTTCGAAATCTGCCACAGTCAACTACTCCTTATCAGTGGTCGTGGCGGCGACAGCCTCGGGTGCCTCGGCGGTCTCGGCATCCTGGGCCTCGACGTCGGCGTCAACGCCGGCGAGCGCAGCCAGGTCGTCGAGAGCAGAGGTCTCCTCGGCGGTCACAGGGGCGGAGACGTCCTCGTCGGCATCGTGCATGGGCTCGATGTCCAGCGCGAGGGAACGGATCTCCTTGACGAGAACCTTGAAGGACTCGGGGATACCCGGAACCGGGACGTTCTCGCCCTTGACGATGGACTCGTAGGTCTTGACGCGGCCCACGGTATCGTCGGACTTGACGGTCAGGATCTCCTGCAGGACGTTGGAAGCACCGTATGCGTACAGTGCCCAAACTTCCATCTCGCCGAAGCGCTGGCCGCCGAACTGAGCCTTGCCGCCCAGAGGCTGCTGGGTAACCAGGCTGTAAGGGCCGGTCGAACGGGCGTGGATCTTGTCGTCGACCATGTGGCCGAGCTTGAGGATGTAGGACGTACCCACGGTAATGGGCTCGCGGAACTCCTCGCCGGTGCGGCCGTCGAACAGGCGGGTCTTGCCGCGCTCGTCAAGCTGGGTGACGAACTCGGGGCGCATGTGATCGCCAAAGGCAGCGGTGGCCTTGTTGAGCATGTTCTTGTTGGCACGACGGATGACCTCGGCGATTTCGTCCTCCTTGGCGCCGTCGAAGACGGGCGTCGCGGTGAAGAACGGACCGGGGACGTACTTGTCGGAGTCGGCCTGCTCGGTATCCCAACCGCACGCGGCAGCCCAGCCAAGGTGGCACTCGAGCAGCTGGCCGACGTTCATACGCGAAGGAACGCCCAGCGGGTTGAGGATAACGTCGATCGGGGTACCGTCAGCCATGTAGGGCATGTCCTCGACCGGCAGAACGTTGCAGATAACACCCTTGTTGCCGTGGCGACCGGCAATCTTATCGCCCTGCTGGATCTTACGACGCTGGGCGACGTAGACGCGCACCTGCTCGTTGACGCCGGGGGCCAGGTCGTCGCCGTTCTCGCGGCTAAAGCGGACAACGTCGATGACGCGGCCGTAAGCGCCGTGAGGCATCTTAAGGGAGGTGTCGCGGACGTCGTGGGCCTTGGCACCGAAGATGGCACGCAGCAGGCGCTCCTCGGCGGTCAGAGCGCTCTCGCCCTTAGGCGTGACCTTGCCGACCAGGATGTCGCCAGGGCCGACCTCGGCGCCGATGCGGATGATGCCGTCCTCGTCGAGGTTGGCAAGCATGTCCTCGGAGAGGTTCGGGATCTCGCGGGTGATCTCCTCGGGGCCGAGCTTGGTGTCGCGAGCATCGATCTCGTGACGGGTGATGTTGATGGTCGTCAGCAGGTCCTCGGCCACCAGGCGCTCGGACACGACGATACCGTCCTCGTAGTTGAAGCCTTCCCACGGCATGTATGCCACGGTGAGGTTCTGGCCCAGCGCGAGCTCGCCATGATCGGTCGAGGGACCGTCGGCCAGGGGCTCGCCCTGCTCAACGGTGTCACCGACGCGCACGAGCGGACGGTGGTTGATGCAGGTGGACTGGTTGGAGCGCTGGTACTTGGCCAGATGATACTCATCCATGCCGCCGGCATGCTTGACGATGATCTTTGCGGCGTCGGCAAAGATGACCTCGCCGGCGTTCTTGGCCAGGGTGACCTCGCCGGAGTCCAGGGCGGCGCGACGCTCCATGCCGGTACCGACATAGGGAGCGGCGGGGTGAACCAGCGGCACGGCCTGACGCTGCATGTTAGCGCCCATCAGCGTACGCTTGGCGTCGTCGTGCTCCAGGAACGGAATCAGCGTGGCTGCGACGGAAAGCATCTGACGCGGCGAGACGTCCATGTAGTCGACGTCCTCGACAGGCACGTCGGCGGGAGCGCCGAAGGAGCCGTCGAAGTCGCGGGTACGGGCGATTACGGTGTGCGGGCGGACAAGCTTGCCCTCGGCATCGGTCGTGATGAACTCGTTGGTCTTGGGATCGAGCGGCGTGTTGGCCGGCGCGATGACGTGCTTCTCTTCCTCGTCAGCGGTCATCCAGTCGATCTGGTCGGTGGCAACGCCGTTCTCGACGCGACGGAACGGAGCCTCGATGAAGCCGTACTCGTTGACGCGGGCGTAGAGGGCGAGCGAGCCGATCAGGCCGATGTTGGGGCCTTCGGGGGTCTCGATCGGGCACATGCGGCTGTAGTGCGAGTTGTGAACGTCGCGGACGGCCGTCGGCACGTTGGTGCGGCGGCTGGAGCCGGACTTGTGGCCGGCAAGACCGCCAGGGCCGAGTGCGGACAGACGGCGCTTGTGGGTCAGACCGGTCAGGGGGTTCGCCTGGTCCATGAACTGCGAGAGCTGCGAGGAACCGAAGAACTCCTTGATGGAGGCCACGATCGGGCGGATGTTGATGAGCGACTGCGGGGTGATCTCGTCGATGTCCTGGGAGCTCATGCGCTCACGGACGACGCGCTCCATACGGCTCATGCCGATACGGAACTGGTTGGCGACGAGCTCGCCGACGGTACGGATGCGGCGGTTGCCAAAGTGGTCGATATCGTCGACCTTGAAGCCCTGCTCGCCGGCAGCGAGGGACAGGAGGTAGCGCAGCGTCGCGACGATATCCTCGTCGGTGAGCACCGTGACCTCTTCCTCGGTGGTGAGGTTGAGCTTCTTGTTGACCTTGTAACGACCGACGCGGGCCAGGTCGTAGCGCTGCGGGTTGAAGAGCAGACCCTCGAGCAGGCTGCGGGAAGCGTCCACGGTGGGAGGCTCGCCCGGGCGCAGACGACGGTAGATCTCGATGAGGGCGTCCTCGCGAGTGAGGGCGGTGTCGCGCTCCAGGGTGCGCTTGATCACATCGGAGTTGCCGAGTAGCTCGATAATGTCGTCGTTGGTGACGGCGATGCCAAGGGCGCGCAGGAACATCGTGGCGCTCTGCTTGCGCTTACGGTCGATGGAGACCATGAGCTGGTCGCGCTTGTCGACCTCAAACTCAAGCCAGGCACCGCGGGACGGAATGATCTGGGCCTTGTAGATCTGCTTGCCCGAATCCATCTCGGAGCTGTAGTACACGCCCGGGGAGCGGACGAGCTGCGAGACGACGATACGCTCGGTACCGTTGATGATGAAGGTGCCCTGATCGGTCATCATGGGGAAGTCGCCCATAAAGACGAGCTGCTCCTTGATCTCGCCGGTCTCCTTGTTGGTGAGACGGACGTCGGTCAGAAGCGGAGCCTGATAGGTCATATCCTTCTCGCGGCACTCCTCGACGGTGTGCGCGGGGTCGCCGAACTGATGCTCGCCGAAGGTAACCTCGAGAACATGGTTCTGGCTCTGGATGGGGCTGGATTCCTTGAACGCCTCACGAAGGCCCTCGCCCTTAAAACGCTCAAAGGATTCCCTTTGAACAGAGATAAGGTTGGGGAGCTCCATGGCCTCCGGGATTTTCCCGAAGCTGACGCGCTTGCGCTCAGTGGCAGTGTATGCGTAGGTCACCAGGTTTTTCCTCCTTCACGGAAATGCTCGGTGGGTTGGCGAGGCATAGCTTCGCCAGTTATCGCAACCTAATAGTTTATCAGGTAGCGACCGTTGGGCAAGAAAAGCCTTGACGCGATTGAGTTTTTGGAGTAGCAAAGTTTTTCGACAGAAAACACGCAGGTAGATGTATGTGTATCGAACATATGTTCATATATTTTCTGTGAACAGAGAGCCGGCAATCGCAGCTCTTATAAAAAACGGGCGCGAACCGAGGTCCGCGCCCGTAAATGTCGATGTCCGAAGGCTTACTTGCGCATCAATCCGCCGCGCTCGTCGATGACGTCCCAGAAGGCGCCGGCAAAGCGGGGATCGCTTGCAGCCATGAGGGCGTTGGTGGCCATCCAGCCAGAGGGAGTGCCGGTGTCGTAGCCCGACAGCGGGTCGATGACGACGGCATACATGGCCTCGCGGTCGAGCGAACGGGCCATGGCGTCGGTGAGCTGGATCTCGCCGCCCTTGCCGGCCTGCTGATCTGCCAGCAGGTCCATGACCAGCGGGCTCAGCAGATAGCGGCCGACGATGTACAGGTTGGACGGAGCAGCCTCGGGAGCGGGCTTCTCGACCAGACCGCCGATACGCCAGACAGCGCCCGGCTCTGCATCGGCAACGTCCTCGGCGCCCTCGAGCGAACCGACGCGCTCGCCGGCGATAACGCCGTAGCGGCTGACTTCCTCGGGCGAGCAAGCAGCGACGGCGATAACCGAAGCGCCACCGTGCTCCTTGGAAACGGCGAGCATCTTGTCGCAGATGTCGCGGTTAGGCACAACGTAGTCGCCCAGAAGAACCAGGAAGTTCTCCCCTGCCACGGCGTCGGCAGCAGAGCGGATAGCATGGCCGAGGCCCTTGGGCTCGTACTGATAACGGAAGTCGACCGGCATACCGCCAGCGTGGGCGACGGCATCGGCATAGGCGTTCTTGCCGCGCTCGCGCAGCAGGTTCTCGAGCGAGCGATCGGGCTGGAAGTAGTTCAGCAGCTCGGGCTTGCCGGGAGAAGTAACGATGATGGCATCGTCGACCTCCTCGGGGTCGAGCGCCTCCTCAACGACATACTGAATGACGGGCTTGTCGAGCACCGGCAGCATCTCTTTGGGCGTGCACTTAGTGCCAGGCAGAAAACGCGTGCCAAGACCGGCGGCGGGGATGATTGCCTTCATGTTATTCAAAGATCCTTTCGCAGGCGCAAAAGCGCCCCATGCGTGCGGCACACAGCCGCAGACCAAATTGCGATACCTAAGCATCTTACCGCTGGAACTATATGTCGCTACAAGGCAGAGACAATTCTTCAGCAGGTCAACGCAAATTATTGCTCGAATGGTGCAATTTTATTGCCCAACGGCAGGGTGCCCGATACGACGCAAATCACAGAACATGGCAGTTTGAGCTACCGATGTCGAGGGACCGAAAAACAAAAAAGACGGGGCTCGCAATGCGAACCCCGTCTGCAAAGAAATCTGGCGAGAAAGCCTGATTACTTGAGGGTGACAGCAGCGCCAGCAGCCTCGAGCTTCTCCTTGGCAGCCTCGGCGTCCTCCTTCTTGGCACCCTCGAGAACAGCCTTGGGAGCGCCCTCGACGACCTCCTTGGCCTCCTTCAGGCCAAGGTTGGTGAGCTCACGGACGGCCTTGATGACCTGGATCTTGTTGTCGCCGAAGCCCTCGAGCACGACGTCAAACTCGGTCTTCTCCTCGGCCTCAGCAGCGCCAGCAGCGGGAGCGGCGACAACAGCGGCAGGAGCAGCGGCGGAAACGCCGAAGGTGTCCTCGATAGCCTTGACGAGCTCGGAAGCCTCGAGAAGGGTCATTTCCTTAAGAGCATCGATGATCTCATCGGTGGTAAGCTTAGCCATTTCTAAGTCCTTTCGGTTTCCGTGTCTGTGCACGGAGATCAGTTAAAACACAGCGCGAATGCGCCAGGGGTGCGGCGTTGCCGCCGCGGGTGAAAACAGCAACTAGGCTGCCTTCTGCTCGGAGACCTGCTGGATCGAACGAGCGAGACCAGAGGAAACGCCGTTGACGCAGACAGCGATGTCGCGAGCGAAACCGGAGATGAGACCGGCGATCTGGCCGAGAAGCTGATCCTTGGTGGGCAGCTCGGCGATAGCCTTAACATCATCAGCGGAAACGGCCTTGCCGTCGGAGATACCGCCCTTGATCTCAAGGACGCCCTTGGACTTAGCGGAGAAGTCCTTAAGGGCCTTAGCGGCCTCGACCGGCTCGGACTCGTAGAACACATAAGCGACGGGGCCGGCGAGGATCTCGTCGAGCTCGGGCTGCTCCTGGTTCTTGAGAGCGATCTTGACCAGGTTGTTCTTGTAGACCTTCATCTCGGCGCCGCACTCGCGAAGCTGATGACGCAGCTCCTGAGCCTGCTTAACCGTCAGACCGTTGTAGTTGACGACGAACAGACCGGCGTTCTCGGCGATACGGGACTCGATCTCTGCAACCTTGTCGATTTTGTACTGCTGGGGCATGAATTACACCTCCTCGAATTCTTTCCGGGCACGGTCCGCCACAAGGACGTGACGGGGGCATGTCCAAAAAGAAAGCCCCCGCGCTGCATGAGCGACGGGGGCGAGAAGACATATCTACTCGACCACCTCGGCTGGCGGGAAGTCCCATTAAGCTCGCGGGCAAAGCCCGTTTGCGCCGGCTGTCTCTGGCAGCGGATTCGTGCGTGAACCGAAAGTATTATGGCGGGGACCCCGGCGTCGGTCAACGGACACGAGGATTCGTACACAAACCCTGCATACGCTCCGACCGGGAGGGGCAGGGCGAGTTTTCCGCTCGGTCAAGTCCTGGGCTCGCACGAAGGCCACATTAAGTGGCCTTCGGCTCGTGCGGAATCTACGGAAAACTCGCCCTGCCCCTCCCGGCCGGAGCTACGTTGCCTTTGCTGCGAATCCTCGTGTCCGTTGAGCGACGCGCCCCACTCATAATGCTTGGGTCGGTGGGCTGATGTATTGCGTCCCTGAGGACTACAAAGTCGAAATGAAGGTGGACAGGCGGTGGAGGCCTTCGTCCAGGTCTTTGTCGGAAACGCAATAGCTGAGGCGGACGTGGCCTTCGGTTCCGAAGCAGTCTCCCGGGACTAGGGCTACGTTTGCCTCTTTGATGGCTTTGATGCAGAAGTCTTCGCTGGTTAGGCCGAACTTTTTGATGCTCGGGAAAGTGTAGAAGGCTCCTGCGGGCTCTACTACGTCGAGGCCCATGGCGTCTAAGGCCGCGAGTACGCGTTCGCGACGGGCTCGGTAGACTTCGAGCATGGGGGTTGGGTCGACGGTCAGGGCTCGGGCTGCGGCGTCCATCTCGAAGGAGACGGCGCTCGATACTAAGTATTGGTGGGCCTTTACGATCTCGGCGATAACGGGGGCTGCGGCTGCGAGCCAGCCCAAGCGCCAGCCGGTCATGGCCCAGGGCTTGGAGAAGCTCTCGATGACGACCGCCTGCTCACGCAGCTCCGGGTGACGCTGGGCAAAGCGCTCGTAGCCATCCACATAAACCAGGCGGTTGTATACGTCGTCGCAGACCACGTAGATGCCCGCCTCCTCCGCCACGCGCGCCACGGCGTCGAGCGACGCCGTGTTGAGGATGCAACCCGTAGGATTGTTGGGCGAGCAGATGACGATGGCCTTGGTCGCCGGCGTCACGTAAGCACGAAGTGCGTCCTCGTCAATCTGGAATTGCGCAGGCTCCGTATCCAAAAAGACCGCCTTGGCGTGATTGGCCACGACGATGCTCTCGTACAGGCCAAAGGCCGGCGTGGGGATAATGACCTCGTCGCCTGGGTTGAGCATAGCCATGAATGCTGCCGACAGGGCCTCGGTCGCACCGTCGGTCAGAATGACCTCGTCCGCCGAAAACGTAAGGCCCGCATCCCCCATGTAGGCAGATAACGCCTCACGCAGGGCGGGGCGACCGTTGTTGGGCGGATAGTGCGTGTCACCGCGGTCCAGTGCGGCGGTCACCTCGGCGCTAATCACATCGGGCGTGGGAAAATCGGGCTCGCCAAGCGCAAGCGCGATGCACCCCGGGTGCTGGGCGGCGAGCGCGTTAATCCGGCGGATGCCGGAGGGCTTGAGCGTGGCAAGCGAGGTATTCATGGGCAGGCGCATGGCGTTCCTTTCGTAAGGGTTGCACTAGGATAGCGCGGCGAGGCGCTGCCAGACGGTATAACCTAAACGGAAACGGACTGGAAAGGAGATGACATGGAGGCGATCGCACGCGGCGATAAGCCCAAAACGCTGCAGACCATTGCGTATATCAGTATTCCCGATAGCGCCGATCTTGAGTTTTTGCTCTGGGACCTGCAAGATGCCATCGCGGCCTATGCCCGGCTTTCCGGTACTTCGCTCCCCCGTCTGGTCGCTCTGGAGTCGGACGATGACGGCAGCGCTGCGGACGGTATTGTATTCGCTGTTGAGAATGCGCTCAATTACGAGGCGATGAGCGTCGTTGAGCAGGCGCTTGATTGCCTTGGGGGCACGGAAACGCGCGTCTATGTCGTTGTTCAAGCCGACTGCGGGAGTCCCGAGCGAGCGCACACGGTCGTTGGCCATCTGCGCGAAGCGTGCGAGCGTCGGGGGTTGTCGTGGTGCGGTGGCATTGTCGTCTGCACCGGCACCGGCATCGCAGCGCTTCGCCACTCCCCGCGCATGGGCCTCTTGCGCCGACCGTTTTCCGAAGCGATGGATAAGCTTGTGGGCGCCGTGCGCATGGGCTGTTCCATTGAGCATGCGCAGCTGCTTGGCGGTGGCAATGCCGGTAGCGTCGATGCCGACGGCATGGTGCGCGCCAAGCCCGCGCTGCCCGCACCGATCTGGCATGCCATCATGAAACGCCTCGGCACCCGCGCCCAATCAGATATCTAAATTACAGAGCGCCCCAATCAACGGCATCGCGCCAGCGCTCGACAAGGCGTTCCAGGCGCCAGGCGGCATTGGCGGGACTTGTCGAGGGCAGGGCGATGGCGGGCAGCCCGGTGCGTTCTTGTAGATAGCGCTTGTAGAGCCGGCCAGCTGTACCACCATTGCATATCACCTGCTCAATGGGAGCTGCGCCGGTAATGCGCTCGATATGTGCCGGCACAACGTTGCGGATGCTCGCGTCGCTCGAGCCCTTAATGTCGCAGCTCTCGACCACATCCCACAGGGCCACGCCGCCGTTCAGCAGCATGGCCCGCTTGGCGGCAATGGAGGCATCGAGCGTCGCGGGCTCACCGCTTGCCAAAGGATCGCCCTCGTTGGGCGGCACAGGCATACCGAGGCACGTGGCCATCACACGCCAAAAGCGATTCTGAGGGTTGCCGTAATAAAAGGCATTGGCGCGCGAAAGCACCGAGGGAAACGACCCGAGCACCAAAACGCGCGAGTGCTCGTCAAACACGGGCTCAAACCCATGCTCAATATGTTGATAGCCCTCGTCAGACACGGCCATGGGCTAGGCTCTCAACAGATAGCGCACCTCGTAGGGTGCAAGCTCAAGGGTACCCGTCAGCTCGACCGTGGGCGCATCGTCGGCAAGCAGGTCGACGAAGGAGCCGTTGAGTTCGCCGGCGCCAAAGGTGTAAGGCTCACCCACGGCATTCACCGCCACGAGCACCGCCGCGTCGTCGCAGGCGCGCTCGAACAGCAGCTGCTTGTTCTGGATCACCACGTTGCGATAGGCACCGTAGTTGAGAGCACGGGCAGCCGCGTCGTCGGCCGAGCGAAGGCGCGCAAGCTGCGTGATGAACGCCGTCAGCTCGTTGGGCGCAGGCTCATTGAGCGCAGGTCGCAGCGCCCAGTCGCCATCGGGGCCGCCCTTTTCGCCAGCAATTCCCCACTCGCTGCCATAGTAGACGCACGGGATGCCCGGCATGCCAAAGAGCATGCCATAGGCGGGACGCAGGCACGACTTGTCGGTGAGGATACTTGCCAGGCGCGGCACATCGTGGTTGTCGACAAACGACAGCAGATGTTTGCCGCGGTAGATGCACCAGGGGTCGCCGCCAAACTGACGGTGCAGCGAATGGGCGATCTCGAACATGTTGACCGAGTTAAAGCTGGAGTACAGGCCCTTGTAGCACTCGTAGTTGGTACAGGAGTCGAGCATCTCGTCGTTGACGATTTGGCTGTAGTCGCCGTGGAGCGTCTCGCCGATCAGCACAAAGTCGGGCTTGAGCTCACGGGTAAAAGCGTGCAGGCGGCGCATAAAGTCGCGGTCGAGCATATAGGCAACGTCCAGGCGCAGGCCGTCGACGCCAAAGACCTCGGCCCAGCGGCGCACGGACTCGAGCAGGTAATCGACCACGGCGGGGTTTTGCAGGTTGAGCTTCACGAGCTCAAAATGGCCTTCCCAGCCCTCGTACCAAAAGCCGTCGCCGTAGCACGAGTCGCCATCAAAGCTGATGTGGAACCAGTCCTTGTAGGGCGAGTCCCACTTGCGCTCCTGCACATCGCGGAAGGCCCAAAAGCCACGGCCCACATGGTTGAAGACGGCGTCGAGCACCACGCGGATGCCGTGGGCATGCAGTGTCTCGCACACGGCGGCAAAGTCGGCATCCCCACCCAAGCGACGGTCGATGTGGCGCAGGCTGCGCGTATCGTAGCCGTGGCTATCGGACTCGAGCGGCGGGTTGATGAGCACAGCGCCAATACCGAGTTCCTGCAGGTAATCGGCCCATTGGGCGATTTTCATGATGGGGGCATCGGGGTTGGGTGCAGTGCCGGCAGCTTGGGAGAGTTCGTCCTCGGCAACGGGCGCGGCGTTTTCGCGCGGAGCTCCGCAAAAGCCCAGCGGATAGATCTGATAGAACGTCGTCTCGTATGCCCACATAGCAACCTCCCAGTAAGCTCAACAGAACGACATCCATTGTATGCCCAGCAGGGTAGCTAATTTGGGACGGAGCTGTTTTAGCTGCCCCGACCCCTTTCCAAGTTGCGGTGGAATACGGACTGTTTGCCGGGTTTATTGGACCCAGCAGTCCGTATTTCACCGCAACTGATAGGGGGATGTGGTTAGGCGACGGGCTTGGCGCGACGAATGGCCGGGAACATCACCGTGATAGCGAGGATGACGCCCACGACGGCAATCGACCCGCCCGCGAAGCCGATCCAGGCGATACCGGGACCCGAAACCACGGCTCCGCCGATCGCGGTACCCGTGCCAATGCCCAGATTGAACAGGCCCGAGAAGATCGACATGGCGACGGCCGACGAATCTGCCGGCGTGTGCTTGATGAGCTCGGCCTGAAACGCCACGTTAAAGGCCGTGGCGCAGCAACCCCACAGTGCGCAGACGGCAAGCACTGTCACGAGCGACGATGCGGCCGGCCCCATGAGCAGCAGGGCCACCGGCACGCCGGAGAGCGTGATAGCCAAGAACGGGAAGCGATGCCCATCGAACAGGCGGCCGAACAGCCAGCTTCCGAGCAGACCGGAGCAGCCGAACGCCGTCAGCGTCATGGTGATAGCGCTTGCGTCGACATGGGCGACCTGAGCCAGGAAAGGCTCGATATAGCTGTAGCTTGCGTAATAGCCGGTCGCCATGAAGACCGTGACTGCGTAGAGCGCGATGAGGAGCGGGTTCTTGAGCAGCTCGGGCAGCTGTTTGACGGTAAAGCGCTCACCCGCCGGCATGGCCGGGAACACCGCTGCCTGGTAGACGGCCGCGATGGCTGAGAGGCCCCCGACCACGGCAAACGTCATGCGCCAGCCCACGGCCAAGCCAATGGCGCGACCGAGAGGCAGGCCAAAGATCTGCGCGATGGACGAGCCCGTAGCGATCATGCTGATGGCGAGCGCGCCGTGGCGAGTGTCGACCAGGCGCGAGGCCATAATCGAGGCGACTGACCAGAACACGGCATGTGCGCAAGCGACCACCAGGCGCGCGCAGACCAGGATGGGATAGGTCGGCGCCACAGCGGACAGGAACTGACCGAGCGAGAACACGGCAAGCACGCCCAGCAGCATCCGCTTAAACTCGAAACGCGAAGCGAACACCATGAGCGGCAACGACAGCAGCATGACGCCCCAGGCATAGACCGAGATCATGATGCCCGCCTGGGCCTCGGTGAGCGAGAACGACGCGGCGATATCAGTCAAAAGGCCGATGGGCATAAACTCCGACGTGTTGAACACGAACGCACAGCAGGTGAGCCCGACGAGTGGGAGCCACTGCCTGAGCGTGATGCCGTCTTGCCTTGCCTGACTCATATATAACATCTCCAATCATTTTGAGCGGAGGCGATTATATAGCAACGGTCCCGCATCCGTCAGTAACGGACACGGGACCGAAACAATTCGATACACAGAGGTTGCGCCGTCAATTCATAACTAAGCCAACCCCAGCAATATGCCCGCCGAATGCACGACAAACGCCACGATCCAGGCAACGGCGACCTGAAACGCGAATACGGCCACGGCATAGCGCGCGCCCAACTCGCTCTTGACGGCGCCGATAGCGGCCACGCAAGGCGGGTACAGCAGCGTAAAGACCAGGAACACGTAAGCGGTAAACGGCGAAAACATAGTTGACAGCACCGCGGGAGAGGTTGCGCCCAAAAGCACCGTGAGCGTCGAGATGACGCTCTCCTTGGCAATGAGCCCCGTGACGAGCGCCGTGGATGCACGCCAATCGCCAAAGCCGAGCGGGGCCAACACCGGCGCGATGATGCTACCCAGACCGGCAAGTAGACTCTGCGACTGATCGGCGACCACATTAAAGCGAATGTCGAACGTCTGAAGGAACCAGATGACCACGGTAGCGGCAAAGATAATGGTAAAAGCCTTGGTAATAAAGTCCTTGGCCTTATCCCATGCCAGCATCACCGTCGTCTTGACGCTCGGCAGGCGGTAATTGGGGAGCTCCATGATAAACGGCACCGGGTCGCCCTTAAATGCCGTGCGGTTGAGCACCAAAGCCGCGACGCAGCCGACCACGATACCGATCAGATAGAGCGAGACCATGGCGGGAACCGTCGCCTGTGGGAAGAATGCTCCGCACAGCAAGCCGTAAACCGGCAACTTGGCTGAGCAGCTCATAAACGGCGTGAGCATGACCGTCATCTTGCGGTCGTGCTCGGATGGGAGCGTACGGGTCGACATGATAGCCGGCACGGTGCAGCCAAAACCGACGAGCATGGGCACGAAGCTGCGGCCCGACAGGCCAAAGCGACGCAACACCTTATCCATGACAAAGGCTACGCGTGCCATGTAGCCGGAGTCTTCCAGAATGGAGAGGAACAAGAAGAGCACGACGATAATCGGCAGGAAGGTCAGCACACTGCCCACGCCCGTAAGCACGCCGTCGACAGCCAGCGAGCGCACCACGTCGTTGGTGCCGAACGCCTTGAGGCCTGCATCGGCCGAAGCGATGATGGCAGCGATGCCGTCCTCCATAAGTCCCTGCAACGCCGCGCCGATCACGCCAAACGTCAGCCAAAAGACGAGGCCCATGATCAGCAGAAACGCCGGGATGGCCGTATAGCGACCCGTCAGAATGCGGTCGATCTTGACGGAGCGCACGTGCTCGCGGCTCTCGTGCGGCTTGACGACACAGCGCCCGCACACGTCGCCGATAAAGCTAAAGCGCATGTCGGCCAGCGCGGACAGGCGGTCGGTGCCGGCCTCGCCCTCCATCTGGGTAATGATGTGCTCGATGGCGTCGAGCTCGTTGCGATCCAGGTGAAGCGCCTCGGTTACCAGCTCATCGCCCTCGACCAGCTTGGTCGCCGCAAAGCGCACCGGGATGTGCGCCGTCACGGCATGGTCCTCGATCAGGTTAGCAATACCGTGGATGCAGCGATGCAGCGCACCGCCGTCCGGACCGTCGGGCGCGCAAAAGTCCAGGCGACCGGGGCGCTCGCGGAACCGCGCCACGTGCAAGGCATGATCCACCAACTCGCCGATACCCTCGTTGCGGGCAGCACTAATGGGAACAACGGGCACGCCCAACAGACTCTCGAGCAGGTTGACGTCCACGGCACCGCCGTTGGCGGTCACCTCGTCCATCATGTTGAGCGCGATGACCATAGGACGGTCGAGCTCCATGAGCTGCAGTGTCAGGTACAGATTACGCTCGATGTTGGTAGCGTCAATGATGTCGATGATGGCGTCCGGACGCTCGTCGAGGATGAACTGACGGCTCACGACCTCTTCGCCTGTGTACGGCGACAGGGAGTAAATGCCAGGCAGGTCGGTAACGCTCGCCTCGGGATGGTTACGGATGGTGCCATCTTTGCGGTCGACCGTCACGCCGGGAAAGTTACCGACGTGCTGGTTGGAGCCCGTCAGCTGGTTGAATAACGTGGTCTTGCCGCAGTTTTGGTTGCCGGCGAGGGC
>CABURR010000001.1 GCA_902493985.1 uncultured Collinsella sp. | reverse complement strand
TATAGCGAACATCGAAAACGGAGACGGCAAAAGAGCCGCTTACCGAGGAAAAGGTACCGTTTGCGATATTTGAATTGCGCTCGGCGATACGTGAAAGGAGAGGCAGATGCAGTTCGTAACGATCATCACCACTGCAGACAATGCCATCCGACGCCAGCGCGCAATTTCCCGACGACGATAACAATCGTCTCTGTCCGCATGGGGCGAATTGCCTCAACAGAGTCATTTTGAGGTCGTTGGGTTTTAGCACGACATTGCTGCATGTTTCTAGGGCATGTATGTGCTGATTTTTGCTATTTAACCTGATATTGCACGGTTTTTGACCTCGAAATGACTTGCAACTGACCGATGTTCTAACTAGCTACCAAGGGCGAAAGGAAACAGCCATGAGCAAGGAAAAAGTCGTTCTCGCATATTCCGGTGGTCTTGATACATCCGTATGTGTCAAGTGGCTCCAGGACGAAAAGAATCTCGATGTCGTTTGCGTCTGCGGCAACGTGGGCCAGGAGGAGACCGGCCTGGATGCCAAGAAGCAGAAGGCTCTCGACCTGGGCGTTCTGGATTGTCAGGTGCTCGACCTGCGCGACGAGTTCTCCGATGAGTTCCTGACCAAGGCCATCGCTGCCAACTCCATGTACGAGAACAAGTATCCGCTGCTCTCTGCTCTGTCCCGTCCGCTGCTTGCCAAGAAGCTCGTCGAGGTCGCTCACGAGTTTGGCGCCACGTATGTCGCCCACGGCTGCACCGGCAAGGGCAACGACCAGGTTCGTTTTGAGGCTGCCGTCAAGGCCCTCGACCCTGAGCTCAAGGTTATCGCTCCGGTTCGCGAGTGGGATCTGAAGTGCCGTCCCGACGAGGTCGCCTACGCCCACGCCCACAACGTGCCGGTTCCCGAGGGTGCCAACGACAACCCCTATTCCATCGACGACAACCTGTGGGGTCGCGCCATCGAGTGCGGTCACCTGGAGGATCCCTGGAACGAGCCGCTCGACGACGCATGGGTTATGACCAAGAACCCCGAGGACACGCCGGACACCCCGACCTACACCGAGATTGAGTTTGAGGCCGGCAAGCCCGTCGCCGTCGACGGTAAGAAGATGAAGCTTTCCGAGATTGTCATCGCCCTCAACAAGATCTCCGGCGACAATGGCTTTGGCCGTCTCGATCTGGTCGAGGATCGCCTGGTGGGCCTTAAGAGCCGCGAGTGCTACGAGGTTCCCGGCGCCCTGACGCTCATCACCGCCCACAAGGCGCTCGAGGACATCTGCGTCGAGGGCGACCTGCTCAAGACCAAGATCAAGCTCGAGCAGGATTGGGCCACCGCCGTGTACAACGGCCAGTGGTACAGCCCGCTCAAGAACGCGCTCGATGCCTTTATGGCCGATACCCAGAAGTTCGTGACCGGTACCGTCCGCCTGAAGTTCTTTAAGGGCAACTGCCATGTCGTCGGCCGCAAGAGCCCGTTTAGCCTGTATGACTACGGTCTGGCCACCTACGACCGCGACACCACGTTTGACGAGAAGGCCAGCGCCGGCTTTATCGAGATCGATACGCTGTCGCTCAAGACGTGGGCAAAGGTCCAGGGCCCCAGCTCTGCTGCCGCCCAGGCCTAGCGCCTCCTTCCCTTGGTATCCGCGCGGCCCATCCGCGTGATACATAACGGGCGCACGGGGTCCCTACCTTTCGTTATGCTTGCTGACACTTCTTAACATCGGTGGCCCCTACGTTCCGCCCGCATATTTGATGCCGCGTCTGCGGCTGAGTCCGAGCCCCGCCGGGGTTGTCCGGCGGGGCTCCTTCTATCAATTTGGCGGCTTTGCGCCTATATATATATGAGGAGTATCCATTATGTTCAATGCTATTGCGCATGCTTTACTTGCCCTCGCGCCCGAGATTGATGCTGCAAAGGTCGAGGACGTCCCTATGAGCCTGAAGGCCTGGATCGATGGTTCGCAGGGCAACATCCGGAGGGAAACGTTGGGCGCCAAATGCATGGTGCGTCACTTCTTTGCAAATTAGCTATATGGCCTCGTGCACGGTGGGGAATATGCAAAACTAGCGGTTGAAAAATCGCTTTAGTGATATGGCGCATTGCTTTGGGCGCTTGTTTTGGTATTTGATGAAAGGGGACGGTTCCATGGCTCTTTGGGGCGGTCGTTTTGAGGCGGGCGTGGCCGAGGTCACGCAGGAGTTTGGCGCGTCGCTGCCGGTCGACAAACATCTCTATAAGCAGGATATCGCCGGCTCTAAGGCACATGCCAAGATGCTGGCGGCCCAGGGCATTATCAGCGCCGAGGACGAGCAGGCGATTGCCGAGGGTCTGACCGCAATCGAACAGGATATCGATGCCGGCAACTTCACCTTCGATATCAACGACGAGGACATCCATATGTCTATCGAGAGCGAGCTGACGCGTCGCATCGGCGAGGCTGGCAAGCGCCTGCATACCGGACGTTCGCGCAACGACCAGGTGGCGACCGACACGCGCCTTGGCGTCAAGGCACTGGCCAAGGAGCTCATGGAGGCCAATCTTGAGCTGCGCCATGTGCTGGTGGATGCGGCTAAGAAGTACGACAAGGTGATTCTGCCGGGCTACACGCATATGCAACACGCTCAGCCCGTGCTGCTCTCGCATCATCTGCTGGCGTATTCCTGGATGTTCGCGCGCGACTTTACGCGCCTGAAGGCCGCCTTTGATGCCGCCGACAACTGCCCGCTGGGTGCTGCCGCGCTTGCCGGTACGAGCTATCCGCTTGATCGCCAGATGACGGCTGCCGAACTTGGCTTTGCGGGCGTGATCCCCAACTCGCTCGATGCGGTTTCCGATCGTGATTTCCTGCTCGACCTGCATTACGCCGGCTCCGTTATGGCGATGCACCTGTCGCGTCTTTCCGAGGAGATCGTGCTGTGGTCGAGCTCCGAGTTCGGTTTCATCACGCTGTCCGATTCGTACTCCACTGGCTCGTCCATCATGCCGCAGAAGAAGAACCCCGACTTTGCCGAGCTTATTCGCGGCAAGAGCGGTCGCGTGTACGGCAACCTGGTGCAGCTGCTCGTGACCATGAAGGGCCTGCCGCTCGCATATAACAAGGACTTGCAGGAGGACAAGGAGGGCGCGCTCGATACCGCCCATACGCTCATGCAGTGCCTGTCCGTTATGGCCGGTATGATTTCGACCTGGACCGTCAACGAGGATGCCATGGCGCGCGAGTGCGGCGTGGGGCACCTTGCCGCCACCGATGTTGCCGATTACCTGGCCAAGCGTGGCCTGCCGTTCCGCGAGGCACACGCCGTGGTGGGCCATTTGGTCCTGATGTGCGAGAAGCGCGGCTGCAATCTTGAGGACCTGCCGTTTGAGGTGTTCCAGGAGGCAAGCCCGCTCTTTGAGCACGACATTACCGAGGCGCTCGACATCCCGTCGATTGTCGCCGCACGCACGACCGAGGGCGGTACCGCCCCTGCCGCCGTTGCCATGCAGCTGCAGCGTGCCCATGCACAACTCGTTGCCGACGAAGGCGTGCTTGGATCGCTGACCAAGGTCGTCGAGATGGGCCACGGGGCAAAGTAAGGGTTTAGTTGGAGCGGCTTTGGCCATTTATTGATAAATCGTTTTTGCTTTTACGGGCGTCTGCTGTTGCGGGCGCCCGTATTTTGTTGCTATGGGGGAAGGGCTTGTCGAGAACTTCTGTAGGACCTTTGGGCAGGTTGTGAAGGGGGTACGTTCACGGGCGGCAACCGACCGTCCGCTCGGTTCGGTGCGGTTGATGCGCGGTCGGATGGTACTCTAATCGGGCTTCGAAACAGAAGTGACACATATGGAACGTTTTAATAAATTGTAGCGTTTCAAAAAACAGCTTTTTGTTTAACTGCAGCTAAAACTCTGTTACGATGCAGTTCAGGCGGGTGCCGGAATGGGACTTGGGCACGCGCGAACCTACTTGAAAGGCTACCTTATGGCTATCGAGAAGACCTTCATCATGATTAAGCCCGACGCTGTGCGCGATCGCAAGATCGGCGAGATCGTCGCTCGCATTGAGCGTAGCGGCCTTGTCATCGAGCGCATGGAGATGACCACGCTCGAGCGTGCTACCGTCGAGGAGCACTACGCCCATTTGGCCGACAAGCCCTTCTTCGGCGGTCTCTGCGACTTTATGACGAGCGGTCCGGTTGTCAAGATGGTCGTTTCCGGTCTCTCCGCTGTCTCCAAGATGCGCACCCTTATGGGCGCTACCAACCCGCTTGATGCTGCCCCCGGCACCATTCGCGGCGACTTCGCTGTCGATGTCAACGCCAACGTTATCCACGGCTCCGACTGCCCGGAGAACGCCGAGATCGAGATCAAGCGCTTCTTTGGCTAAACCAGCTTTGACTCCTTAAAGCTGTTAGCGTGTGGCTTTGGCGCCGCGGAATTCCAGCCGCGGCGCCCTTTTTATTCCAAAATCTATGAAGGGGCCCGCTCGGACATGTGTCCCGAACGGGCCCCTGCTGTTAGCTTGTGGCACTGAGTGGTTTTAAGCCTCGTCGACGACCTTGAGTCCACGGGTCTGGTCGATCTCGTTGAGGAGATTGACGCGACGCTCGTGGCGGCCGCCCTCAAACTCGGCGTCGAGCCACTCGTCGACGATCATCTTGGCGAGCTCGGAGCCCACGACACGGGCACCAAAGGCGAGCACGTTGGTGTTGTTGTGCATGCGGGAGAGCTTGGCGCTGAAGGGCTCGGAGCACACGACGGCGCGTACGCCCTCGACCTTGTTGGCAGCTAGGCTAATCCCGACACCGGTGCCACAGATGAGGATGCCCAGGTCGACGTCGCCGTTGGCAACGGCCTTACCTACCTTGTAGCCGGCGATGGGGTAGTCAAAGCTCTCGGAGGTGTCGGTGCCAAAGTTCACGACCTCGCAGCCGCGCTCCTTCAGGTGCTCGGAGATGATGTTCTTGAGCTCGACGGCGGCGTGGTCGTTACCGATACCGATCTTCATGGATGGTTCCTCTCTGGTCTGTGCGGCGCAAATGCTAAAGGTGTTTACCGCGTTCGACTGCATGATAGCGCGACTTTTGCGTAAACGCTCGGGCGTTTTTTAGTCAAACGCTTTAGCATGCAACAAGACCAGCTTCTCATGAATGAATGCCGTCAGTTTGCGCCTGAATGCCGTCTACCGGAACCTGGGTTGCGGTTTTTGATGCATTGTTATCAAATAAAAGAGCTAATTATTATTGAGAGCCCAGCCTGTTATACAAGTAGGAGATACCTATGCCTGCCGATTCCCTTCGTGATGCCGCGTTTTGCGATGTTTTGAACCGCGAGCTTGTCTGCGCGCTCGGCTGTACCGAGCCCATTGCCGTTGCCTATGCAGCGGCGCTGGCGAGCCAGACGCTCGGTTGCGAGCCCGATCATATGGATGTTGCCTGCTCGGGCAACATCATCAAGAACGTCAAGAGCGTGACCGTGCCCAACTCGGGCGGTATGCACGGTATTGAGGCCGCGGCCGTGCTGGGTGCCGTGGGCGGCGACGCTAAGAGCGCGCTCGAGGTGCTCGAGAGCGTTAACGATGAAGACCGCGCTCGCGTGGCCGAGCTCCTCGCCGACGCCGGCTACTGCGATGTGTCGCTTGTCGAAGGTGTGCCCAACCTCTACATCAAGGTGACTGCGACGGCCGGGGGCCATACCGCGGTCGTCGAGATTACCGATCACCACACTAATGTCACGTGCCATACGCTCGATGGTATTCCGGTATGCGGCAAGTCGGCGGGGGAGTGTGCCGCCTGCGCCGAGCGCGTGGTGGCCGAGCGTGCGGCGGATAAGGCCGATACCCCTATGAGCATTGAGTCCATCATCGACTTTATCGAGGACGGTGACATTGAGGACGCCCGCGCTGCCGTTGAGCGTCAGATTGAGCTGAATGGCGCAATCAGTGCCGAGGGCCTTGCGCACGCTTGGGGCGCCGAGGTTGGTCGTACGCTGCTGGGTGCTCGTGCCGATGACGTCGCCTGCCGTGCCCGTGCCCGTGCGGCCGCCGGGTCCGACGCCCGCATGAACGGCTGCGCGCTGCCGGTCGCCATTGTGTGCGGCTCGGGCAATCAGGGCATTACCTGCGCATTGCCCGTCATGGAGTATGCCGAGTACCTGCGTTGCGACCACGAGCGCCTGGTGCGCGCCGTGATGCTGTCCGATCTTATCGCCGTGCATATCAAGAGCTATATTGGTGCGCTCTCGGCGTTTTGCGGTGCTATTTGCGCCGCGTGCGGCGCCGGCGCTGCGATTACCTGGCTGTGCGGTGGCACGCGCGAGCAGATTGGCGCGACGGTCTCGAATACGCTCGGTAACGTGGGCGGCATCGTGTGCGATGGCGCCAAGGCGAGTTGCGCGGCTAAGATTTCCGCTGCCGTTGATGCTGCGATTCTGGGCCACGATATGGCCATGCAGGGCCGCGGCTTCCGCGCCGGCGAGGGTCTCATTCAGGATACCGTCGAGCAGACGATTGCCAGCATGGGCTACGTGGGCCGCGTGGGCATGAAGGACACCGACATCGAGATCCTCAACATCATGATCGGTAAAACCCAGGTTTGTTAGTTACGCGGTTTTACCAAACCGCGTAACCAGTCGACGCTGCAAACGCCCCTAAGCGGCAATCTGCCTTTCAATCGTCGTGCATGGCCAGAAGGCCTATGCCCTCCTCTTTCAAGGCACATTGCTCGCTTAGGGGCGTTTTCGCTGACTTATGCTCAACCTGTGGCGTTATTTTGTTTGGAGCGAGGGGTCCTACGACAGTTTGTCGGCTACTTGGTGTTCGTAGAAGGCTTCGATTACGGCGTTGAAGTCGCGGGCGAAGTCTTCCATGGTTCCGTGCCAGGTGGCTCGGCTGGGCTTGCCTTGGCCCACAAAGGCGGTTTGGATGCCGAAATCGGGGGACGGGAAGTCGCGTTTGGGATCGTTGCCCACCATAAGGACCTCGTGCGGCTCGAGCCCCATCACCTGAAGTTGCTCTAGATAGTAGGTGGCATCGGGCTTGCAGCGGGTGGTGTTACCCATGTGCGTGACGAGCTCAAAGGGGGCGTCGGCCAGGTCGCCCCAGCCCATGCGGCACTCGATGGCCCCCTGGGGAAAGCTGGGGTTGGTAAAGAGCGCGCAACGCAGTCCAGCGTCCTGTACGGCCTGGAGCGCGGCGTGCGCGCCCGGCATAGCGTGGGCGTTAATGACATCGTCGTTCTTGTACGGAAGAACTTCGCGGTCATAGTAGGTAAACGCCTCGTAGATGAGGGGATCGGAGAGGCAGATCCTGCATCGGCGCTCGACCTCTTCTTGGTAAAACTCAAGATTGGTGCGGTTGTCCGTGCCGCTGCGGCGATTGGCGTTGAGGTCGACCAGGATGGTGCCGAGGCGTGCCATCGTGCCACCGCGGCTGCGGCGCCCGATATCCGCGAGCATCGAAGAGACATCCTTAAAATAGCGAAGGATGAACGCGTTGAGGTTGATGCTGAGAAGCGTCTCGTCCATATCGAAAACGACTGCTTTGAGCACGCGGGCACCTTTCTCGAAAAATCGATCTAGAATCGTTGGCTCCGGATACTTTACCCCAAAGCCGAATGCCCGGCTGGTTATCGTCAAGTTGCGGAGACGTGTGTTCATAAGATTACGAAAAAGTCTCCACACGAGTAAAAAATCGCAGTTCACGCTTGAAATCGAACTCATTTCCCCGTAACCTATACGAACGTGATTGCATAAGCGTCACATTAGTATCTGTCGGCTCCCGAGTGTTCCTAAACGTTGTGTGCTTGTCGCACCCTTCTGTAGGTCCTAGCAATCGGGGCCCCGTAGTTCGAAAGGGGTCCACCTTTGAGTGAGATTCAGAACTCGTCCATTTTCTCTCTTGACGATGTCAATGAGGAGGAGATGAACAACCTCATCGACGGTACGATTACCGACTTTGATGAGGGCGATCTCGTTAACGGCACTGTCGTTAAGATCGAGCATGACGAGGTGCTCGTTGACATCGGATTCAAGTCCGAGGGCGTTATCCCGGTCCGCGAGCTGTCCATCCGCAAGGACGCTAACCCTGCAGACATCGTTGCACTCGGTGATCCCATCGAGGCTCTGGTTCTCCAGAAGGAGGACAAGGACGGTCGTCTGGTCCTGTCCAAGAAGCGCGCCGAGTACGAGCGTGCTTGGAACCGCATCGAGGAGAAGTTCAACTCCGGCGAGAACGTCGAGGGCGAGGTTATCGAGGTTGTCAAGGGCGGCCTGATCCTCGACATCGGCCTGCGTGGCTTCCTGCCCGCTTCCCTCGTCGACCTCCGTCGTGTCAAGGACCTCACCTCCTACATGGGCACCCGCATCGAGGCTCGTGTCATCGAGATGGACCGCAACCGCAACAACGTCGTCCTCTCCCGTCGCGTCGTGCTCGAGGAGTCCCGTAAGGCCGAGCGCTCCGAGATCCTGTCCAAGCTCAAGTCTGGCATGCGTCTCCAGGGCACCGTTTCCTCCATCGTCGACTTCGGCGCCTTCGTCGACCTCGGCGGTATCGACGGCCTCATCCACATTTCCGAGCTTTCGTGGAACCACGTCAACCATCCTTCCGAGGTTGTCAAGGTCGGCCAGGAGGTCGAGGTCGAGGTTCTCGACGTCGATCTTAACCGCGAGCGCATCTCCCTGGGTCTCAAGCAGACCACCGAGGATCCGTGGCGCGCACTGGTCAAGAAGTACCCCGTCGGCGCTATCGTCGAGGGCACTGTGACCAAGCTTGTCCCGTTCGGCGCTTTCGTCGATCTGGGCGAGGGCATCGAGGGCCTGGTGCACATCTCCGAGATGGCCAACAAGCACGTCGATCAGCCTTCTCAGGTCACCCATGTGGGCGACAAGGTTCAGGTCAAGGTCATGGAGATCGACCTCGACCGTCGTCGTATCTCCCTGTCCATGAAGTCTGCTGCTGAGACCTTGGGCGTCGAGATCGAGGTTACCCCGCTGCCTTCCGAGAAGAAGGACGAGGAGACCGACGCCGAGTAAATCGGTTTGACGATCACTTGTTTTAAGGGATCCGTCCGTAATGGACGGGTCCCTTTTTGCATTTGGTGCCGAGATACGCGATGCTGCCCATGCTGTACACAGGCTATTTGGTTGTCGGTGCATGAAAAATGCCGACATCCCGCCTCGGGGAGGAGGCGGGAACACACCGAGTAGACGGAGGGGTGCGGAGCGCGGTCGTGTCTCGACTGACGACGTTGCCCATCGACGGGACCATTGTAGCGCATGGGCGGTTCTTGGTTTATCGTGTCGAACGCTTGCGTTGTGCCATTGCCTGCGGCAACGGTGTGCTACACTCTTGCACTGCTGAGTGGGCCAGACGGTCGCGCGATGTGCTGCTTGCAGCACGCGTGAGGAAAGTCCGGGCTCCAGAGGGCGGGATGCCGGCTAACGGCCGGGCGGAGTGATCCGACGGAAAGCGCCGCAGAAAAGAAGACTCCCACCTGCGCCGCAAGGCGTAAAGGGAAAAGCTGAAACGGTGGTGTAAGAGACCACCAGCGTCGTGGCAACACGGCGGCTTGGCAAGCCCCATCCGGAGCAAGCGCGAATAGGAACGCTATGGGCCGGCCCGGTCCGCGTTCGGGTAGCGTGCGTGGAGCTGCACGGTAACGTGCAGACAAGATAAATGACCGTTCACGACAGAACCCGGCTTACAGGCCCACTCGGCACTTTGTTGACGCTGCGAACCCGTCAGCGCGGCAATCTGCCTTTCAAGCCTTCGGGCATGACCATAAGGTCAATGCCCTCGTCTTTCAAGGCACCTTGCTCGCGCTGACGGGTTCTCGCCTTCGACGGCGTCAGCTGGCCGATTTGGCGCTCATTCGTCGGTTGCCGCCATAAGGCGTGCTCCCTCCTCTTTCGGGCCAAATCGACTCAGCTGACGCCGTCTCGCTGTCTTTGGCTGGTCATTGGCGTTGCCGTTCTATTTATCGGGGTTAACGGTACGGGCTTTGCCGTATTATTGAGGCTGTTTGTTGCTTTGCTTGTAGTTGAGGGGCTTTGTTGGACAGCTATTTTACTCTGCAATCGAATATTGAGGCTTCGGGCGAGTTTGTGGACCGCAAGAGCCGGTTTATTGCCCAGCTGGTCCATATTGAGTCCGAGGATGAGGCGAATGCCTTTATCGAGATGGTTCGCAAGCGTCATTACGACGCTCGACACAATGTCCCCGCGTGGATTTTGGTCGATGGACGCGAGCGCCAGAGCGATGACGGTGAGCCGAGCCGCACGAGCGGCATGCCGACGCTCGAGGTACTGCGCGGCGCAGAGCTCAAAAATGTTTGCTGCGTGGTGACGCGCTATTTTGGTGGCACGCTGTTGGGACCTGGTGGCTTGGTGCGCGCCTATACTGCGGCGACGCAGGCGGCGGTGGCAGCTGCTCGGGAGGCCGGGCAGATTGTCGAGATGACGAGTGTCGTGCCTGTTGACGTGCATGTGGCCTATCCGCAGTATGAGCAGGTGCTTCGTTTGGCGCAGGATTCGGGTGCCAAGGTTTCGGATACCGATTACGCGGATACCGTGACACTTCACTTGGTGTTTAAGGCAGGGGAGCAGGAGTCGTTTTGCGCCAAGATGCGCGAGCTTATGGCGGGGCGCGAGGAGATTGAGGTCGGCGCTCCCGAGTTTGCCGAGTTCTAACGGCGACGGCCGGCGTGCTTTTGGATGGATTCCAAGTGCGCCGGCCGTCGCTTTTCTGTTGCTGCCGTTTACTCGGCGAGCTGCTTTAGCACATCGCAGGCGATCTCGATGGCATCGTCGATGCAGCCGGGGCAGCTGCGGAGCGGACCCTTATCCGATCCGATGCCCTTGAGCGTGCCGCAGACGGTCGTCGTGTTCTTCTCGCCAAAACGCTTGGCGATTTCGCGCGACAGCTTGTAGGTCTGGCCCTTAGTCTTGGGGTTTTCCATGCCGTCGCTCATTACAAAGCCCATGATGGCCACGGCGCCCGAGATGGCGCCGCAGGTTTCGGTCATGCCACCCATGCCGGCGCCAAAGCCCTCGGTGAGGGTAAAGGCGGTCTGGGAGTCGAGCCCGACGGCAGGTGCGAGCGTGCAGGCAACGGCCTGTGCGCAGTTAAAGCCACGGGCGTGGTATTCGGCAGCTTGAGCCTGACAGGCGGTGATGTCGAGCTGGGCAGTATCGATTTGCTTCATCGTTGTCTCCTTGGTCACGGTGTACCCGCCTATGGTACCCGTGACGGTGCGTGTAATCATCGAGAGCTTCATGTATGTCTCGTTTTTATCTATCGAGCAAATGCCCAAGGCTTGAGATAAATACCCCTGATCAATTTGTCCCTTAACCTACCTTGGGGATGGGTTGAGAGGGGTGCAGGGTAGCGGTATCGTGAACCGAATAAAACTAAAACCCAGGCAAGGGAGCTAGATATGAGCGAGCAGACCATCGGTACCACATGTGTTCAGGGCGGCTATCACCCGGGAGATGCCGAGCCGCGCCAGGTGCCCATCTACCAGTCCACCACGTGGAAGTACGACACGTCCGAGCACATGGGCAAGCTGTTTGACCTAGAGGAGTCTGGCTACTTCTACAGCCGTCTGCAGAACCCCACGTGCGATCTCGTTGCCGCCAAGATCTGCGAGATGGAGGGCGGCACCGCTGCGATGCTCACGAGCTCGGGCATGGCCGCGAACTTCCTCGCGATCTTTAACGTTGCCGGTGCCGGCGATCACGTGGTCGCAAGCTCTGCCATCTACGGCGGTACCTACAACCTGCTTGCCCATACCATGGGCCGCATGGGGCTGACCTGCACCTTCGTTGCTCCCGACTGCACCGATGAGGAGCTCGAGGCAGCCTTCCAGCCCAACACCAAGCTCGTCTTTGGCGAGACCATCGCCAACCCCGCCCTTGCCGTGCTCGATATTGAGCGCTTTGCCAAGGCCGCGCACGACCACGGCGTGCCGCTGATGGTCGACAACACCTTCCCGACGCCCGTGATGTGCCGTCCCTTTGAGTGGGGCGCTGACATCGTCACGCACTCCACCACCAAGTACATGGATGGCCATGCGGCCTACCTGGGTGGTGTGATCGTCGACCACGGTCAGTTTGACTGGATGGCCCATGCGGACAAGTTCCCGGGTCTCACCACGCCCGACGAGAGCTACCACGGCGTGACGTATGCCGAGAAGTTCGGTCGTGAGGGCGCCTTTATTACTAAGGCCACCGCGCAGCTCATGCGCGACCTCGGCCCTATGCAGAACCCGCAGGCGGCCTTCTTCCTGAACAGCTCACTCGAGAGCCTGCACGTGCGCATGCCGCGTCATTGCGAGAACGGCCTGGCGGTCGCCAAGTTCCTGCAGAGCCACCCCAAGGTGCGCTTCGTGAGCTATCCGGGCCTGGAGGGCGACAAGTACTACGACATGGCTCAGAAGTACATGCCCAACGGTACTTGCGGCGTCGTGAGCTTTGGCTTTAACGGTGGTCGCGCGGCGGCCGAGACCTTTATGAAGAGCCTTAAGCTCGCCCAGATCGCTACGCACGTGGCCGATGCGCGCACCTGCTGCTTGCATCCGGCAAACGCCACCCATCGCCAGATGAACGACGAGGAACTCATCGCCTGTGGCATCTCCGCCGACATGGTACGCCTGTCGTGCGGCCTCGAGGACACGGCCGACCTGATTGCCGACCTTGAGCAGGCACTCGAGCAGTGCTAGGCTAGCGTTCGCATAAGGCGCCGATGCTGGCAGAAAGCTTCGGCGACCTTTCGTTCCGATTCCGTAGGCGGGACCCCAATCGCGGCTGTTTGCAGGCGATTGGGGCCCCGTTTTTTTGCGTTGGGCCACTCGAAAGGATGGATATGGACAAAACTGCAGAGCAGCTGCGCCGCGAGCACATTGCCCTAGAGGGCGACACCCATGGCAAGAACAAATGGGCGATTCTGTTTACCGTGCTCATCATGACGTTTATGGCGTGCCTGGATTCGACCGTCGTGACCGTGGCGTTGCCCGTGATGCAAAAGGAGCTGGGCGTGGGCCTCGACCGCATCCAGCTGGTGAGCTCGGTGTATTTGCTCGCGACGTGCGTGGCCATGTTGCCGTTTGGCCGCCTGGGCGACGTGCGCGGCAAGGTGGGCGTATTCCAGCTGGGCGTTATCGTCTTTACGGTCGGTTCGCTGCTTTGCGGCCTGTCGGGTTCGCTCGAGGTTCTTATCCTGGCACGCATTGTTCAGGGCGTCGGTTGCGCGGCGGCCATGGCCAACAACATGGGCATCATCACCGAGTCGTTTCCGGCGCGCGAGCGCGGTCGTGCCATGGGTATTCTCGCGACCTTCGTGGCCCTCGGCATGATGTGTGGCCCCGTGCTCGGCGGCATGCTGGTGGCACGCTTTCCCTGGGAGAGCATCTTCCTCATCAACCTGCCCATTGGCGTCATCTCGTTTATCGTGGGGCTTTACACACTGCCGCATGTTAAGCCGGAGGCCGGCGAGCGCCCCATGTCGCTGGCGGAGGCCGCGCGTCGCTGCTTTGCCAATTCTGCCTTCACCATCAACCTTGCCTGTATGCTCATCGTGTTCGTTGGCATCGGCGCATCCGAGTTTATCCTGCCGTTCTATTTTCAGGACGCCCATGGTTTTGGTTCCGACATCTCTGGACTGCTCTTTTTGGCACTACCGATGGTGAATGCCTTCATCGGACCGCTTTCGGGTACGGTTTCGGACCGTGTCGGCTGCGAGGGTCCTACGGCGGTTGGCCTGGGCGTGTACGTGTGCGGTCTCTTTGCGGTAAGCACGCTCGACGAGCACTCTTCTATCCCTGTGATCGTGTGCTGCGTCGCATTTATGTCCTGCGGTACGTCGATTTTCCAGAGCCCCAATAACTCGCTGTATATGGGCTCGGCTCCGCGCGAAGCGCTTGGCTTTGCGGGCAGCCTGGGTAGCCTTGCGCGCTATGCGGGTATGGCAGTGGGCATTACGGCGGCATCACATATCCTATATGGGCAGATGAGCGTGGCGATGGGCGAGGCCGTGACCAGTATTGTTGCAGGTCGTCCGGATGTGTTCCTGTTTGGCTTTCGCTCGGTGTTCTACGTGTTGATGGCTGTGGCCGCTGTGGGTTTTGCGCTCGCCATGGTACGTTTGGTGAGGATGCGTGCCCGCCATTAACATGTGGGGGGGCAGGCTTGCCACGAATCGGGCCTATTTACTGGTCTTGCAGCTTTATGGTGCGATGCGGCTTGTGGGGCGGGCGGGGGTCGGTCCGTGGTAGACTATCGAACAACGTTTATTAATCGCGCGGTATCGTTGCCGCGAGAAGGGGTTGCGCCATGCAGGAGCTTGAGGATCGTATTCGCCATGACGGCATCGTAAAGGCCGGTAACGTCCTTAAGGTTGATGCCTTCCTCAACCACCAGTGCGACGTTGAGTTGTTCGACCACATGGGCGCCGAGTGGGCCCGTCTGTTCGAGGGTGTCGAGATCAATAAGATCTTGACGATCGAGGCTTCGGGCATTGGCATGGCCTGCATCGCGGCTCAGCATTTTGGCGGCGTGCCGGTGGTCTTTGCCAAGAAGGCGCAGTCCATCAACCTCGACGGCGAGCAGTATGCCACGACCATCTACTCCTTTACCAAACAGAAGGAGTACCCGGTTATCGTTGGCAAGCGCTTCCTGTCCGAGGGCGACAAGGTTCTGATCATCGACGACTTTTTGGCCAACGGCTGTGCGCTCGAGGGTCTTATCAAGATCTGTGAGGCTGCAGGTGCCGAGGTATCCGGCATTGGCATTGCAGTTGAGAAGGGCTTCCAGGGCGGTGGCGATAAGCTCCGCGAGCGCGGCTTCCGCGTCGAGAGCCTGGCCCGTATCGCCGATATGGACTGCGAGACCGGCGAGATCACCTTCGCCTAAGCGCGCAACACAAGCGATTGGTATGCGATGTGACAAAGGGACTTTCCCTTTGTCACATTTTTTGTATGAGGGGAGGTGTTGATATGGATGAGAACACGATGGGATGGCGTGAGTATGCGCGCTATGCCGAGATGTCGGTCGAAGAGCTGGCGCGCGATTGCGAGGTACAGGTGTTTCGCGCGACGGGTCCGGGCGGACAGGGCGTGAACACGACGGACTCGGCGGTGCGCATGAAGCATATCCCTTCGGGGATTACCGTGACGGCGCGCGAGAGCCGCAGCCAGTTCCAGAACCGTGCAAGCTGTCTGCGTAAGCTGAGGGCAGAGCTTGAGCGTCGTGGCCGTCCGCCGCGCCGTCGCGTCAAGACCAAGGTGCCACAGCGATCGCGCCAGCGCAGGCTCAACGACAAGCACTTCAACGCCATTAAAAAGGCCAACCGTCGCAAACCGGGCAGCGACGAATGATCTCCTCATAAGTTGCGGTGAAATAGGGACTGTTTTGCGGCTTTAGCTGCATAAACAGTCCCTATTTCACCGCAACTTAGGTGGGTCTAGCGGGTTGGGTGCCAGACCTCGAGGGCGGCGGGAAGGATGTCCACCTCGATGCGCGAGGCGACGATGGGCTCGCCGTCGGCCTGGATGGGGTAGTCGGGCTCCTCGAACGTGAGCTCGGCATGACGGCAACGACGCATGCGAACCGGCAGCAGCTTGGTATGGTGGCCGTCCTTGGCCGAAAGAAACATGGGCAGGGCAACCGCACGAGGGACGGGGCCGCAGGCGTAGCAGACGTCGAGCATGCCGTCGCGGGGGTCGGCATCGGGACAGATGCGATAGCCCGAGCCATAGGTGGGGCCCAGCTGAATCGCCATGATGATCGCCCTTACGCGCTCGGCGGGCGCCCCGTCAAAGCTGACTGTCATGGGGTAGTTGCGATAGCGCAGGCCAAACTGCTCAAGTCCCGATAGGGTGTAGAGCGGAGCGTCCGTCAAGCCCGTCTTTTTTCGCAGCTCGGTGGTGCCCAGGCCGATGGCGGCGTCGATACCGACCGAAAGCGTCTGGTCGTAGTACTCGACGGTCGCCTCGCCGCTGCCGCTCGCGGGGCTCCACGAGCGAATGCGCCCGATATCCTGGTGCTGCAGCTCGCAGGTGAGTAGCGCGCCAAAATCTTTGCCGGAGAAATCGTCGATGCCGAGTGTTTGGGCAAAATCATTGCCGGAGCCTACGGGCAGGACGGCAAGCGCCGGTCGAACCGTCTCTTCTTGCGCCATCAAGCCATTGACGACCTCGTGGATTACGCCGTCGCCGCCGAGCGCGATAACCGTGCGGTAGCCCTTGGCCCGTGCGGCGAGCTCCTTGGCGTGTCCCATGCGCTCGGTCAGCACCAGGTCAAACTGGGATGCGCGCGCGGTCATATCCAAAAAGCGTTGCAGGCGCTCGGCAACTTCGCGCGCCGCACCCGACTGGGCGGCGGGGTTGGCGATGATGAGCGTGCGACCAAAATCAGTTGCGTGCATGGGGCGACTCCTGGCGTATGACGTGACGGTGCGGTCGCGCTCAGGTCGAATTGCCCCTGATTGTGGCTGCACGGCGAATACTAACGTCTACTCTATCAGGTCGTTGTGGCGCTCGATAGCATCCGCTACCGTACCGCCCTCATCCACAATAAGCGAACGGCGCTTGGGTGAGATGATGCGCTGGGCGGGGTACACGCCGCGGTGGCCGCCGACGAGATAGCTGATAAAGGCCACGATGACAAAGAACCCGGCTGCCGTGCCGTGGAACAGGTCGATGGCCATCATGCAGGTGGTGATGGGCACGTTGAGGCCGGCGCAGAACACGCCGAGCATGCCCAGCGCCGCCAGAAAGCTGGGGTCGATCCCGACGAGGCAACCGATCCAGCCGCCGAGCGCCGCACCGATGCCAAACAGGGGTGTGACCTCGCCGCCTTGGAAGCCAGCGCCCAGGGTGAGCGCCGTCACCACGAGCTTGATGGCTGCGTCGGCAAGGGTTGTGTTACCGGCGAACCCGGCGCCCGAGAGCCAGGTGGCAAGGCCGGCATACTTCCAGGCGTCGAGCATCGCGTAGGCCGCGAGCACCACGAGCGCGCCCACGAGTGCGCGAGTAAGGTAGTTGGTGATAAAGCGACCGTACAGGCTCTTGACGGTTCGAACCGACCAGGCAAAGAGGCGTGCTGTCAAACCGAAGATAATGGCGCTGATAACAACGATGACAACCGTCCGTGGTGTCATGTTGGGAACGCTGGCGATGGCATTCGCCTCGTACTCGGTTCCCAAGGCAAGCGATGTAAAGTAGCCGGTAAACGAGGCGACCAGGCAGTAGATGCCCGCGGTGTAGTCGATCTTGCCGATAAAGCACATCTCCATGCCAAAGAAGGCTCCGGCGAGGGGTGAACCGAATACGGCGCCAAAGGCCGACGAGATGCCGGCGAGCATGAGGTCGTGGTGGTCATGCTTTTTGAGGTGGGCGAGGCTCGAGATGTTGCTGGCGATGGTGCCGCCAATCTGCACCGCAGCTCCCTCGCGACCGGCTGAGCCGCCGGTGAGGTGCGTGAGGGTGGAGCATACGAAGGTGAGGACAGCCATGCGCATATGGATGAGGCGTGTGCCCAGAGCGGAGTCGATGACCAGGTTGTTGCCGCGTTTGGCGGCAAGGCCGTGGTTTTTGTACACCCATGCGGTGGCAACGCCCACAACGGGAAGCAGCGCGTAAATCCACGCATGGTGCTCGCGATAATCGGTCGCGATATTCAGCGAGGCCAAAAACGCCCAAGCGGCAACGCCCATGGCGAGAGAGACGATGACGACGAGTACGAGCAACTTGGCGCTCGCGAGTAGGTTGCGGACGTTGCGGCGCGTGTCGGCAGCCAAGAGATGCTCGGAGCGGGTGAGCTGTTGCCTGCCGGCCATGATAACGTCGTTCAGGGAGAAAAAGCCGCCGTCGTCGAGCGACTGGGAATGATCTTGCGCTTCGTTTGCGCTTTCGGGTTTGTCGTTATGAGCCATACGTCCCTCTTTTAGGTTGCAACGCAAGCATTATAAAACGCGGTAAACGCGACGAGCCGGTAGGTTGGTTTCCATTCTGTTTCGCGGCCTGCAACCGACAGGTGTATTTGCGGGTTCAGACCGAGTAGCGGTCGTGCGTCGGGGGATTATACTGAGACAAGCATAAAGAATCGGCGCTCCTGTTGTGCGCCGTGGCATTAAGAGGTGCATATGGCAGAGAAACTCATTCCGTTGGAGGACGCGCAGTCGATTGTCCTGTCGCACGTTGCTCCGACCGATCTCGTCGAGATTCCCGTGTGGCAGGCGGCTGGTCTTCCCTTGGCCGAGGATGCTGTGGCCGATATCGACATTTCGCCGTTTGCCAACAGCGCCATGGACGGGTATGCCGTGCACGCAGCTGATCTTGCTGCAGCCACCGGTGACACTCCGGTGACGCTCTCCGTCGTAGGGCACGAGGCGGCGGGCCATGTCTTTGAGGGCGTGGTCGGCGCGGGCGAGGCGGTCCGCATCATGACGGGCGCGCCGGTGCCCAAGGGTGCGGATGCTGTGGTGAAATACGAGATCGTCGACGTGCTCGACGGTGACGGCAACGAGGGCTCGCACGTTCGCTTCTCGGCGCCTGCCAAGGTAGGGGAGAACGTTCGCTCTGCCGCCGAGGAGGCCCATGCCGGCGATGCTGTGATGCACGCCGGCGAGGTCGTGGCTCCGGCGGGCGCGGGTCTGCTGGCAAGCGCCGGATACGCGAGCGTGAAGGTGCACGCCGCCCCGCGTGTGGGCATTATCTCGCTGGGCACGGAACTGGTCGCACCGAGTAAGGTACCGGCGCGCGGTCAGATTCGTGATTCCAACTCGTCGGCGTTGATGGCCGAGGCACTCGATGCCGGCGCCGAGCCCGTGTTCTACGGCATCGCGCCCGATGATGAGCAGGCGATTGCCGAGCTTGTGCATCGTGCCGTGCAGGAGTGCGATTTTGTCATTACGAGTGGTGGCGCCTCGGCGGGCGATTACGATTTCGTGACGGCGCTTGTCCAGCGCGAGGGCGAGGTGCTTTTCGATCGCATCTCGATGCGCCCCGGCAAGGCCATCACATTTGGTTTGCTCGGCGGCAAGCCGTATCTGGGGCTTTCGGGCAATCCCGCGGCGGCGTATGTGGGCTTTGAGATGCTTGCTCGTCCGGCGATCCGCAAGATGCGCGGTTTTGCCGAGGGCGTGCGTCCCGAGCAGCAGGCGACGCTCACGCACGGCGTGAAAAAGCGACAGCATCGCCGCTTCTTCGATCGCGCCACGGTTTTGCGCGACCCCGAGACCGGTGAGCTGTTGGTGACCGAGGCCAAGACGCAGAATTCGGCGCTGCTCGGCACGATGCAGCGGGCCAACTGTCTACTGCGTATTGACGAAGGACCGTGCGAGCTCAAGGCGGGAGATGTCGTGGACGTTGTTCGCGTCGACCTGCCCGAGGGCGCCGTGTTGTAGGAGGAATGCTATGGAGCTGAAGATTTCGATCGTGACGTGCTCGGATACGCGCGATCTTGCCCAGGACGAGGCTGGAGCCGCACTCGAGGAACTTATCGAGGCGCAGGGCTGGATGGTCGCCTCGCATGTGGTCGTGCGCGACGACGCCAGCGAGATCGGTGATGCCATCGTGGAGGCCGCCGATGAGTGCCACGCCAATGTCGTGCTCACCTGCGGCGGTACGGGGCTTTCGATGCGCGATGTGACGCCCGAGGCGACGCGTGCCGTCTGCGACCGCGATGTGCCAGGTATTGCAGAGGCGATTCGCGCATACTCCATGACCAAGACGCGCCGCGCCATGCTCTCGCGCGCAATTTGCATGCAACGAGGTCATACGCTTGTCGTAAACTTTCCCGGTTCCACGAAGGCCGCTCGCGAAAGCTGGGAGGCCGTGAGTGACCAGCTGGAGCATGCGGCTCAGATGACAGCGGGCGGCGGACATACCAACTAAGCGGTTTACCTGCGGCGGGGCGACCTGAACGGCTGCTCCGCCTTTGTTTTTCGCCGAATCGACGCCGAGGTGCACGGTAACTTGAAACTATATTCTCTGACGAGAATAATATCTCACTATCATTATTCGCGCAGAAGTATAATCTGATTGCAGATTAAAGCCCGCGGCGGGGTGCCCGGGCATAGCGTTCGAAAGGGTTGAACATGTTCGATATGGTTTCTCGCCGCGGATTCGTTTCGCTTTCTGCTGTCGCCGCTGCCGGCCTTGGTCTTGCCGGCTGTTCGGGCAGCAAGACGTCCGAGCCGGCCGGATCCGATGCCGGTTCTGCTAAGGCATCTTCCAAGAAAGCTGTCGAGCTGCAGGTCTTTGCCGCCAACTCGCTCGAGAAGGCCTTGCCCGAGGTTCAGGAGCTCTACACCGAGCAGACCGGCACCACCTTTGCCGACACGCAGTTTAAGGCGTCTGGCGACCTTGTCGAGCAGATGCGCGCCGGTGCCGCCGTCGACGTGCTCATCACGGCTTCCAAGGGCACCATGGACGACGCCGAGGCCGCCGAGCTCGTCGACGCCGACACGCGTGAGGACATGTTCGTCAACGACCTTGTGATCATTCGCGCCGAAGGCTCCGACACCATGGTCGAGGCCATCGCCGACGTCGCGAATCTGGACGGTAAGATCGCCATTGGCGACGCTAAGACCGTTCCCGCCGGCACGTACGCCAACCAGGCCCTGGCTTCCGTGGGCCTCTACACTGGCACCGAGGGCGACGACGGCGAGTATGCGCCCGAGATCGCCGACAAGGTCGCACTGGCCGACAAGGTCGGCACTGCTGCGTCTTACGTCTCTACGGGCGACTGCGTGGCTGGTTTTGTCTACAGCTCCGATATCTTCCGCTACGACGGCATCGAGGAGGCCTTCGTGTGCCCCGAGGATTCGCACAAGCCCATCGTGTATCCGGGTGCCGTTGCCGAGAGCTCCGAGCACGCCGACGAAGCCAAGGCGTTCATCGACTTCTGTCTGACCAACAAGAAGGCTCAGAAGATTTGGGCCAAGTACGGCTTTGAGCTTTCCGCGTAGTGCGGCTTGGCGCGATAATTCCATCGTTTTGTGTTTCACTCCGTCCTTGTATTCGCTTGGAGCTTTTCGTGCTTAATAGATTCCGCATGCTTGTCGCCTGTGCTTTGACCTTCGCGCTTTGCTGGGTGACAGGACTTGCGTTTGCTGGGGACGCTGAGGACGGGACCCAGGCTGCTGCGACCGCCCATGGGCTTTCCTATGGGATCGAGGGTTTTGAGCGGTTGGCTAAGGGGACTGCTCGTGCCATGGAGGGCCAGCCTGAGGGCTACCGGTTTCCCGTTGACGAGGACGTGGACCTTGTAGTGGCGCCTGCTGCCGATCGCGTTGTGGCGTGGATATCGCCTAAGGCGGTCGAGAAGTATGGATTGGATCCGCAGGACAACGAGTGCGTATCGGGTCTCAAGGCCCTCGTCTGTGAGCTCGACAGCGCAAACTGCATGGGAGGTGCGCAGCTAGAGGACGTGGATCTTCCTTGGTATGTTACGGCGGAAACAACGTTTGAATCCGGCGGGTATACCTATGGCTTTGACGAGCGCGGTGCGGATGGGGACCGCTATGTGGTGATTGCATCAGCCTCTGGTGATGCCAAGGGCGGCGCGCGTTGGCTTGATAGCGCTCAAATGGTAGAGACGTCGTCTGTCGTGTTGCGGGGTGAGCAGGGGCCCTTGACCTCTCTGGCCTCCTTTTTGGGCGACATCGACTATCGCCCGTTCTGGGTGTCCATTAAAACGAGCGGCCTTGCACTGCTGATCTCCTTTGCGTTGGGCCTGTTCGCCGCGTGGAAGACCATGGGTACCTCGAGTCGCATCAAGGGCTTGCTCGACTCGGTCTTTACCATCCCCATGGTGCTGCCGCCTACGGTGTGTGGCTTTTTGCTGCTTATGCTATTTGGTCGCTCGACCGGGGTGGGCCAGTGGCTGATCGCTCACGGCATCTCGATTGTCTTTACGTGGCCGGCAGCGGTGATCTCTGCCGCGGTGGTGTCGTTCCCGCTCGTCTATCGTACGGCGCTCGGAGCCTTCGAGAGCCTCGACACGCAGATGCTCGACGCCGCGCGCACGCTGGGCTGGTCCGAGCGTCGCATCTTTACCAAGCTTATGATGCCGCTTGGCTGGCCCTCGATTGCCGCCGGCACGGTGCTCGCCTTTGCCCGCGCGATGGGCGAGTTTGGCTGCACGCTGTTCTTTGCGGGCAACTACGCCGGCATTACGCAGACCATTCCCATCGCCATCTACTTTGAGTGGATGGGCGGCAACACGTCGGTGGCCCTCTTTTGGGTCGCCGTCGTGATCGTGTTTAGTTTCCTGGTCATCCTATTCATCAACATGTACACCGCTCATTCGCAAAAGTATCGCGAGCGGGGCCTTTCCCGTGCGGAGCGCAAACAGGCCAAAGATCTCGCCGGACAGGGCGATTCGCTCGACCCGGCGGGCGGCGATGCCCTGCGTATCGATCGCGAGGCGCTGGCCGAGCTTATGCGCGATGATGCGGCGCCGCAGGGAGGTCGATAAGCTATGTCGCTCGTTTTGGATATTAAGAAACGTTATCCCGGGTTTATGCTCGACATCCAACTCGAGGCCGGCGAGGAGCGTGTGGCGCTGCTCGGCGCCTCCGGATGCGGCAAGAGCTGCACCTTGCGTTGCATTGCCGGCGTGGAGACGCCTGACGAGGGCAAGATCGTCGTCAACGGCGTGACCTTTTTTGACTCCTCGGCGGGCATCAACCTGTCGCCCCAGGAGCGAAAATGCGCTCTGCTGTTCCAAAACTATCAGCTGTTTCCTAACATGACAGTGGCCGATAACGTATGCGCCGGTGTAAAGGATGCGGGCGACGCCGCCGCGCGCAAAAAGCTCGCCGAGCGTTATCTGAGCATTTTCGGTCTAGCCGATTTTGCCGACCGCTATCCCGCGCGACTCTCGGGCGGTCAGCAGCAACGTGTGGCGCTTGCGCGCATGGTGGCGGCGCATCCGGGCATCTTTATGTTCGACGAGCCCATGAGCGCGCTCGATTCCTATCTTAAGAGCGCGCTCGAGCAGAACATGCTCGACCTGTTCGATGTGTGCAACCGCACCGTCCTCTACGTGAGCCATGACATCGACGAAGCGTGCCGCCTGTGCCAGCGGATCTGCGTGATGCACGACGGGCATGTTGAGGAGATCGGCTCCGTCGAGGACGTGGTCCGCCGTCCGCAGACGCTGGCGGCGCTGCGCCTGACGGGCTGCAAGAACACAAGCCGGGCGCGCAAGATCGGGCCTCAGGAAGTTGAAGCCCTGGATTGGGGTATGACCTTTAACGTGGGTCGCGAGGTTCCCGATAATGTGGCGTACCTGGGCATTCGGGCAAGCTACTTCCATGTTGACAACCGTGCCGAGCGTGGTCGCAACAGCTATGACCTGCATGTGGCCCGCGTGAGCGATTCGCGTTTTGAGCGCCTGGTGCTGCTGGACGTGCCGCGCGTCGATGCGCCCACACGTCTGCAGTGGAAGGTCAACAAGGTGGGCGTGCCTGTCGACGAGCTGCCGCAAGCAGGCGAGACGCTACGCATGCACTTCGATGCGAGTAAGATCCATTTGGTTTGTCGATAGCGCCGGGTAATGCCGTCGGGGATATAAGCCTCGGCGGTTTTGTCTTGCCGTTCGCCGAATGGGGAATGACAAACTCTTATCAACACAGATAATTATTTATTAAACGACGGCACACGACGCTGTCGTACGAATGTCAACGGTGTTCGCATGGTTGACGACCGTTGATATAGTTGACCTTAACTTGTAAAGGAGGGTGCGCACATGCCGCAGATGACATACATTCACCGCGTTGCCGCGCGTGCCCTATATATGGCTCGGAGTCGCATATGAGCAGGTATGTTCACGGCTCCGGGAGAGACGACGCACAACTAAATAATCAGCTGCAAAGCAGGTTCCCCAAAATTCCGGGTTTAGGCGCGGCTGGGTTTTCGCCACCCACCGTGCAGCAATACCGTAGTTATTCATTTTTGGTTCGAGAGGGGAACCGTCATGGCTGAAGAATTTGATTTCCATCCGATGTGGGAGAGCCTCGGCATGAATCTTGCCGACCACGACATGCTGCTGGGCGCCGTGGGCCAGATGTACGGCGATATGTTCCTGACGCAGAGCAATCGCCCCAAGTCCACGTCCTACCTGGATTTTGTCGCCACCAACATCCACAGCGGCCGTATTAAGGAGATGCTCGACAAGAAGGAGGCCGGCGAGGCCACCAAGATCGTCGGTTCGTTCTGCGTCTACGTGCCCGAGGAGATCGTACTTGCCTGTGACGGCATTCCCGTGGGCCTGTGCTCGGGTGCCGATTGGGCAACGGACAAGGTCGAGGAGCACTTGCCGCGCAACACCTGCCCGCTCATTAAGAGCTTTGCCGGCTTTAAGCTGGGCGAGGTCTGCCCCTACATCGAGTCGAGCGACCTGGTGGTGGGCGAGAACACCTGCGATGGCAAGAAGAAGGCCTACGAGTTCTTTGCCACGCAAAAGAACATGTACGTCATGGATATTCCCAACGTACACGACGAGTCGACGCTCGTGACCTGGAAGGCCGAGGTCAAGAAGCTCGCCGCCAAGATCGAGGACGAGTGCGGCGTCACGATTACGCCCGAGCGCCTGAAGGCTGCCATCCACACCGTCAACGAGAAGCGCCGCGCCCTACAGCGTCTGGCTGCGACCCGCGCTGCCGACCCGGCGCCCATCAGCGGTCTCGACAGCCTGCTGACTGTGCAGGCCGCCTTTATGGACGACACGCCGCGTCTGACCGGAGCCATTAACGATATGGCGGCTGAGTGCGAGCAGCGTGTCGAGGCCGGTGAGGGCGTGGCGCCCAAGGGAACCAAGCGCATCCTGTACACCGGTACGCCCATGGCCGTGCCCAACTGGAAGCTGTTCAACCTTATCGAGAAGGCCGGCGGCGTTGTGGTGGGCGAGGAGTCCTGCACGGGCTCGCGCTACTACAAGGACCTGGTCGACGAGACCGGCGAGACGGTCGACGAGATGCTCGATGCCATTGCCGAGCGCTACTTTAAGATCAACTGCGCCGTCTTTACTCCCAACGACCAGCGTATGAAGGACATTGTCCAGATGGCCAAGGACCTGCATGCCGACGGCATCGTCGACGTGGCCCTGCAGTTCTGCACGCTCTACGAGATGGAGTCGTTTGCCGTGGAGAAGGCCGCCGAGCAGGCCGGCATTCCGTTTATGCACATCACGACCGACTACGCCGGTGAGGATGCCGGTCAGCTCCAGACCCGCATCGAGGCCTTCCTCGAGACGATTTAGCCGCACCTGCGCTGGGCCGTGCCGCCGGGTGTTCCTATCCGCGCGATAGGGATTTCTCTGTTGCCATGTCGGTCGGTGTCCGGATGCACCGCAGGGCGCCGATCGGCTTCGCATAGCTGCCGGGCGGGGATTTCCGCCGTCCTGGCAGATTCTATCTGTTTGTTCAGACACGAAAGGAACTCAATGAACAACGACCTTTTCAAGGCGGGCGTTTCCCGTCGCGGTTTTCTGACCGGCTCCGCTGCCCTGTGCGTCATGGCGGGCCTCGGCCTCACCGGCTGCGGCGGTTCGGGCGCCGAGAGCGGTAGCGCCGCTGCCACCGGCCAGGATGTGGAGTATCGCGACGAGCTGCAGATCGCGTTACCGGCGAGCCCGGACGGGCTCGATCCGCACACCACGTCGTCGCTTGTGACCATGGACGTCATCTGCAACGTTGTCGAGCCGCTCTTTGGCCTCGATAGCGACTACGAGCCCCGGCCCGTGCTGGCCAAGGGCTATGAGGTCTCCGACGACGGCCTGACCTACACCATCAAGCTACGCGAGGACGTTACCTTCCACAACGGCAAGGAGTTTGGCTCCGAGGACGTCGTGGCTTCGATGAACCGCTGGCTCACCGTCAACGATCGCGCCGCGAGCCTGCTGCCCGGCGCCACCTTCGCCGCCTCGGGCGACCACGAGGTCACCTGCACGCTGACCGAGCCCGCCATCGACTTTCTGATCATCCTGGGCAACCACTCCCAGTATCCGGGTATCTTCCCCTCCGAGGTCATCGAGGCCGCGGGCGATACCGGCGTGACCGAGTACGTGGGTACCGGTGCTTACAAGTTTGTGGAGTGGAAGCAGGACCAGTACGTCCATCTCACCCGCTACGAAGACTATGTCGCCGCTCACGGCAAGGCTTCGGGCTACACCGGCAAGGTCTCCGCGCCCACCAAGGACATCTACTATCAGTTCGTGACCGAGGCCTCCACGCGCGTGAGTGGGTTTGAGACCGGCGAGTACGATATCGCTGGCGAGATCCCCACCGAGAACTACCACGACTTCGACGGCAACGACGACGTCAAGCTCTACACCCATAATGCCGGCGTTCTGACCGCCTTCCTCAACATGAACGAGGGCGTCTTCGCCGACGAGGAGATCCGCAAGTGCGCTCTCATGGCTATCGACTGCGAGGCGGCCGCTCTTGCCGCCTATGGCGAGAAGGAGCTCTTCAACATCGATCCCAACCTTGGCAACCCCGAGAACACTCAGTGGGCGACCGATGCGGGCAAGAAGTACTTTAACCAGGCCGACGCCAAGGCCGCCAAGAAGGCCCTGGCCAAGACCTCTTATGCCGGTGAGACGGTCAAGCTGCTGACCACCCCCGACTACAAGGATATGTACAACGCCACCGTCGCGCTGCAGGAGCAGCTCGAGAAGGCCGGCTTCACCGCCGAGGTCGACAGCTACGAGTTCGCGACCTTCATGGACATCCGCTCCGGCAAGCCCGAGCAGTGGGACCTCTTTGTGGCCTCCACCAACTACAAGCCCATCCCGGCCCAGTCCCTCTCGGTCTCCAAGGCCTTCTATGGCCTGTCCGACGAGAAGGCGCTCAAGCTCGTGGCCGAGACCCGCACCGCCAAGGACACCGACGCCGCGGCCAAGAAGTGGGCCGAGGCTCAGGAGCGCCTCTATGAGATCGCCGTCATCGAGCCGCTTTGCCACTACGCTTCCATCACGGGCACCCAGGCAGACGTCGAGGACGTCGAGGTGCTCGACGGCGCCATCGTTTGGAACGCCAAGCGTCCGGAGTAATGCAATAGATGGCGTGGCGGCTGGAGGGGTCTGGTCCCCTGTGGCTGCCACGCCCTGTCCACGTTCAGAGGGGAAATAGACGCCTCGCATGTTGAAGTACACGCTCAAACGTATAGGCGCGATGGTTCCGGTGATGCTCATCATCTCGGTCGTCGTGTTTTTGATTATCTATCTCACACCGGGCGACCCGGCCTCTTCGATGCTCGGCATGGAGGCTTCGGCCGACCAGATCGAGCGCGTCAACGATAGCCTGGGACTCAACGAGCCGCTGCCGCAGCGCTACGTTGAGTGGATGGGCGGCGTACTTACCGGCGACCTGGGCGATTCGTATTTTATGCGCCAGCCCGTCACGCAGGCGATCGCCGAGCACTTTGGCCCCACGCTATCGCTCGCGCTTCTGGCACAGCTCATCGCGCTGCTGATTGCACTGCCCTGCGGCGTCGTCGCTGCCCTCAAACATGGGTCGCGCACCGACGCGGTCTTGCGTGTCGTTGCTCTTTTGGGCGTGGCGATACCCGGCTTTTTGATGGCGCTCATGCTTATGTGGCTGTTTGCCGTCACGTTGCGCGTGTTCCCGGTGGCCGGCTATGCGCCACTATCGAAGGGCTGGTTCAGCCATTTACGCTATCTTGCGTTGCCGGCCATATCGCTTGGATGCGTGCAGGCGGCCCTGCTCATGCGCATGACCCGTTCGAGCGTTATCGAGGCCATGCAGCTTGACTGCGTCAAGACGGCGCGTGCCAAGGGCGTCTCCGAGGTTCGCGTGGTGCTGGCCCATGCCCTGCGCAACGCAGCGCTGCCGATTCTCACCTCGGTCGGCTATTCTTTTGGCGCCCTGATTACGGGCGCCGTGGTGACTGAGGCCATTTTTAACATCCCCGGTTTGGGCCAGCTGGTCACGAGCTCTATCGAGCGTCGCGACTATCCGGTGATTCAGGGCGTGCTGTTGGTCATCGCCTTGTTGAATTCGGTGATCAATTTGGCCGTCGACCTTGCCTACGGCGCTTTTGACCCGCGCGCTCGCAAATGGGGCGATGCATGATGGCAAACGTTAAGAAGGCTCTTGCCAACAAGGGGTTTGTGGTCGGCGGCTGCATATTCCTGGCGATTGCGCTGATCGCGCTCGTCGGTCCGCTGGTGTGGACGGTTAATCCCAATGCGCAGGAGATGGCGTTGCGACTTTCGGCACCTTCGCCCGCGCATCCCTTTGGCTGCGATGACTTTGGCCGCGACCTGCTTGCCCGTGTCATCGCGGGCGCGCGCGTGTCGCTTGGCGTTGGCATTGCCGTCACGCTCGCGACGAGTGCGCTCGGCTTGGTGATCGGCGCCTATGCGTGCTACAACGAGAGGCTCGACCATATTCTCATGCGCATCTGCGACGGCCTTATGTCCATTCCGGGCGTGCTTTTGGCTATCGCACTCATGGCGATGATGGGGGCGAGCGTGTGGAACGTCATCATCGCGCTCTCCATCGTCTATACGCCCAGCATGGCGCGCATCGTGCGCTCGCGTGCGATGGTGGTCAAGGAGGAGCCCTTTGTGGAGGCCCTGCGCGTGCAGGGCGCCTCGACCGCGCGCATCGTGTGGCTGCATATCGTGCCCAACGTTATGGCGCCCTTCCTGGTGCAGGCGACCTTCGTCTTTGCCGAGGCCGTGCTCTCGGAGGCCGCCCTCTCGTTTCTGGGCCTGGGTATCAAGGCACCCGACGCCAGCTGGGGAAACATCCTGCAGGCAGGCAAGAACGTGATGCGCAAAGCCTGGTGGATGATCTTCTTCCCGGCTATCGCCATCATCGCGAGCGTGCTTTCGCTGAACCTTGCCGGCGACGGCCTGCGCGACGCCCTCGACCCCAAGACCAAGGAGGACTAGCCCATGGCTCAGCATCTTTTGGACGTGCGCGACCTCTGTATCTCCTTTGTGGGCCGCGATGGCAACGCGCTGGAAGCCGTCAACAAACTCAACCTACATATCGATGCCGGCGAGATCGTTGGTGTTGTCGGCGAGTCCGGCTGCGGTAAGTCGGTGTTTGCCCAGAGTGTCATGCGCCTATTGGAGCATGAACAGAAGATGGCCTATGAGGGCCAGATTGTGTTTGATGGCGAAGATCTGCTGGCGCGCCCGCTCAAGCGCATGCGCGAGGTGCGCGGCTGCGACATTGCCATGATTTTCCAGGACCCTTTGAGCTCGCTTAACCCCGTCATGACGGTCGGGGCCCAGGTCGTCGAGGCCGTGCGGGCCCACCGTAAGGTGAGCCGACGCGAAGCCCGCAACGAGGCTCTATCGCTGTTGGAGCGTGTGGGAATTCGAGATGCCGCGGCTCGCTTCGACATGTATCCGGGCGATTTTAGCGGCGGTATGCGCCAGCGCGTGATGATTGCCATGGCGCTTGCCGGTCATCCGCGACTGCTGATTGCCGATGAGCCCACCACGGCACTCGACACGACGACTCAAAAACAGATTTTGGATCTCCTGCGCGAACTCAACAGTTCCGAGGGCATGGCGGTGCTTTTTATCAGCCATGATTTGGGCGTCGTCACGAGCATCTGCTCGCGCGTGCACGTCATGTATCTGGGCCAAATCGTAGAAGAGATCGACGCCTGCGGCCTTATGGAGCGTCCGAGCCACCCGTATGCCCAGGGGCTCATCGCGAGCATTCCGCCGCTCGAAGGCGAGCGCGTTGACACGCTGGCGGATATTCCGGGCACAGTGCCGCCGCTTACGGCAATACCCTGTGGATGCCGCTTTGCGCCTCGTTGCGCCCGGGCGGACGAGCGTTGCCGCGCGCAGGAGCCTCCGATGTTTGCCGTGAATGCGTGCGACCGGTCTAAATGCTGGCTTGTCGAGAAAGGGGAGTGCCATGGCTGTTGATAGCGAAGCCCTGCTTAGGGTCTCACATCTGACTAAAACGTTTCCCATGCCGGGCTCAGGTTTTAAGCGTCAGGCCTTTACCGCCGTGGACGATCTGTCGTTTGAGATCGCACCGGGCGAGGTCTATGGCCTGGTTGGCGAATCCGGATCGGGCAAGTCGACGACTGGACGCCTGATCTGTGGTCTCGAGCGTGCGGATTCCGGCTCGATTGTCTATCGCGGGCACGACCTCGCCACGATGTCGGAGCGCGAACGCAAGCCGTTTCGCCGCGAGATCCAGCTGGTATTCCAGGATAGCTCTACGGCTTTTGACCCGCGTAACCGTGTCGGCCGCATTTTGGAGGAGCCGCTGATTATCGCCGGCGTGCGCGATGCGGATGAGCGCCATGGGCGTGCGCTCTCGGCCCTGGCTTCGGTCGGTCTTCTGGCAGAGCATTATGACCGCTATCCGCATGACCTTTCGGGAGGACAGCGTCAGCGACTCAATCTGGCACGGGCGCTTATTTGCGAGCCGCGCCTTGTGGTATGCGACGAGCCGGTCTCGGCGCTTGACGTGTCCGTTCAGGCCCAAGTGCTCAACTTGCTTCGCGACCTGCAGCGCACGACGGGTGTGGCGTTGCTGTTTATCACGCATGATATGCGTGTGGTTCGGCATATGTCCGACCGGATTGGCGTGCTCTACCACGGTCGTCTTGTCGAGGAAGGCGCGGCCGAGGATGTGATTGCGCACCCGAGCGATCCGTATACGCAGGAGCTTATCGACGCCATTCCCTAGAGGATGCTTCCTTTTGGGTATGGCGTGGGTTCGTTGTTAAATTGTCGGTATTATCGGTGCAAGAGAGGGGAACTACTATGGCCGATATCGAGGAACAGCCGTTGCCTCGTACGTTTGAGGAGTTCAACGAGCAGCGCAAGGCGGCGTTTATTCGCGTTAAGGATTACAAGCAGGCGGGTAATCGCCTGGTCGGCTTTTTGTGCAGCTATACGCCGCTCGAGATTATCGATGCAGCGGGCGCCTCGAGCGTGGCTCTGTGCGGTACGTCCGATGAGGTGATTCCCGAGGCCGAGAAGGTGCTGCCGGCAAATCTGTGTCCGCTCATCAAGTCGACGTACGGTTTTGCCTATTCGCAAAAGTGCCCGTTTACGTACTTTAGCGACATGATCATCGGCGAGACCACCTGCGACGGCAAGAAGAAGATGTACGAGCTGCTCAACGAACTCAAGCGCACGCACATTCTGCATCTTCCGCAGGGTCGCGATCGCGCCTACGAGCGTGAAGGCTGGTACGAGGAGTGCCGCCTGCTCAAGGAGGAGCTCGAGGGCTTCTACGGCATCACGATTACCGACGATGACCTGCGCGCTGCCGTCCGTCGTCGCAACCGCTTGCGTGCGGCCCAGCTCGACATGTTTGCTCTGCAGGCCAACCAGCCGGCGGCCATGAGCGGCGTCGACCTGATGAGCACTATGTTTGCCGGTACGTTTAGCTTTGATATCGAGGCCTATACGCAGCAGCTGGAGCAAAAGGTCGCCAAGCTGCGCGAGGCCTACGATGCGGGCGAGCGCCCGGTTGCGGCGGATGCCAAGCGCATTCTGATCACCGGTTGCCCGGTGGGCGGCGTGATCAACAAGATCGGTCGCACCATCGAGTTCAACGGCGGCGTGGTCGTGTGCATGGACGACTGCTCGGGCGAGCGCACGGCGGCCATGATGATCGATCCGGAGGCTCCCGACATCCTGCGCGCCATCGCCGACCGCTACCTGGACATCAACTGCTCGGTCATGACGCCCAACGACGGTCGTATGGAAAACACGCTGGCCATGTGCGAGAAGTATCATGTCGATGGCGTAGTGGAGAGCGTGCTCCAGGCGTGCCACACCTTCAACGTTGAGAGTGCGCGCATGCAGGAGGCCGTCGAGGGTGCGGATATTCCGTATATGAAGATCGAGACCGACTACAGCAACGGCGACATGGGCCAGATCGAGACCCGCATCGCCGCCTTCATCGAAACCCTCTAGCTTCCTCAGGCACCGGATCTTGCTCCTCAAACCGTCGCTTGCGTACCCAAAGTACGCTGCGCTCCTCTTTCGGGGCAATCTCCGGCACCTGAGAAACCTAGAGCTAAGGCGCCTGAACGCGCCGCTACCTTTGATGTTTAGATTGGAAGAGAGCCATGATAGGGATCGGGATCGATATCGGGTCTACGGCGGCTAAGGCCGCTGTGGTCGACGGGGAGGGTTCGGTGGCGTGGACGTGCGTGCAACCAACCGGGTTCTCCTCGGTCGATGCTTCCGAGCGGCTGCGCGAGGCACTGGTAGCGGCCGGCTATGACGTGACAGCCGACGACGTTCGCGTGATCGCGACTGGCTACGGCCGTGTCGCCGTGCCCTATGCACACAAGGTCGTGACCGAGATTACCTGCCACGGTACCGGTGCCGTGCGTCTGTTTGGCGACCACGGCACCGTGATTGACGTGGGCGGTCAGGACACCAAGGTCATCCAACTTAAGGGTGGCCGCGTGGCCAAGTTTGCCATGAACGACAAGTGCGCCGCCGGCACGGGGCGCTTTTTGGAGATCATGGCCGACCGCCTTGGCATTTCCCAGCAGCAGATGGCCGACCTGGCGCGTTCCGGCGAGCCCACCAAGATTAGCAGCATGTGCACGGTCTTTGCCGAAAGTGAGGTCATCAGCCTGATCGGTCGCGGCGAGCCGCGCGAGAATATTGCGCGTGGCGTGATCGACAGCGTGGTCTCGCGCGTGGCGACTATGGCCGGGCAGGCCGCGGGCACCCCGTACTACCTGACCGGTGGCCTGTGTGAGAACGCCTTCGTGGTGGAGCGGTTAGGCGAGCTACTGGGGTCGCCGGTGACCACCTCGCCCCAGGCTCGCTTTGCCGGAGCGATCGGCGCGGCTGTCCGCGCCGCCGCCTTGGCCTAGGGGTGTACCGCTACATGCGCATCCTCAATATCTCGGCACAAAAACCAGATAGCACCGGCAGCGGCACCTACCTTGCCGCGCTCGTGCGCGAGCAGATCGAGACGGGGCATCGCGCCGCCGTGCTTTGCGGCGCGGCACCGGGTGATACCCAAGGCGAGCTGGACCGGCGTGCTGCCGTGTTTGTCGTACCGTTCGAGTCGCCCGAGCTGCCGTTTCCCATCTGCGGTATGTCCGATGTCATGCCCTATCCCTCCACGCGCTATCGTGACCTGACACCTTCGATGCTCAAGGCATTTGAGCGGGCATTTGCTGCAGCAATCGATCGGGCGGTGGCTGAGTTTCGGCCCGATCTGGTGCTCTGCCATCACCTGTATCTGGTGACCGCATTGGCGCGCGAGTGTGTCCGGGGCGTGCCGGTTGTTGCCGTGTGCCATTCGACCGACCTGCGCCAGCTGCGTTCGCATGCGCTCGAGCGCGATCGCATCGTAAGTGCGGTTCGTCGGCTCGATGCCGTCTTTGCGCTCCATGCTGAGCAGGCTGAGCAGATTGGCCTGGTGTGCGGCGTCGATGCCGATCGCATCCACGTGATTGGGACGGGCTACGACCATCGCGTCTTCTGCCACGACGCAAGTGTGGCGAGGCGGCCGGGATCGCTTGTGTACGTGGGCAAGATTTGCTTTAAAAAGGGCGTCGAGTCGCTGGTTCGAGCCGTGTCATTGCCGATTGACGATGACGTCCGCCCATCTGGCTTGGTACTTGTGGGCGGTCGCGGGGACGATGCCGAGTACGCGCGTATCGAGCGCTTGGCCGCGGCCTCAGATGTGCCGGTGACGCTGGCGGGGCGCCTGGATAGCGATGGACTCGTGCATGCCTACCGCAGTTCCGACGTCTTTGTGCTGCCTTCGTTTTACGAAGGTCTGCCGCTCGTGACGATCGAGGCCCTCGCGTGCGGCTGCAAAGTTGTGGCGACCGATTTGCCCGGCGTTCGTCCCTGGATGGAGGCGATGCTTCCCGGTGCTCCCGTGACGTGGGTGGCGTCGCCGCGTATGACGGATGTCGACACGCCCGTGGCGGCCGACCTTCCGTTGTTTGAGCGCGCGCTGGCAGATGCTATCGCGCAGGCGCTTACGGCGCCGCCTTCGACGTTCGAGCCGTCGGCGGTCTCTTGGGAAGCGTGCCTGGGGCGTATACTTAAAGTCGTTGATTTGTTGGAAGGGGGTTCGTATGGCTAAAGACACCGTGAGACTCACGTCCATGACGGCCGCGAGCGGTTGAGCCGCTAAGTTGGCCCCCGGAGCCCTCGCCCAGGTCCTGGGCGATTTACCCAATGTGCATAACGACAACTTGCTCGTGGGGTTCGATACCTCCGACGATGCGAGCGTCTTCCGCGTAGGGGAGAACCTTGGCCTCGTGCAGTCCATCGACTTCTTCCCGCCGATGGTCGACGACCCGTTCCTGTTTGGCCAGATTGCCGCGGCCAACTCGCTGTCAGACATCTACGCCATGGGCGGGCGGCCGAGCCATGCCATGAACCTGCTGTGCATCCCGAGCTGCCTGGGCGTTGAGGTTGCCGGTGAAATTCTGGCGGGCGGCGCCGACAAGTGCGTCGAGGCCGGCTGCTCCATCGCGGGCGGCCATACCATCAACGACGACGAGCCCAAGTACGGCCTGTCTGTGAGCGGCTTTGTCGCGCTCGACCGTATGCTCGCCAACAGCGGCGCGCGCGTGGGCGATGCGTTGCTGCTGACCAAGGCGATCGGCTCGGGCATCATCACCACGGCCATTAAGGGTGAGCTCATCGAGCGGGATGAGGCCGCAGCCATGTTTGACTCGATGCGCACCCTCAACGAGGCCCCGATTCGTCTGGCCGAGGGACTCGAGCTTCACGGCTGCACCGACATTACGGGCTTTGGCCTGATCGGGCATGCGTGCGAGATGGCCGAGGGCTCGGGCGTGCAAATCGAGCTCGCGTCGGGGGCGGTGCCGCTCTTTGACCAGGTGCTCGACATGGCGCGTCTGGGCATTATCCCCGCGGGCTCCTACCGCAACCAGGACTTCTTTGGCCCGCGCGTGGCTGCCGACGAGGACCTGGAGCCGGGCATGCTGGATGCGCTGTACGATCCGCAGACCTCTGGCGGCCTACTCATCGCGGCGCCTGCTTCCGATGTGGATGAGCTTGCGCGCCGCCTGGATGCCGAGGGGCGCGTTTCCGCCACAATCGGCCGCGTGTGCGAGCCGGTGCCGGGCGGTCCTGCCGTTCGCGTTGTCCGTTAACGATACGTTTATTGAACTATGCACCGTTCTAAAACGATTTATTCGAAAGGAAAAACTATGTCTACCAAAATTGAAGTCAATGCCATGGGCGATGCCTGCCCGCTGCCCGTCGTCAAGACGCTCAAAGCCCTGAAGCAGCTTGATGGCGAGGGCACAGTCGTGACCTCGGTCGATAACGAGACCGCCGTCAAGAACATCTCCAAGATGGCGCAGGAGAAGGGCTGCACGGCCTCGGTCGAGAAGATTTCGGACGCCGAGTGGCACGTGACCGTGGCGACCTCTGGCGCCGTTGCCGTGGCTGATCCCGAGCAGGATGGCGCTGCCTTCTGCGATGCCAGCGCCGGCAAGGGCAAGCTCGTCATTTCCGTCTACACCGACTGCATGGGCCGCGGCGACGACGAGCTGGGCCACAAGCTCATGAAGGCCTTTATCTTTGCCGTGACGCAACAGGAAGAGCTGCCCGCGACCATGCTGTTCTACAACGGCGGTGCCAAGCTCACCGTCGAGGGCTCGCCGGTGCTCGATGACCTGAAGGGCCTGGCGGAGCAGGGTGTCGAGATTCTCACCTGCGGCACCTGCCTCGATCACTTTGGCATTAAAGACCAGCTCGCGGTGGGCGAGGTCACCAACATGTACGTGATCGTGGAGAAGATGGAGCAGGCCGTGCGCGTCGTGCGTCCGTAGCGTATTGGTTGGAGTTGCCATGAGGGAGAAGCGCCCGGCGCTTGTCATCACGTTTCCCACCACGGCGGCCGCCATGGGTTGCGAGTCCCTGTGCATCGAGCGCGGCCTTCCCGGGCGAACGATTCCCGTGCCCGGGGAGGTCGCTGCCGGCTGCGGTTTGGCGTGGAAGGCGTTGCCTGCCGATGAGGAACTGCTGCGCGGCGAACTCGCCGAGGCGGGTGTTCCCACCGAGGGCTATACCGTGATCGATATGTGGGAGGTCGTGCGATGATCTATCTGGATAACGCGGCGACGACCATGCACAAGCCGCAGACGGTCATCGATGCCGTGACGCAGGCGATGTGTTCACTCGGCAATGCCGGGCGCGGCGCCACGTCGGGTGCCCTCGATGCTGCTCGTACGATTCACGCTTGCCGTGTCAAGCTCGCGCGCCTTTTGGGTTGCCCGAGGGCGGACCATGTGTGCTTTACGCCCAACTCTACGGCGGCGCTCAACACCGCCATCAACGGGGTGGTGCGCCCCGGCGACCGCGTGGTCACAACGGTGCTCGAGCACAACTCCGTGCTACGTCCGCTCAATCGCTTGGCGACGGAGCAGGGTGTGACGGTTGAGCATGCGGGTTGCGATGCGAGCGGCGTGCTCGACTACGACGAGCTCGAGCGGTTGGTCACGCCGGGCACGCGTGCTGTGGTGGTGACGCACGCCTCCAATGTGACCGGCAACGCGGTCGACATTGCGCGCGTGACGGCCATGGCCCATGCGGCCGGTGCGCTGGTGATCGTTGACGCCTCTCAGTCTGCCGGCACGGCGCATATCGATATGCACGCCATGGGGCTCGATGTTGTGTGCTTTACCGGCCACAAAGGGCTCATGGGACCTCAAGGCACCGGCGGCCTGGCCGTGGCGGAGGGCATTGACGTGGCTCCGTGGGCCATGGGCGGCACGGGCGTGCGCAGCTTCGATGCGCTGCAGCCGCTTGAGTGGCCCACGCGCCTCGAGGCGGGCACGCTCAACGGCCACGGCATCGCGGGCCTTTCTGCCGGTCTCGACTTTATCGAGGCGCAAGGCGGGGTCGAGGCGATCGCGACGCATGAGCGAGCGCTGGCTGAGCGCTTTCTCGCTGGCGTGCGCGAGATTCCGGGGATTAAGCTCTACGGTGCGTTTGACCAGCCGACGCGCTCTGCGATTGTGTCGCTCAACGTGGGTGATATCGACTCTGCCGAGATCTCGGACGCGCTCATGCAAGGGTGGGGGATTGCGACGCGCCCCGGTGCCCATTGCGCTCCGCTCATGCACCGCGCGCTGGGGACCGAGCGCCAGGGCGTCGTCCGCTTCTCGTTTGGGTATTTCAACACGGACGAGGAAGTCGACACTGCGATTGACGCTTTGCGCGATTTAGCCTGCTAGAGCGTATATACTTGCGGGACGGGTCTTTTGCCCGTCCCGTTTTTGTTTCGACCCGAAAGGTGTGCCTATGGCCTCATCCGCACCGCGCGGTCTGCGCTCCGACCATGTCGTTACCGTCGGCATCGCCCTGTTCTCGATGCTCTTTGGCGCCGGCAACCTCATCATTCCGCCGTTGCTGGCGCTCCAGGCCGGCACGGCCACACCGCTTGCCATGGTTGGCTTTTTGATTGCCGCCATCGGCCTGCCCGTCATGGGCTTTATCGCCGTGGCGCTTGCCGGCACGGCCCGCGAGCTGGCCGGCCGCGTGCATCCCAAGTTTGGCGAGTTCTTTGTCGCGGCAGTATATCTGGCCATCGGCCCGTGCCTTGCCATTCCGCGTACGAGCTCCACGGCCTTTGAGATGCTGGTACCGTTGCTGCCCGAGGGTGTTTCGCTCGGCACGGCACGTCTGGTGTTTGCCATCGGGTTCTTCGTAGTCGCGTTTGTGCTCACGCTGCGCCCGGGTGTCATCACGCGCGTGCTCGGCCGCATTACGGGCCCCGCGCTCATTGCGCTCATCGTGTTGGTCGTGGGTGCCGCCGTGGTCTCGCCACTGGGACCGGCTGCCGCGCCTCAGGCTCCCTACGATGCAGGCGCCGCCGTGCAGGGCTTTTTGACTGGCTATCAGACCATGGACCTGCTCGCGTCGCTCGCCTTCGGCATCATCATCGCCGAGACCATCCATGAGCTGGGTGTTACCGATGACAAGCGTGTGGCCTTCGAGATCTCGCGTTCGGGTGTGATCGCCGGCGTGCTCATGGCCATCATCTATTGCGGCTTGGCCCTTGCCGGTATGCAGCTCGGCACCGTGATGCCCGACGCCACCAACGGCGCTGCAATCCTTGCTCGCTCGGCCTCCATGCACTTTGGCCTTGCCGGCACGGTTGTGGTATTTGCGATTTTCTTCCTCGCCTGCATGAACGTGTGCATCGGCCTCATTAGCTGCTGCGCGCGCTATTTCTGTGAGACGTACGTGGTTGAAGGGGGAGCGGAGGTCTCCGAGGAGGCCATGCGCCGCCCCTTCGCGATCCTCGCCTTTGTGTTCGCGTCGTTTTCGTGCGTGCTTTCCAACGTGGGCCTCGATGTGATCCTTATGTTCTCGGTGCCCATGCTCAACGCCTTGTATCCCGTCGCCATCGTGCTGGTCCTCATGGGTTTGGTGCACGGTTTTTGCGACGCGCATCCGCAGGTGTGGGTGTGGGTCGGCGGCGTGGTCGCCGTGCAGAGCGTGATCACCTCGGTCCGCGATGCGTTCTTTGCGGGCGCGTGGCTGCCGTTTGATGTTCTGCCGCTGGCGGATATCGGTGCCGCGTGGGCGCCGGTTGCCGTGGTTGCCTTTGTGATCGGCCTGCTCCATAGTCGTTTTGTTGCACATTCGAGGAGCTAAGGCATCAATGCTTGCACAGGCGGGGAGTCTCCCCTATAATTTCCTTCGCTTTGGGACACGCAAGGTTTAGACCTTAGCTGCTCAACACCTTCGGGACGTGGCGCAGTTTGGTAGCGCGCCTGCTTTGGGAGCAGGATGTCGCAGGTTCAAATCCTGTCGTCCCGACCATATCTTGCGGGCGTAGTTCAATGGTAGAACCCCAGCCTTCCAAGCTGATGACGCGGGTTCGATTCCCGTCGCCCGCTCCATAAGATGATAAACGGCTCTGGTTCCTTTTGGGACCAGAGCCATTTTCATATACATGCCGGGACCCCACATCCCCACCTAAGTTGCGGTGAAATACGGACTGTTTTTTGGCTTTTATGGCCCATGCAGTCCGTATTTCACCGCAACTATTTGTAAGGTTGGATTTTGATGCCGTTGGGAGGGTCGTAGCGACCGTCTACCGAGAGTGGAAATATTATTTGAAGCTCTGACCTGCGACGTCAAGCTTTTGGTCAGCTTTTGGCAAGGCCTGCGGAAGGAAGCATGCGATAGCGTAATGGTATTCTCTCCGCCGTGATGGTTATGGGGTTGGCCATGCTCGATAAAGGCAAACATTTTCCGCAGTCATATGCAAGGATGCTATTCTCGGCCCTTGGAATTCATCAAGATGGACAGCTGCTTATAACAATTGATCCTTGGGATGAACGCCGTGCGCGCGAGCTTATGCAGAAAGAGCTCATGCTTCGTCTTTACAACCATGTGTATGCTGATCCGGTCTATTGGAATAATCTTGGGGTTGAAGATCGCATCTTTCAGCTGGCATCCGCTATTGCGGTCGTTGAACCGGATGCTGTGTTTTGCGGATCGACGGCAGCGCTGCTCTATGGTATCGGCTCGGCGTATACGCTTCTGGATAAAGTGCAAGTGCTGCTGCCACGGTCTACAAGGCGGGATACGTATGAGTTCGTTGAATACAAGCGCTGGCGGGCGGGCGAAGTGTGGCGGCTCGGTCTGTTTACGCTGACGGATCCGTATCGAACGGTTGTTGATATCGCTCGAACGAGCGCCTTTCGTTATGCGCTGGGCTATGTCGATGGCTTGGCCCGTGAGTACGATGTCGAACGCGAAGAGCTGCGGGCATATGCGCAGGCAAATTGCCGAGGGTTGCATGGCATCGCGCGTGCTTTTGACGTTTTTGAGCATATGGACGGCAGGTCAGACAATGGCGGCGAGTCCGAGGCGAGAGCAGCGATGATTCTCGCTGGGGTTGCCGCGCCTGAGCTTCAAGTTGAGATAACGCGACCGGGAAACGCTGGCTATTATCTAGCAGATTATGGCTGGCAGATGCCAGACGGCTCATGGACGCTGGCAGAGCTGCATGGGCTAGGCAAGTTTGAAGACGAGGCTCAAAATGATCCAGAGCGGGCGGCGGCAAAAACGTATCGAGCGGCCCTCATGCGCGACGCGAACCTTCGCGCCATGGGCCACAATGTCATTCATTTCAAACTCTCGGACACCTACGACGTGGAATCGTTCGGTGCCATGATGCGCGGCTACGGCATTCCGACAACAAAACCCTACGCCGACTCCCGATAGCGAAATCGTTCGCGGTCAACCTTCAATAAGTTGCGGTGAAATACGGACTGTTTTGCGGTTTGACCAGCAAAAACAGTCCGTATTTCACCGCAACTTAGGAGGGGATGGGGTTAGCTGCGGGGGCGGTGGCGGAGTTTGTCGATGGCGGCGTCGGTACTGTGGCCGCGGGCGTCGGTGCTGCGGCTGCGGGCGTCGGCAGTGGTTTGGCGCTTGTGGCGGTAATCGATCATGCCTTGGATGATGGGCTTGCCAAAGCTCACGACATCATCGTTGTAGATGGCGGTTCGGGCTGCGAGGAGGCAGTCGGTAAAGTCCATATGGGTCTTGCCAAAGAGTTTGATGGCAAGGGCGACAACGGTGGGCTCGTCGACCATGACGTCATCGAGCAGCCTTTTCATGGCCGCAGCAATCTCAGCGCGGGGAACCTTATAGACGTCGCGCAGCGTGACCACGACGCGCGTGATGATTTCGGGGTAGACGCGAGCGGTGCGCGTGGCGATAACCTTGGCGGCGCGCGGTGACAGGACCTCGTCGTCGTCAAGCAGGTAGCGTAGGATGACGGTCTCGTCGATGATGGTGCTACTCATGGATATCTACTTCCTCGGGACCCAAAATCGAATCGTCGCTTTCCGTGGCAAGGTACTCAATCCAGGCATTGCGCTCCTCGGCGCGGCGATTGGGGTCACCATATGCTTTGAGCGATCCATAGGCGGCGGTGCCGTCCTTTGAGCGCACGGCGACCGGCTGAAAGGGGAGCTTGCGCATCAAAATGCTCTGCGCGACAAATAGACGGACGGCCTCGGCAAGCGATGTGCCCATGGCGTCGTAGAGGCGCTCGGCATGCTGCTTGTCCTCTTCGCGAATGCGCACCTGCAGGATGGCTCGTTTTTGCGTCGATGACATCACTGCCCTCCCTTAGCTAGCGTGCAATATAGTCGGTCAAATGCGGTATATACCGACATCTTAGAATCTTATAACCATTACTTTATTTTACTCAAGTAAATAACCATTAACACGAATACAAGCGTAGTACATCCAAAATGAGAGCGCGTAAAAATCTCTGAGGCGTACGCATGTAATACACTCACCTTTATAGCTACTAGAGAATAATTCCAACCTGCCAAAACCCCTGCAATACACCCGTATTGCAGGGCCTATGCTCAAGTTTGCCACCTGCAACTGCGTATATTTAGCCTGTATATCGTTGGAGGAACTCTATCGAAGCGCCTGTTTCGCCGCATGCGCTCGATACGCCGATGCCGGACCACGGGCGGTCTGGGACAACGTCGGCAGGGTCTCTCCGGCATGGGATTCAGGAGGGAGTGAACAACATGGGCAATAAACGAGTCGTGGCTGATTCTTCACGCTGCATTGGGTGCCAAACCTGTATGGCGGCGTGCATCGAGGCGCACGATATTCCCGGCAACATCGCCGCACCTCGCTTGCGCGTAACGCGCACCTACGAGATTTCCGCGCCGGTGGCATGTCACCACTGCGAGGACGCTCCGTGCGCCAAGGCCTGCCCTACGGGCGCCTTGTTCTTTGATCCAAAGAACCATCGCATCGGCGTCAACGAGGACAACTGCATCGGCTGCAAGAGCTGCGTCATGGCCTGCCCCTTTGGCGCCGTGAGTGTGGCGACTACGCAGGTCCCCGTCTTGATGGGCGACGTGCGCGTGGGTTCGCAGACTAAGAGCTTCGTGCTCAAGTGCGACCTGTGCGTGGACCGTCCCGGCGGTCCGGCGTGTGCTGAGGCGTGCCCGACCAAGGGCCTCACCTTGGTAGACGAGGAACGCTTGGCGGAACTGACCGCCGAGCGTGCCCGCGCCACCATCGAAAACGAGGCGTAAGCGGACGGCCAAACAGGCCCAATGATTGTCAAATAAGTACCGAGCATTCGGTAGCAGAGAAAGGAAGGAGGGTGTCATGGAGAAGCATAAAGTGATTTGCCCGTATTGCGGCGCCGGTTGCCAGTTTAACCTCCTGGTCCAAAACGGCCAGGTCGTGGGTACCGAACCGCTCAACGGCATCACCAACCAGAGCGAGCTGTGCCTTAAGGGCATGAGCGGCTACGACTTCATCAACGACACCAAGATCTTGACTCCTCGCGTACTGCACCCGATGATCCGCCGCACTAAGGGCGCGGATCTTGAGCGCGTAAGCTGGGATGAGGCACTGGATTTCACCGCATCTAAGATGCAGGCCATAATTGACGAATATGGTCCTAACGCTGTCATGACCACCGGCTCTTCGCGAGGCGGCGGCAATGAGGCGAACTACGTCATGCAGAAGTTTACGCGTGCGTGCATCGGCACCCACAGCGTGGACAACTGCGCTCGTACTTGACACGGCCCTACTGTCCTCGGTCTGATGGACACGGTTGGTTCAGGTTGCATGTCATGCTCCATCCCCGGTATGGAGGATGCGGGCTGCATTTTCCTCTTCGGCTATAACCCTGCCGATTCGCACCCCATCGTCGCAAGGCGTATCGTGCGAGCCAAAGAAAAGGGTTGCAAGATCATCGTCGCCGACCCGCGCCATATCGAAACCGCGCGTATCGCCGATCTCTACCTTCCGATCAAGAACGGTTGCAATGTCGCGTTCCTCAACGCCTTTGCCAACTGCTTGGTCAACGATGGCCTCTACGACAAGGAATTCGTCGCCGAGCACACGAACGGCTTTGACGAGTGGTGGGAGACCATCAAGAATTACACTCCCGAATCCGTACAGGACATCACGGGTGTCGAGCCCGCGTTGATCCACCAAGCTGCCGAGATGTACGCCACGGCGAAGCCCTCTGCCATCATTGGCTGGGGTATGGGCGTATGCCAGCAGAAGCAGAACCTGAAGACGGTGCACACCATCGCCTCCATCGCCTGCGTTGCCGGCCAGATCGGCAAACCCAATTCCGGCCTCGCGCCCGTGCGTGGTCAGAACAACGTCCAGGGCTCCTGCGATATGGGCATGCTGCCCAACCTGTACCCTGGCTACCAAAAGGTCACTGACCCCGCAGTGCGCGCCAAGTTTGCCAAGGCTTGGGGCGTGCCCGAGGAAAAGCTCCCGCTCGAGGAGGGCTACAAGCTCACCGACCTGGGCCACCTGGTCGACGAGGGCAAGGTGCACTGCTTCTACAACTACGGCGAGGATCCGGTGCAGACCGAGCCCGATTCGGCCGGTATGCGCAAGACGCTCTCCGAGCTGGATCTGTTCATTTGCCAGGACATCTTTATGACGCAGACGACCATGCTCGCCGACGTCATCCTGCCTGCCACCTCTTGGGGCGAGCACGAGGGTGTCTTTACCGCATCTGACCGTAGCTTCCAGCACTTTGACGCGGCCGTTCCGCCCAAGGGCGAGTGCCGTCACGACTGGGAGATCTTCGCGGACCTGTCCACGCGCATGGGTTACCCCATGCACTACGACAACACCGAGCAGATCTGGAACGAGTGCATTAGCCTGTGCCCCAACTTTGTGGGCGCAACCTACGAGAAGATGGCTCCCGAGGGCGGCTACGCCCAGTGGCCGGTCAAGAGCACCGATGTGAACGACCACGGTACGCCCGACATGTTCGCTGGTGGCAAGTTCACCACCAAGGACGGTCGCGCCAACCTGATGGCACACGATTGGGAGGCGCCCTCCGAGCTTCCCGACGATGAGTACCCGCTCATCCTGTGCACCGTCCGCGAGGTCGGCCACTACAGCTGCCGCTCGATGACCGGCAACTGCAAGACGCTGGCACTGCTTGCCGACGAGCCCGGCTTTGTCCGCATGAATCCCGCGGACGCCCAGGCACGCGGCATCAAGAATGGCGACATCGTCTCGATCCACAGCCGCCGCGGCCAGGTATACAGCCGCGCCGACGTGAGCGACCGCATCAACAAGGGCACGGTCTATATGACCTACCAGTGGTGGATCGGCAAGTGCAACGAGCTGACCATGCACAAGGTCGACCCGGTCTCGCATACGCCCGAGGACAAGTTCTCCGCCTGCCAGGTCGACGCTATCGCCGACCAGGTCTGGGCCGAGGGCGAGGTCGAGCGTCAGTACACCGAGCTCAAGCAGGCTCTGGTGGACGCCGCCGCTCCCCAGGACGTTGAGCCTGGCGCCGCCAAGTTCGACGACGAGACGCACGTGAATCAAATCGTGTAGTCCCGTTCTCGTTGGCTTTTTGGGCCGGGCGTCCCGTACGTTCGGGAGCCCGGCCCGTTATTTTGAAAGGAAGTGGGGATGAACCGCTTCATCGACATCAACCCGGAGAGGTGCATCGGCTGCGGAACATGCCAGTCCGCCTGTGCCGACGCCCACCGGATGCAGGGTCTTCAGGATACGCCGCGCCTGGCGCTCGTGAAGACCGGCGGTATTTCGGCCGCCCTTGCCTGCCACCATTGCGAGGGTGCCCCCTGCGCCGAGGTCTGCCCGGTGAATGCCATCGAGCACGATGGCGATCGCATCCACGTCAAGGAGCAGGAGTGCATCGGGTGCAGGCTGTGCGCCATCGCGTGCCCCTTCGGAGCCATCCATCCCGATGGCACGTCTATCGCCGGTGTCGCAGGCATGTGCGACCCGACGCCTTCGTATCCTAAGTCCCTGAGCAGCCTGCTTACGTGGGCTCCCGGCCAGTACACCTGCGCTGTTAAGTGCGACCTGTGCGCCTTCGATCCGGACGGTCCGCATTGTGTGGCGGCGTGCCCCACCAAGGCGCTGACCGTCATGGGCGGCGCGGCCGATCGCGAGCTCGACGAGGCCAAGCGCCTGCGCTCGATCGAAAACGGTCCGGTCGTCGACGTTACCGCTGTGGCCCAGGGTCTGTCCGAGAAAGCAGAAGGGAGCGTAAACAATGGATAGCATGACGCTGTTTATCGCATCGCTTGCCGTCTCGTGCATCGGTGCGCTCGCCTCGGTTCTGCTGATTAAGGCCGACAACGCCGCCAAGACCGCCGGCTGCCTGATCGGCGCCGTCGCGGCCGTGCTGTCGTTCATCGCGGGCCTCGAGGCCGTGCTTGGCGACGTTTCGTCCCTCAACACGGTCTTCTTCTTCCCGTTCGCCCGTCTCGAGCTCTTGCTCAACGGCCTTGCGGGCCTGATCGTGGTCCTCATCTCGATTCTCGCCTTTGCGGGCTTCATCTACGGTCTGTCCTACTTCGACGAGTACCCGGGCAAGGTCGGGCGCGCCGGCTTCTTTATGAACACCTTCGTCGCCTCGATGATGCTCGTCATCACCGCCGACAACGTGTTCTGGTTCCTGGTCGCCTTTGAGCTCATGTCCCTTACGAGCTACTTCCTTGTCGTTATCGAGGAGAACAAGAACTCCATTAGGGGCGGTTGGCTCTACTTCGTCATCGCGCACGTGGGCTTCGTTCTCATCATGGCGAGCTTCCTGCTCATGACCAACGGCGTGGGCGGTTCCTTCAGCTTCAGTGATTTCCGTACGCATGACTTTGGACCCGCCGTCTCCTCCGCGTGCTTCGTCCTCGCGTTCTTCGGATTTGGCGCGAAGGCCGGTATCATTCCGCTGCACTCCTGGCTGCCCCAGGCGCACCCCGAGGCGCCGTCCAACGTGTCCGCCCTCATGTCCGGCGGCATGATCAAGATCGGCATCCTGGGAATCCTCAAGGTCGGTCTCGACCTGCTCGCGGGTTCGGGCGTCCAGCTCTGGTGGGGCCTCATGGTCCTGGTCTTCGGATCCATCTCGTCGGTCCTGGGTGTCGTCTACGCCCTCCACGAGCACGACATCAAGCGCCTGCTTGCCTATCACTCCGTCGAGAACATCGGCATCATCTTGCTCGGTGTCGGCGCGTCCATGACGGCGCACGCCCTGGGCAACGACGTCATCGCGACGATTGCGCTCATGGCCGCCCTCTACCACACGCTCAACCACGCCATGTTCAAGGGCGAGCTGTTCCTCGGCGCGGGCTCCCTGCTCTATGCCACGGGTACGCGCAACATGGAGAAGATGGGCGGTCTGTTCCGCCGCATGCCGGTCACGGCCGTCTGCTTCCTCATCGGTGCCCTTGCCATCTCGGCCATCCCGCCGCTCAACGGCTTCGTTTCCGAGTGGTTCACCTACCAGTCCCTGTTCAACATCTCGACGCTCTCCGACCCGGTCGTCATGGTATTCGCCGTCGCCTCCGCGGCCGCCCTCGCCATCACCGGTGCCCTGGCCGTCACGTGCTTCGTGAAGGCCTACGGCGTCTCGTTCGCGAGCAGCCCTCGTTCCCAGGAGGCCGCGAACGCCAAGGAGTCCCCGGCTCCGATGTTGTTCTCGCAGATGCTCCTCGCGGCCATCTGCGTGGTACTGGGAATCGGCTCCCCGGTCATCGCCCCGGTTCTGGGCGACGTCGCCCAGAGCGTGCTTGCCGGCTCCGCCGTCACAGCCACCTCGGGCGTGTCTCTCGTGAACGAGATTTCCGGTGCCGCCACCTCCACCCCCGCGATCGCCATCGCGCTCGTGGTCCTCACCGGCCTCGCGTTCGCGTTGAGGTCCTGCCTCGGCGCCAAGGCCCCCGCTAAGAAGACCGACCCTTGGGCGTGCGGCTACGAGCCCAACGAGCACATGCCCGTCGTCGCCACGAGCTTCGCGTCCGACGTCGAACTCTTCATGGGCCCGCTCTACACCCTGCGCGAGGTATGCACCAAGATCTGCTGGTCCATCGCGCACGTGTTCCAGAAGCTCACCGGTGTCGCCCAGGGCGTCGAGCCCCTGCCCGACCGTTTCCTGGTTGATGCACCGAGCGAGGGTGCCGACAAGCTGGCCGGCCTCGCCTCCAAGATCGAGGGCGGCAACTACTCCGTATACATCTGCTACATCGTCGCGGCGCTCGTGGTCTTCCTCGTGCTCGCCGTGGTCATGGTCTAGAGAGGGGAGAGGATATTATGAACATCGTTCTTGCGATGGCGCAGGGCCTCGTGGTCATGCTGGTCGCGCCCTTCTTCTCCGGCCTCGCCCGTGTGATTCGCGCGAAGATGCACAATCGCCGCGGTCCGTCCATCCTTCAGGATTACCGGGACCTCGCGAAGCTCATGGCGCGTCCCGAGTCCGTGAGTTCCGACTCGAGCTTCGTGCTGCGCATCATGCCGCCGCTGTTCCTCGCGGTGTCGTTTATGCTCGCCATGGGCCTGCCCATGTTCACGCTCCAGAGCCCCATGCCCGTCTTTGGTGACGCCATCACCATCATGTACGCGCTCGCGCTGTCCCGCTTCTTCTTCGCGCTGTCCGGCGTGGATTCCTCCAACGCCTACGCGGGCTTCGGCGGTATCCGCGAGCTCCTCATGAGCGTGCTCATCGAGCCGTCCATGCTCATCGCGCTGTTCACCGTCGCCATCGTGTGCGGCTCCACGGACATTGCGACCATGGGTCAGCACATCGTTACGGGCAACGTCTCGAGCGTCATCGCCGTTATCCTCGCCGGCGTCGCCTTCGCGGCCGCCTGTTACATGGAGCTCGGCAAGCTTCCGTTCGATCAGGCCGAAGCCGAGCAGGAGCTCCAGGAGGGCCCGCTCGCCGAGCTCTCCGGCCCGTCCCTGGCCATGATGAAGCTCGCCATGGGCATGAAGCAGGTCGTGGTCGTCGCTTGGTTCACCTCCATCTTCATCCCCTGGGGAGAGCCCGCGACCATCGGCGTCACCGCTCTCGTGGGCGCCGTCGTCTTCCTCGTCAAGTGCCTGGTCGATTTCGTCGTCTGCGGCGTGCTCGAGAACTCCGTTTCCCGTTCGCGCTTCAAGGTGCTCGGTAACCAGACCTGGGCCGTCGTCGGCATCGCGGTCCTCGCGTTCGTCTTCGTCGTCGTAGGCGTGTAGGGAGAAGGGAGAAACTATGTCAATCGAATCGAGCTTGTCCCTCTTTGCCATGGTGGCGATCGCCGTCCCCATGCTGGGCTCCCTGCTCATCGTCATGCTGCCGCGTCCCTACGCTAAATGGATCTGCGCCTTTGCCGGCGGCATCGCCACGGTCGCTTCCGTTGGCTTGGCCGCGACGTTTGCCGGAAACGGCATGAACGCGGTCGATGTAACCTGGGCGAGTATGGGCCAGACCTTGGTCATGGGCTTCATATTCGACCGGATGAGCACGCTGCTCGCACCCGCGTTCGTCGCTATCGGCCTGCTCGTCGTCATCTATTCGTTCCCGTACATGAGCGATAAGAATAAGGAGCATCCCGACGCGCCCCGTCGTCGCTTCTACGTGTACTTCTCCACGTTCATCGGCGCCATGGCCGGTCTCGCCTACAGCTCCACCATCGTCGGCCAGCTCGTTTTCTTCGAGATCACCGGTGTGTGCTCCTGGGGCCTCATCAGCTACTACATGACGCCCACGGCCAAGAAGGCCGGTATGAAGGCGCTCATCATCACCCATATCGGCGCTCTGGGACTCTACATCGGCGCGGCCTTCCTGTTCGCCGGAACCGGCACGTTCGCGCTGAGCGCGATCTCCCAGCTCGATTCCGGTATGAAGACCGTCGTGCTGCTGCTCATCCTGTTCGCTGCTTGGGCCAAGTCCGCCCAGTTCCCGCTCTACATGTGGCTGCCCTCCGCAATGGAGGCCCCCACGCCCGTTTCCGCCTACCTTCATGGCGCGTCCATGGTTAAGGTCGGCGTGTGCGTGTTCGCCCGCGCTCTTGCGAGCGCCGGCGATATCCCCGAGATCGTCGGTTGGGTCGCCATCATCGACGCCGTCGTGACCATGCTCTTCGGCTTCCTCATGTACCTGCCCCAGAAGGATATGAAGCGCCTGCTCGCCTTCTCGACGATCGCGCAGCTCGCCTACGTGTTCTTTGGCCTGGGCCTCTCCGTGTTCGGAAGCCAGATGGCGTTTAACGGCGCCGTCGAGCACATCTTCAACCACGCGTTCACCAAGACCCTGTTCTTCCTCATCGCTGGCTCTCTCAGCTTCACGCTGGGAACCCGTATGCTGCCCAAGATCCAGGGCCTCATGAAGAAGTACCCGGTCACGGGCGTGGGCTTTGCGGTCGCCGCGACCGCTATCGCCGGCGTGCCCCCCATGAGCACGTTCTTTTCCAAGTTCCAGATCATTTCCGGTGGCTTCGCGGTTGGTGCTACCAACACGGTCATCTTTGTCCTCGTGTGCGTCATGGTCGTCGAGACCGTCGCCACCTTCGCATGGTTCCTGCGTTGGATGGGTAAGGTCCTGCCCGGTGAGCCGAGCGAGACCGTGGCCGCCGGCCAGCCCCTTCCGCGCGCCATGGCGTTCGTGTTCGTCGTCCTCATGATCATGGTCGTCGTCGCCGGTCCTCTGTCCTCTAGTTGGATGGGTTAGGAGGTAGGACATGGGTTATTCGTTAGTCAATATCCTGGGCGGTCTTCTGATCGTGACCTCCACCATGGTGGTCGTCTCGAAGACCATCCCGTCCGCCATCAAGTGGTACGCGATCCAGTCGGTTGTCCTGGTGGGCGTGCTGCTCACCCTGGGCCTCACCACCGGTGCCACCGAGCTTCTCATGTGGGCCGCGTCGGCCTTCGTCACCAAGGTGATCCTCGTTCCGTTCATTCTCAACCGTGCCTACAAGAAGATGGGTTCGCCTGCCGATAGCACGCTGACCTCCTCCATCAAGCCGGCCTGGACCATCATCCTCACCGGTCTGGAGGTGGCCGTCTGCTTCGCGGTGGTCACGCGCCTGAGCCTGCCCACCGCTGAGGTGGCTACTCCGGCCCTCGCCATCAGCTTCGCGCACTTCTTCGTCGGCCTCACGTGCATCATCTCCCAGCGCAACATCCTCAAGCAAATCTTCGGGTACTGCCTTATGGAGAACGGTAGCCACGTGACGCTCGCCCTGCTCGCGCCCACGGCCCCCGAGATCATCGAGATCGGCATCGCCACCGACGCCATCTTCGCCGTCATCATCATGTCCGCCGTCGTCGTGAGGATTTGGAACGACACCAAGTCGCTCGACTCCCACGACCTGACCGAATTGAAGGGGTAGGCCATGGATGTTTCAATGCTGACGGTCGCCCTGCTCGCTTGTCCTCTCGTGTTCTCCCTGATTATGGCTGCGCTCCCCAAGACGACGTCCTACAACGTCTTCGCGGGGCTCAACACCATCTCCGTCGCGGCGACCCTTGTCCTTTCGGTCGTCACCGCGGGAACCATGCTCTCGAGCGGGCAGAATATCGACGCTTTGGGCCTGTGGCTCCATCTCGATTCGCTCTCGTCGATCTTCGTCCTTCTGGTAGGCATCATCGGGTTCATCACCGGCGTGTACTCCATCTCCTATATCAAGATCGATATCGAGGAGAAGACCATGCCGGCCGAGCGCACCAAGCAGTACTACGCGCTGTTCAGCCTGTTCGTCTTCACGATGCTGCTCGCCTGCCTGTCCAACAACATCATCCTCACCTGGGCGGCGGTCGAGGCCACTACGCTGTCGACCGTGTTCCTCGTGGGCATCTACAAGAACAAGCAGGCGCTCGAGGCGTCTTGGAAGTACGCGATGGTCTGCACCGCCGGTGTGGCCTTCGGCCTGTTCGGCACGCTGCTCATCTACGCGAACGCCGCCGATATCATGCCCAACGCGCATGAGGCCGCCTTCCTCACCTCCATCATGCCCTACGCCGACCAGTTCGACCCGATGCTCGTGCGCCTCGCGTTCGCGTTCATCGTCATCGGCTTCGGCACCAAGGCGGGCCTGTTTCCCATGCACACCTGGCTGCCCGACGCGCACTCCCAGGCTCCGAGCCCGGTCTCCGCGCTGCTCTCGGGCGTGCTGCTCAAGTGCGCCATGCTGGTGATCATCCGCTTCTACTCCCTGTCCATCATCACGGTGGGCGACACCTATCCGCGAACGCTCCTGCTCATCCTGGGCACGCTGTCCATCCTGGTGGCTGCCCTGTGCATCTTCAAGCAGGACGATATCAAGCGCCGCTTCGCGTACTCCTCCGTCGACAACGTCGGCGTGGTCGCGCTGTGCCTGGGTATCGGTGGCCCGCTCGGTATCGCCGCCTGCCTGCTGCACTGCATCTTCCACGGCTTCACGAAGGCGCTCGCCTTCTGCATGGCCGGTAACATCCAGCACATCTACCACACCCGCGACCTGAACAAGATCAAGGGCGTCGTCGAGATCGCTCCCGTCACGGCAGCGCTCACCATCATCGCCCTGCTCGCGCTCGCCGCCTTCCCGCCGTTCGCCCTGTTTATCTCCGAGTTCCTCACCTTCGTGGCCGGCGTTCAGTCCGGTCCCATCTGGGTGGTCGTGCTCGTGGCCATCGGCCTCACCGGCGTGTACTTCGCCCTTACCGGCATCGCGCTCAAGTCCATCTTCGGCAAGGCGCCCGAGGGCATGAAGCGCCACGAGGTGCCCGCCCTCATGATCATCCCCGAGATCGCCCTCGCGATCGTGGTCATGTGGTTCGGTATCGCCACCCCGGTCGCCATCACGAGCGGCGTCGAGGATGCAACGTCCGTCGTTTTGAACCAGAGCGTCGAAGAGCTCCACGAGGCCCCTCTCTACCGCATGGTGTTCAGTTCCCAGACCAAGACAAGTGAGGTGAATTAGCACCATGGCAGAACCTGAAAAGAAGGACTACGCTCGTCGCTGCGAAAGCCACGTCGAGGCCCTGCGTGCTGCAGTGCCGGGCGCTATCGAGAAGGTCGAATGGCAGTGCGAGGACCAGCTGACGATCACCGTCAAGCTGGACCGTCTGCCCGAGGCCGTCCACTACCTGTATTACGAGCGCTACGGCTGGATTCCTGTGATTGTCGGCAACGACGAGCGCAGCCTGTGCGGCCGTTACGCCGTGTACTACGTCATCTCCATGGAGGGGGAGGACCCCGGCTGGGTTACCGTGCGTGCCGAGGTCGACCCCGCCAAGATGACGTTCCCGTCCGTGACGCCGTTCGTCCCCGCCTGCGTGTGGGGCGAGCGCGAGCTGCGCGATATGTTTGGCCTGATTCCCGAGGGTCTGCCCGACCGCCGTCGCCTGGTGCTTCCCGACGATTGGCCCAGCGGGCTGTACCCGTTGCGCAAGGATTCGATGGATTACCGTTTCCGCCCCGCCCCCGCGAGCGACATGGAAAACTACGAGTTCTTGGCCGACACCAAGGGCAAGGAGACGACGCTTGTCCCCATGGGCCCGTTGCACATTACCTCCGACGAGCCCGGCCACTTCCGCCTGTTCGTTGAGGGCGAGACGATCGTCGACGCCGACTACCGTCTGTTCTACGTGCACCGCGGCATGGAGAAGGTCGCCGAGACGCGCCTGAACTATGACGCCGTGACGTTCCTCGCCGACCGCATCTGCGGCATCTGCGGCTGCGCCCACTCGGTGGCCTACGCCGAGGCCGTCGAGCGCGCCCAGGGCATTCATGTCCCGCCGCGCGCCCAGTACATCCGCGCCATCATGCTCGAGGTCGAGCGTCTGCACTCTCACCTGCTCAATATTGGCCTCGCATCGCACTACACCGGCTTCGACTCCGGCTTCCAGCAGTTCTTCCGCGTCCGCGAGAAGTCTATGGACCTGGCCGAGAAGCTCTCCGGTCACCGCAAGACCTACGGTCTCAACGTGATCGGCGGCGTGCGTCGCGACATTTTGGCCGAGCAGAAGCTCTCCACGCTCACGACCATCCACCAGCTGCGCTCCGAGGTTCAGGAGCTCGTCGACGTCTTGCTCTCCACGCCCAACTTTATTGAGCGTACGAGTGGCATCGGCATTCTGGACCGCAAGATCGCTCGCGACTTCTCGCCGGTCGGCCCGCTCATGCGTGGCTCTGGCTATGCCCGCGACGTGCGCTTTGACCATCCCTTCGACGGCTACGCCGATCCGGACGTTCAAAAGATGCACGCCGCCACGGCCGACACCTGCGATGCCTTCGGCCGTACCGCCGTGCGTATCCAGGAGGTCTACGATTCGATCGACATGATCGAGACCATGCTCGAGAACTGCCCGTCGGGCCCCATCCTCACCACGGATTGGGAGTACACCCCGCACAAGTACGCTATCGGCGCCACCGAGGCGCCGCGCGGCGAGGACGTGCACTGGGCCATGCTCGGCAATAACCAGAAGTGCTATCGCTGGCGCGCCAAGGCCGCCACGTACAGCAACTGGCCGGTTCTGCGCTACATGTTCCGCGGCAACACCGTGGGCGACGCTGCGCTGATCGTCGGCTCGCTCGATCCGTGCTACTCCTGCACCGACCGCGTGACGGTGACCGATGTCGCCGCCAAGCGCGACCACGTGCTCGACAAGGAGCAGTTCGAGAACGTCTGGCGCGACAAGTCTCCGCTTGCGGGCGAGGGCACCATGGCCGCTCCGCTCGATGAGGAGGCGCTCTAATATGCTGAAGCTTTGGAAGGTCAACGCCAAGGCCGGCGACGCGACGGTCAAGTACCCGTTTGCGCCGTTCCCCACCAACAAGGACATGCGCGGCAAGCCCGAGCACAACGCCGAGCTCTGCATCGCCTGCGGTGCCTGCGGCGTGGCGTGCCCGGCCGATGCCATTCGCATGGACACCGACCTTGCGGCCGATACCATCACCTGGTCGATCGACTACGGTCGCTGCATCTTTTGCGGCCGCTGCGAGGAAGCCTGCCCCATGGAGGCCATCAAGCTCACCGAGGAGTTTGAGCTGGCCGTCATGAGCAAGGACGACCTCACCAGCAAAAGCGTCTACACGCTCGAGCATTGTTCGCGTTGCGGTAAGCCGTTTGCCCCGCACAAGGAGATCGACTACGCCAAGCGCCTGCTGCAAAAGGCCGGCGGCATGGAGGCCGAGCAGGCTGCCCGTACCGTCGGTATGTGCCAGGAGTGCAAGCGCGAGCTCGACGCCCTGCGCGCCGCATCGGCCGTAAAGACCGGCAACGCGCACGGCATGGCTGCCAACGAGACGCTTGCGTCCGGCGAGCCCCAGGGCCCCGGCATGGAGTATCTGGGCGGCCACGGCGTGAACCCGGAGTATATCGACCGTGAGCTCAACCCCGATGCGCCCGAGATTCCCGCCGGTCCGGCGCCGGTCGAGGGCATCATCATGGATTTTGAAACGAAGGAGGAGTAACCATGGCCGAACCCACGCTTTTGCCCGAGCGGCTTCAGTACCGCCCGACCAAGATCGAGCTCGACGAGAGCATCGAGAAGGCCAAGGCGACCCTTCTTAAGAAGATCAAGCGCTCGGTGTACGTCTACCGTGTCGACTGCGGCGGCTGCAACGGCTGCGAGATCGAGATCTTCGGTTCCATCACGCCCGTCTTTGACGTCGAGCGCTTTGGCATCAAGGTCGTGCCCTCGCCCCGTCACGCCGATGTGCTGCTGTACACCGGCGCCGTGACGCGTGCCATGCGCATGCCGGCCCTGCGCGCGTTTGAGGCCGCACCCGATCCCAAGATCGTGGTGTCCTATGGCGCGTGCGGCTGCACCGGCGGCATCTTCTACGACAACTACTGCGTCTGGGGCGGCACGGATAAGATTCTGCCGGTCGATGTCTACATCCCCGGCTGTCCGCCCAGCCCCGCGCAGACCGTCTACGGCTTTGCCATGGCGCTCGGTCTGCTGGACCAAAAGCTCCATGCCGAGACCACGGTGGAGGCCGCCGGCGAGCAGGCCGATATCCTGCACCCCGGCGTGCCGTACAAGCTGCGCGTTGCCATCGAGCGCGAGGCTCGCGCCATGAGCGGCTACCGTTACGGCCGCGACCTGGCCAACGAGTTTATGGACACGCTCGAGGGTGCGCCCAAGGGCGATATCCGCGGTGCCATGGCACTGCTCATCGACAAGCAGGACGATCCGCGCCGCGTTGAGGTCTACTCGGCGTTGCAGGATCTGGTGCTAGCCGGAGGTCGCTAGATGGAGCTCACGGACCGCTCTGGTTACTTTGCGGGCCCCGGTATGCTCGGCGGCTCTTTTGGCGATGCCTCGCGCGCAAGCGACGAGGCCGCCGAGGGCGTCGCCGACCCCTGCCTGGACCACGCGCCCGACCAGGTGGTCTTCTACGAGCTCACGCGTAAGTTTGTGGAGACCGAGGAAGACGTTCCCCAGGAGGCCTGCGACGTGCTGTACTACACGCTCGCCGTGGGCCACCACACCGGCGTGCTCGACTGCTTTGAGCCGCGCCTGTCGGTGCCGGTCGATGTGTTCTATTCGCTCGTCGATGCGCTGCCGGAGGGGGAGGCCAAGACCAAGTTCGAGGCCATCCGTTCCTTTGGCGAGTGCCAGCTCGACAAGGCGGCGGTGCCGTCGCTGCTCGAGGCCTGCGATACACTGCTCGATGAGCGCGGTTTTCGCGGGTCGGCCAAGGCTGGCATCTCGGTGTTCGATGACGACTTTGGCCTGCATGCCCAGCAGGTCGCGTTCTTGATGAAGTTCCGCGATCTGGTTGAGCGCGTGCGCGATGTGTCGGGCGTGTATCTGACGGGAAGGTTGCAGTAATGGGTCGCGTTGTGGATGGCCGTGTGAACGGCGCCCCGTTTGCGGGTATCGTGCTCACGGCGGGAAGCGTGCTGCGTGCCGACGATGCCGCCGGCCCCGTGCTCTCTAAAAAGATGGAGGACGCGCCTATCGCCGGTTGGTACACCATCGACGGCGGGCAAACGCCCGAGGATGACATCATCGAGGTCAAGCGCGAGCGTCCGCCGCGTTTGGTTTTGGTCGATGCCGCCGACATGGCGCTGCCCGTTGGCGCCATCCGCTTGCTCGACAAACGTGACGTGGCCCGCAAGTCGATGTTCACCACGCATTCGCTTCCCTTGTCGATTCTGATCGAAGAGATTGAGCAATCGTGCGAAGATATCGTCTTCATAGGGATTCAGCCGGGCGATACGGAGTTCTATAACCCCATGTCCCCGGAGGTCTTTGAGGCCGTCGACGCCGTGTACGACGCCGTGGCCGCCAACGACTTTTCCCACTTTGTCCGCTTGGGGCAGGAGCAATAGGAGCGCTTGTCCCTGCTGATTAGGAAAGAAGTGATTGACATGGCAGATTCCAAGGTGGAGTACCCCGCTCCCGATTGCCTGGCGCCCGCCGCGATCGAGGCCAAGACCGAGACCGCCGGCGTGACCAAGGCTAACCTGCCGGTCGCCAAGGCCTTTCTGTTGGCAATGTTCGCCGGCGCGTTTATCGCCTTCGGTGGCCTGTTCTTTACCGTGTTCTTGAGCGATAGCACGCTCGGCTGGGGTGCCCAGCGCGTCGTGGGCGGCCTGTGCTTTTGCCTGGGCCTGGTGCTGGTACTGGTGTGTGGCGCCGAGCTGTTTACCGGCAATTCGCTTATGGTCTGCGCTCTCAAGAACAAAAAGATCACCCTGGTCCAGATGCTCAAGGCCTGGGTCGTCGTTTGGGTCGGCAATTTTGTCGGTGCCCTGTTCATCGTCTTTTTGGTGTATATGGCCGGCATCTATAAGCTCAACGGCGAGGCGGTCGCCAACTCCATGGTGAGCGTCGCCGCCGGCAAGGTGACGATCGACTGGGTGACGATCTTCTTCCGCGGCATCCTGTGCAACATCTTTGTGTGCCTTGCCGTGTGGATCGGTACCGCCGGCAAGACCGTGGTCGATAAGGTTGTGGGCATTCTGCTGCCCATCGCCGCCTTTGTGGCCTGCGGTTTTGAGCACTGCGTCGCCAACATGTACTTTTTGCCCATGGGTGCCGTGATGCACGCGTGCGGCTATGGTGCCGACGTCGCCGGCGCCGATGCACTCAACGCCGCGGGCATTGCGTTTAACCTGTCCGCCGCTACGCTGGGCAACATCGTGGGCGGCGCGGTTCTGGTCGCGTTCGGCTACTGGTTTATCTACGCCAAGAAGTCCGAGGCGTAAGGTACCGTCTGTTTGACGTTGGGCCTCCCGCGGGGCGTTGCCGTGCGGGAGGCTTTTTGGGTCTGGGGCTCGTTGCCGGGCTTTTGGCCTGTTGTGTTTGGCTGATGAAAGGGGTAATCGAGATGGCATCTGCTGTGAAGCGTGACGGTCGCGCCGTGGTGACCACATGCGGGGGATGCTATGCCGATTGCGCCTTTGCGGCCCATGTTGAGGATGGTCGCGTGGTGGCCGAGTTGCCGGTGCCGGGGCATCCGTGCGCGGCGCGAGCCCTGTGTGCCCGCGGGCGGCATCGCCTGTCTATGCCGTTTGACGAGCGCGACCGGATTTTGCACCCCATGCGCCGACGAGCTGATGGCTCGGGGTTCGATGCGATTACTTGGGACGAGGCGTTCGCGCAGATCGCTGCACGCCTTGGGGGGATTGTTGACGGGCATGGTCCGCGCGCGCTGGGCATGACGCTCGGCGTGCCCTCGTTCGACCGCTACTGGGCCTATCGCTTTATGCATGCACTGGGCTCGCCTAACGTGTACGGTGCCGACGGTGCCTGCGAGGTAAGCCGACTTACCGGTTGGGAGCACAGCCTGGGCTACAGCCCCGCCTCCGACCTGGCACATACCGATTGCATCATGTATTTGGGACGTTCCTTGGTGGATTCGTCGACGATGGGGGCCGTTGATGCGCTCAACGATGCGCGCCGTCACGGGGCGAAGATTATCGTGGTCGACCCCCGGCGCAGCGGCTCGGCTGCGCTTGCAGACCGCTGGCTGCGTGTGCGCCCAGGCTGCGACCTGGCCTTGCTGCTGGGCATTGCGCATGTGCTCATTGCCGAGGACCTGTATGACCACGACTTTGTGACCCGCTATACCACGGGTTTTGACGAGCTGGCGCAGGCGGCTGCTGTTTGGATGCCCGAGTGGGCCGAGTCGATGTGCGACGTGCCGGCCGCGGAGATTGTCTCGACGGCGCGCGATCTGGCTGCCGCCGCGCCTGCCGCTGTGGTAGACGCGGGCTTTCATGGTGGCATCGGTATCGCGTATGCCAACAGCACCCAGACCGCGCGCGCTATCTGCTTGGTCGATGTGCTGCTGGGCTGCATCGGACACGCGGGCGGTGCCCTCAACCCGCCCACACCGCTTGCGTTGGGCGATTTGGACCCTGCGCGTTTCGCGACGCCGTCGATGCCACGTGAGCCCAAGTTGGGGTCCGAACGCTATCCACTGGTCGATCCGGTGCGCGGCCTGTGCACGACCATCGGTCAGTCGATTCTTGCCGGCGATTTGCGTGGGCTCATCGTCTATGCCAGTAACCCCGGTGCGGGCTATGGCAATGCACAGGCTTGGTTGAGTATTTTGCAGCAGCTCGACTTGCTCGTGACGATTGATATTCGCTGGTCCGAGACGGCGCGTGCTTCTGATTTCGTGCTGCCCGACGTGACGTATCTGGAGGCCGACCGCGGCGTGGGGACGGTCGTGGGCGCCAACGATTCGCGCGTGTTCTACCGCAACGCCGTGCTGCCCGTGTTACATGACGACACGAGACCGGGGCGGGAGATCTTTGCCGGGTTGGCTGCGGCCTGCGGCGTTGGCGAGTGCTTCGACTTTACGTCCGACGATCTGGCGGCTGCCCAGGTGGCGTCGTTTGGGATTGATCTGGACGAGCTCAAGGAGCGCGGCTGGGCCGATACGGGCATGGCGCTGCCGAAGCGCACGGGTGAGCCGGTGATTCCGCTTGCCGGCGGCAAGATTGCGCTGGCAAGCGACATATGGGAGCGAGCCGGCATGGGTCGTGTGCCCAACTGGATCGCTCCCATGGTGGAGCCCGGACCGGGGATGTTTCGCCTCATTAGCGGCAACCGTCCCTTTGAGTCGCATACCTCGCGCAGACTCGCGGCCCAAGGTGCCGCCGAGGCTGGATCGGACCTGGATGCCGTGCAGATGAATGCCGACGTCGCCGAGCGCATGGGTATCGCAAACGGCGAGGTCGTCGAGCTGGTGAGCGACATGGGCCGCGACCGCGTACGCGTGGAGACCACGCCCTATCTGCATCCGGCGTGCATCTTTACGTCGGCCGCCCCCGGCGGGCGTTCGTTTGGCGCCGATGCCGGTGGCGCTCAAGCCTTGGGCGTGGGCCCGCTCGACCATACGCCGCTGCGTTGGGACCCGTTGACGGGCGCCGCGCTCACCCAGGAAAACGCCGTTCGCGTGGAAAAGATCGCGGCGCGCGAGGATAATAGCGATTGATTGACTCAGCCGATCGAATTGGCTGATAGTTTGACGTTCGAACGATTGATTCACCTTTGGTTTTGAAAGGCCGCACATGAGCGATAGCCAGAACATGTCCGATGAGGTGCGCGCCCGCCTGCGCGCCATTCCCTCCGTCAACGAGCTGCTCGCAGAGTGGCCGGTTGTGAAGGCGGCGGGGGAGACCTGCGACGCGGTGGTCCATGCTGCCGTGACGGCCGAGCTCGACGAGGAGCGCGCCGCGATTCGTGCCGGTGCCACTCCGCGCTCTAAGCGCGAGCTGGCCTCGGCCATCGAGTGGCGTGCGCATCGCTCCGCGCTGCCGAGCCTGCGTCCTGCCGTCAACGCCACGGGCGTGGTCATCCATACCAACCTGGGCCGCGCCCCGCTCGCGGAGTCGGCGGCAAAGGCCGTGGCCGAGGTTGCGCGCGGGTATAGCACGCTCGAGTACAACGTCGACACCTGTTCGCGCGGGTCGCGCAAGGAGCACGCTGCGCAGCTCATCCGCTCGCTTACCGGTGCCGAGGACGCGCTGGTCGTTAACAACAACGCCGCCGCTGTGCTGCTGGTGCTGGCGACCCATGCCGCAGGCAAAGAGGTCATCGTCAGCCGCGGCGAGCTTGTCGAGATCGGCAGTAGCTTCCGTATCCCCGATGTCATGGCGGCTTCGGGCGCCAAACTCGTCGAGGTCGGTGCCACCAACCGCACGCATTTGAGCGACTACGAGCGCGCCATCACGCCCGATACGGCCATGATCCTCAAGGTCCATCCTTCCAACTATCGCATCGAGGGCTTTCACGAGGAGGTGGGCTCAAAGGAGCTCGCCGCACTGGCCCATAAGCACGGCCTGCTGTTCTATGAAGACCAGGGGTCGGGCGCGCTGTTGCCCGACGACATCTTGGTGCGCGGAGGCGAAGAAACCACGCCAGCTTCGGTCGCGGCGGGACTCGATATCGTGTCATGCTCGGGTGATAAGCTGCTGGGTGCCGCGCAGGCGGGCATTATCATGGGTCGTCGCGATCTGATCCAGGCCTGCGGGTCGCATCCGCTTATGCGTGCCCTGCGCCCGGGCAAACTGGCTCTGTCGGCGCTCGAGGCCACGCTGCGTATCTACATGGATGGCGCCGATGTTGCCCATCGCGATATTCCGGTGCTCAGCATGCTTACGCTGCCGCAGGCTCATTTGGAGCGACGTGCCCGTAAGCTGCGTGATCGTATGGTTGCCGGGCTCGATAAAGCTGGTTGCCCGTGTGCCGTTGAGCTGGAGATTGTCGAGGAATCGTCGACCCCCGGTGGCGGCTCGCTGCCTACCGTGGAGCTGCCCACGATGTGCGTTGCCGTGCGTCTTGTTGACGAGCGCCTGACGGTCGACGCGCTCAAGCGCTCGCTTGTCCAGGACTTCGACACGCCGGTCGTCACGCGCACCTCGCACGACCGCATTTTGTTTGACGTCCGTACGCTTGTGGGCGACCGCGATATCGAGACGGCGGCATCGACGCTCGTCGCGTGCGTTAAGAAGGCGATTGCTCGATGAGTGAGGTTCAAGCGCTGGTGGAGTGTCCCGTTATCGTTGGCACGGCGGGCCACGTCGACCACGGTAAGTCGGCGCTGATCGAGGCGTTGACCGGCAAGAATCCCGATCGTCTGGAGGTTGAGCGCCGTCGCGGTATGACCGTGGAGCTGGGCTTTGGCGAGCTGGCGCTGCCGAGCGGCAAGATCGTCGGCCTGGTCGATGTGCCGGGGCATGCCCATTACTTGCGCGCCATGGTGCAGGGCGCGACAGGCATCGACGTTGCCGTGCTGGTGGTTTCGGCCGTCGAGGGCGTGATGCCGCAGACCCGCGAGCACGTGCATGTGCTGGAGCTGCTGGGCGTTACGCATATGGTGGTCGCGCTGACCATGTGCGACCTGGCCGATGCCGAGATGACCGAGCTTGCCGAGCTCGATGTCGATGACTTTTTGTCGGGTACCGTGTTTGCGGGTGCGCCGATTGTGCCCGTGTCGTCCAAGACCGGCGCGGGAATCGATAACCTGCTGGTTGCGCTCGACGAGCAGGTTGCCGCTTGCTGGGATGCCTGCCGCGAACGTTCCGATCGGAGCGATGCCGCGCCTCGCCTGCCGATTGACCGCTGCTTTACGATCAAGGGCGTTGGCACCGTCGTGACGGGAACGTTGCACGATGCGCCGGTTGCGGTGGGCGACGAGTTGATGGCCTTGCCGTCGCGTACGGTCTGTCGCGTGCGCGGGATTCAGGTGCATGGCGATACGCCGCGCGCGCTGCCCGGTCAGCGCGTGGCGCTCAACCTGGTTGGTGACGGTGTCGCGGCGCTTGACCGTGGCGAGATGCTGGGCGTGGCGGACCGCTTTGGCCAGACGTTGCGCTTTATGATGACGTTCACCTACCTGGGCCGCGAGGGCACCAAGCCGCGCGTGCTCGAGTCGGGCGCGCGTGTGCATGTGATGGCTGGCACGGCCGAGGTCGTCGGCCGCATCATGCTTTTGGAGGGCGAGGCCCCCATGGCGGTGGGCGAGACCCGTACCGTGCAGGTGCGCCTGGAGGAGCCGCTGCCGCTGTGTGCCGGAGATTATGCCGTGGTGCTGTCGTATTCGCCCGTTATGCTCATCGGCGGCGGGCGCGTGCTGCTTTCGCGCTGCCGTCGCTCGCGCGAGCTTTCTGCCGGCGAGCGCGCACTGTTTGCGGCGCTCGAGTCCGGCGATATCGCGGGCGGTGTGGGCGCTTGGCTGGCGCTGCAGATGCTGCCGGTTACGGCGGTTGATGTCGCCAAGGCTTTGGATCTCGGTGTCGGCGAGGTCGATGCCGCACTGCGCGGGTTGGTGTCGCAGGGTTCCGTTCGCAAGCTTGCCGTGGGTGATGCGGACCTCTTGGCGGACGCCGTTGTGCTCGATGCCGCGATGGATGCACTGGCGGCGACTCTGTCAGCCATGCACGCGGCGGCTCCCAAGGAGACGGGCTTTACGCCCGGCGCCGTTGCCCATGCTGCGTGGCCTGCCGCTAACGATGCAGTTGCCGCAGCCCTGATTTCCGAGGGATGCTCGCGCGGCGTGTGTGCCTCCGAGGGCGCCGAGGTGTTCGACCCGCACTCCGCTGCCGCCGCGGCGCGTGTGGTGCGCGAGGCCTGCGAACGTATCGTTGCCTTGCTGGACGAAGCCGGCCTCGATGCACCGACGTTGCCCGAGGTGGGCGAGCAGTTGCAGCTCGATCGCGACACCATGACGCGTGCCCTGCGCGAGCTTTCGCTCAATCGCTCGATCGTTAAGGTCGAGCGCGACGTTGCCCTGTCTGCCGCCGCCGAGGCCCATGCGCGTGAGCTCGTCGCCGCCGCCATTGAGGCAGCCGGCGGCGCAGCCACCACGAGCGTGCTGCGTGAGGCCCTGGGCGTGTCGCGCAAGCGCGCCATCAGCATCTTGGAACACCTGGATGCCGTGCGCTTTACGGTTCTCGACAAGGAGGCCGGCGGCCTGAGGTCCCTGCGCTAGATTGGCTGCTCGGTTTGGTAAAATACCGGCGCACTTGGGAACGGATGGGCTCCGGTGGGCTCCGCGGTCCTCAAAACCGTTGCGAGGCGTGCAAAACGTCTTGGATGTGTTCGATTCACATACGTTCCCGCCATACGTTACCAGCGCTTTTGTGCTCGCGGTCTTGCTGCGTGCCGCAAAGGCGCTGTTTTGTTTTTGCACGAGCTTTTCGTAGCGCTGCTATTTCGGTGGCTGTATTTAGCTTCGTGCACCGGGTTTCGAGCATGCCGATGGAGGTGTTTTGCCGTATGACTACCGTAAGACGTGCCGATCTTTCTTGTGTCGTCCAAGCGGGCGGGCTGTCCTCGCGCATGGGCTGCGATAAGGCTCGCATGGCGTTTTGCGGCGAGCCGCTCATCGAGCGCGTGCTGGGTCGTCTGGCGCCAGTTGCCGGCGAGTTGGTCGTGACGACTTCGCGTCCCAGCGAGCTTGCCTATCTTGAGGAGCACGCGTTTGGCGGCCTGGTGCCGCGTGTGGTGGCGGACCTTGAAGGGCCGGCAGGCGCCATGCGTGGCATTGCGAGCTCGCTGGCTGCGGCTCGGCTACCGCTCGTGGCCATCGTCGCCTGCGACATGCCGTTCGTCTCGCCGGAACTCATCGGCGCGCTTGCCGATCGTGTTGAGGCCGAGGCGCTCGACGTGTGCGTGCCGCGCGAGGAGCGGGGGATTGAGCCGCTTTGCGCCGTCTGGCGCCGTGACGCGTGTGCGCCGGTGGCCCAAGAGCTGCTCGCCTGCGACCGCCAGCGCATTCGCTGCCTGATCAATCGCGTTCAGGCTGGCTATATGGATGAGCCGCAGATCGTTAAGGCCGCGGGCTCGACGCTCTGCTTCGAAAACGTCAATACACCCGAGGAGTTTGCGGCGGCCGAGCTGCTCGCTTAGACGATGGGAGTTGCCATGTCTCACGATATTTGTCCCGACACGGGAGAACCTTGCACTTGCGACGGATCCGAACCCTGTACCTGCGGTTGCGGTGGCTGTGGACATACCGCGGAAGAGGAAGCGGCCGCCGCGGCGTATCGTGAGGCACATCGCGAAGGCCCGTCCGGTGATGCCCTCGACCACGAGCGCAAGATTATCGTGTCGTTCGACAGTACCTTCGATGTGATGGAATGCGAACAGCTGTGTCTTGCCGCCGGCGTGCCCGGGCGCATCATGCCGCTGCCGGGCTCCATTACCGCCGGCTGCGGGCTGTGCTGGGCCATGCCGTTCTCGGGCGATGCGCTCGCCGTCTTCCGCACTGCCACCGAAGGCCGCATAACCCCCGCCGACTACCATCAGCTCGTCCTCTAACCACCAAAACCACCACAAAGGTGCCTGTCCCCAATGTGGTGGTTTGGAACACGTGGACGAAACAGGTTTGAAACACAGGTTTTGCACGTCAGGCACTCAAAAACGCATCTACCTGCATCGTAATCAAAACGAAACATCTGCTCGTCGGCTTATGCGAAACTTTGCTGCAACAGTGCGATATTATCCATACTCGATAAAGCTCGCGGCGCATGAGGCGCCTCGAACGACACTTTTCTTTTCCATCAATTGGAGGAAGCATGAGCTACACGCAGAAAGTTCTCGACGAGCTCAAGGCCCGCTATCCCGAGCAGCCTGAGTTCATCCAGGCCGCGACCGAGATCCTCGGCACCATCCAGCCGGCGCTCGACGCCCACCCCGAGTACGAGGAGGCCGCCCTGCTGGAGCGCCTCGTCGAGCCCGAGCGCATCGTTATGTTCCGTGTTCCCTGGGTCGACGACCAGGGCAAGGTCCAGGTCAACCGCGGCTATCGCGTCGAGTTCAACTCTGCCATTGGACCCTACAAGGGCGGCCTGCGCTTTAACCCGACGGTCACCCTGGGTATGCTCAAGTTCCTGGGCCTGGAGCAGATCCTCAAGAACAGCCTGACCACCCTTCCCATGGGCGGCGGCAAGGGCGGCTCCGATTTCGACCCCAAGGGCAAGTCCAACAACGAGATCATGCACTTCTGCCAGTCCTTCATGACCGAGCTCTATCGCCACATTGGCCCCAACACCGACGTTCCCGCCGGTGACCTGGGCGTTGGCGGCCGCGAGGTTGCCTACCTGTTCGGTCAGTACAAGCGTCTGACCAACGAGTGGACCGGCGTCCTTACTGGCAAGGGCCTCTCCTTTGGCGGCTCGCTCGCCCGCACCGAGGCCACCGGCTACGGTCTGGCCTACTTTGTGGACGAGTATCTCAAGAGCCGCGGCGACTCCTTCGAGGGCAAGAGCGTCGTCGTTCACGGCTCCGGTAACGTCGCCATCTACGCGGTCCAGAAGGTCTCTCAGCTCGGCGGCAAAGTGCTGGCCTGCTCCGACACCCATGGCTGGGTCGAGGATCCCGACGGCATCGACTACACCGTGCTCGAGCATGTCTACAACAAGAAGCGCTCCGGCCACGACAAGGGCGTTACGCTCGCTATGTACGTTGACGAGAAGCCCAATGCCACGTGGCACGAGGGCGACGGCCGTGGCGTGTGGCAGCTGCCCTGCGACATCGCGCTGCCCTGCGCTCGCGAGAACACGCTGCTGCTCGAGGACGCCCAGGCACTCGTCGCCAACGGCTGCAAGGTGGTCGGCGAGGGCGCGAACATGCCCACGACCATCGAGGCCACGACCTACTTCCAGGAGAACGGCGTCGCCTTTATGCCCGGTAAGGCTGCCAACGCCGGCGGCGTGCTCGTGTCCGGCCTGGAGATGAGCCAGAACGCCGAGCACCTGTCCTGGACCTTCGAGGAGGTCGACGGCAAGCTCGAGCAGCTCATGCGCGGCATGTTCCACAACGTGGACGACACCGCCAAGGAGTACGGCCAGGAGGGCAACTTTGTCATGGGCGCCAACATCGCCGGCTTCCTGAAGGTCGCCGACGCCATGCTCGCCCAGGGCGTCTGCTAAATCTTCGCTCGACATAGCCTGTGATGAGGCTCCCAGCCATTCCGGCTGGGAGCCTTTTCTATCCCGGAGGACTCCTCATAACTTGCGGTGATATACGGACTGTTTTGCGTTCCAGAACGGCTAATCAGTCCGTATATCACCGCAAATTATGGATGGGTGGGTGGATTTTGTCCTAAAACGGTGTGCGGCCCCTCGTTTGGTACACTTAAAAGTACTGGACAAGTGAAGAGATGGGGGAGAACGTGCTCAAGTTCGGTACCTATGTCCGTGTTGGAAACGCGGCCGAAGCCTATGAGCTCTTACAGAAGAACCGCAACAACAAGATTGTGGGCGGCGGCATCTGGATGCGCCTTGGTTCGCGTCGCGTGACGACGGCGATTGACCTTTCGGCCTGCGGACTCGATCAGATCGAGGAGACCGAGACCGAGTTTCGCATCGGTGCCATGTGTACCCTGCGCCAGCTCGAGCGCCATACCGAGCTCAACGCGCTTGTCAACCATGTCTTTGAGTTCGCCGTCCACGATATCGTGGGCGTGCAGCTGCGCAATACCGCCACGGTGGGCGGCAGCATCTACGGTCGCTTTGGCTTCTCGGACGTTCTCTCCGCCTTTCTCGCGCTCGATTCCTATGTTGAGCTGACGGGCGCCGGCCGCGTGCCGCTCGCCGAGTTTGTCGACTTGGGTTACGTGCGCGACGTGATCGAGCACGTGGTGGTCGTTAAGCACGATTACCGCGCAAGCTATGAGGCCGTGCGCAAGGCCGCGACCGACTTCCCCTCCTTAAACGTCACCGCTGCCTGGTGGGACAACAGCTGGCACGTTACCGTGGGTGCCCGCCCGCTGCGCGCGACCCTGCTGCAGGGCGAGGCATGTGGCCTCACCAGCGAGCAGCCTTCCGAGGACGAGCTGCGCGCCCTTGCCGCATCCGTGCGCGCCCTGAGCTACGGCACCAACCTGTGGGGCTCGGCCGAGTACCGCCGTCGCATCTCGGCCCCGCTGGCGATTCAGGCCGTGCGCCGCGCCGCCGGCATCGAGCTTTCGGCCGCGCTTGCCCGCGAGCTCGAGGGTGTGCAGATTCCCAAGTTTGCCACGGACGAGTATTCCTGCCGCCGCGTGCCCGGCGTCGATTCTAGCGAGGTGCGCTAATGGCTGCCAAACTCATCGATCTTTCTTTTACGCTCAACGGCCGCAAGGTCAAGGTTCAGATTGCCCCCGATACCATGCTCTTTGCGCTTTTGCGTGAGCAGGGTTGCGCGTCGGTGCGCTGCGCCTGCGAGACCACCAACTGCGGCCTGTGCACGGTGTGGCTCGATGGCGACCCGGTGCTGAGCTGCTCGGTTCCCGCCGCGCGCGTTGAGGGCCGCTTCGTCACCACGCTCGAGGGCCTTAAGGCCGAGTCCGAGGCACTGGCCCGTGCGATGGCTGCCGAAGGCGCCGAGCAGTGCGGTTTTTGCGCCCCCGGCCTTATTATGAACGTGCTGGCGCTTGCCCGCGCCGCCAAGGAGGACCCGAGCCTCGTTGCCACGCGCGAGGAGCTCTCGCGCCAGCTCGCCGGCAACCTCTGCCGTTGCAGCGGCTACGAGAGCCAGCTGCGCGCCATCGTGCGCTTCCTCAACGAGTCCGGCGTGCAGGTGGGCTTTGAGATGCCCGAGCTGCCCGTCAACGACACGAGCTGCGACGGTGTCTCGTACAAGCAGATCACTCACAAGCAGCCCAAGAAGGACTCGAAGGCGCTGCTCGAGGGCCGTCCCGTCTACACGGGCGATATGGTGCCCGCCGGCGCGCTCATCGTTAAGCTCAAGCGCAGCCCGTATGCCCGCGCCAAGATCCGCTCCATCGACACGTCGCGCGCCCTGAAGGTGCCCGGTGTGGTGGGCGTCTACACCTACGAGGACGTGCCCAAGCGCCGCTTTACCATCGCCGGCCAGAGCTATCCGCAGCCGAGTCCCTACGACCGCTTGATCCTCGAGAACCTCGTCCGTTACCAAAACGAAGAGGTGGCGATCGTCGCCGCCGAGACCGAGGAGGCTGCCGACAAGGCGCTCAAGCTCATCAAGGTCGACTATGAGGTGCTCGAGCCGCTGCTCGACTTTACCCAGGCACTCGATAACGACATCGTGGTCCACCCCGAGGGCGATGTGACCTTTATGTTCCCACAGGGCGGGGATGTCTCGCGCAACCTGGTGTGCAGCGGCACGAGCGACTTTGGCGACTTGGACGAGGCCTTTGCCCAGAGCGACATCGTCTTCACCCGCACCTACACCAGCCAGGCCACGCAGACCGCGCCCATGGAGACCTTCCGAGCCTTCGCGACGACAGACGCGTTCGGGCGTATCTCGGTGACCACCTCTACGCAGGTGCCCTTCCACGTGCGCCGCATGGTCGCGCAGTCGCTCGACATTCCGCAGTCGCAGGTGCAGGTTATTAAGCCGCGCATCGGCGGCGGCTTTGGCTCCAAGCAGACGGGCTGCTGCGAGATCTTCGTGGCGTTCGTCACCCAGCAGACCGGCCGTCCGAGCTACTGCTGCTATACCCGCGAGGAGACCATCACCGCGGGCAACTCGCGCCACCAGATGCAGATGACCGTTAAGCTGGGCGCCATGAACGACGGCACCATCACGGCCATCGATCTGCATACGCTGTCCAACGCCGGTGCGTATGGCGAGCATGCCACCACGACGATTGGCCTCTCGGGCCACAAGAGCCTGCCCATCTACAACCACGTGAAGGCGAGCCGCTTTAGCTGGGACGCCGTCTACACCAACACCAACCGCGGCGGCGCGTATCGCGGCTACGGTGCCACCCAGGGCCAGTTTGCCGTGGAGAGCGCCGTCAACGAGCTCGCCGACATGCTGCACATGGACCCCGCCGACCTGCGCCTTAAGAATATCGTGTGCGAGGGCGAGATCATGCCGCAGTACTACAACGAGAAGCTCAACGCCTGCGCGCTCGACCGCTGCCTGCTGCGCGCGATGGACATGATCGGTTGGCGCGACAAGCCGCTAGCCGTCGACCTGGGCGACCGCGTGCGTGCCCTGGGTTGTGCGCTCACCATGCAGGGCTCGGGCATCTCCAACGTGGATATCGCCGGCATCGACATGCGCCTGGAAGAGGACGGCTTCATTACCATCGGCACCGGCGCCACCGATAACGGCATGGGCGTCGACACGATCCTGGCGCAGATTGCCGCCGAGGAGCTGGGCGTGGAGAGCTCGCAGATCGTGGTGCGCGGCGTGGACACCGATGTGTCGCCGTTCGACGCCGGCTCGTACGCGAGCTCCGGTACCTACGTGACGGGCCTTGCCGCCAAGAACGCCGCGACCGAGCTGCGCGAGAAGATCTGCGCCAAGGCCGCCCAGATGTGGGACGTGGACGCCGCCGACGTGGTCTTCGATGGCCAGTACGTGCGCCTGTCCGACGAGCGTGCCGCGCGCGAGCGCGGTCGCTACCTCACGCTGCGCGACTTTGCCAACCTGTGCGTTAAGAACATCGCGGGCGGCGACGCGCTGACCTCGCACGCCTCTGCCTGCCTGCCCGTTTCGCCTCCGCCGTTTATGGCCGGTATTGCCGAGGTCGAGGTCGACAAGGCTACCGGCAAGGTGACTGTGGTGGATTACGCGGCGGCTGTGGACTGCGGCACCGTTATCAACGAGGCGCTCGCGCGCGTCCAGGCCGAGGGCGGCATTGCCCAGGGTATCGGTCACGCGCTCTACGAGATCGTCGAGCACGACGACCGCGGCCGCCTGCGCACCGGCAACTTTATGAGCTATAAGCTGCCCACGCGCCTGGATATCGGCAGCATTCGCGTGGCCTTTGAGCCGAGTTACGAGCCGACGGGCCCGTTTGGCGCCAAGTCGATCGGCGAGGTCGTCATCAACACGCCGCTCGCCGCCGTTGCCTCGGCCGTGGCGCACGCCACCGGACACCAGGTGCGCTCGCTGCCGATCACGCCCGAGAAGGCCCTGCTGGGGGAGTAGGCGAGGCGACGCATCCGCCGCTCTTTGCCTAGCCCTGGGAAACTGCAGCCCACTTTTCGACCGAATTGTGGGCTGCAGTTTCCGTTTGAGGCCCTCGGCGGAAAGTGCATCCCGGAATAGGGGCTCAAAACGGGTTGCAGTTTCCGGTTGATGGCTATAGCGGAAATCGTGTCCCATTCCGAGGCCCCAAACCGGGACACGCTTTCCGGCACATGGCCAGCACCGCCAGACTGCCGAGTCCCACCGAAGTTGCGGTGGAATAGGGACTGTTTTGGAGGACTGGAGCCCCAAACAGTCCCTATTCCACCGCAACTTCGATGGGGCGGCGGGGGATCCGATGCGTACTCGTGGTGAGGTCGTGAGCTTGTAAAAGGTGTGCGTGCGCTTGCCGTTCGTATCTGCTATCATTCCTAGTCTGTGCGCTCATGCGGGCGTGGCGGAATTGGTAGACGCGCCAGATTTAGGTTCTGGTGGGATTCCCGTGAAGGTTCGAGTCCTTTCGCCCGCACCAACGCATCTGCGTCGGCTTCGGCCGTCGCGACTCTTTGTTGCATAAAGGTACCAGCACCTCAGATAAGCTGGGCAGTATGAGGAGGAACGTGTTGAACATCACCGCTTCTGACGTCAAGGACGCCAAGCTCACCGCTACGGTCACCATCCCGGCCGCCGACGTCGACGCCGCGATCAAGAAGGCTTACAAGGACACCGCCAAGAAGTACCGCTTCCCGGGCTTCCGTGCCGGCAAGGCCCCCCGTCCGGTCATCGACTCCGCTCTTGGCGCCGAGGCTACCCTCGCTCAGGCCACCAACGACCTGATCGCCGCCAACGAGCCCGCCGTCCTCAACGAGCTGGACATCGTCCCCACCAAGAACGGTGACTACAAGGAGCTCGACCTCGCCAAGGATCACGAGGACTACACCTACACCGTCGAGTTCTCCCTGCGTCCTGCTGCTGAGCTCTCCTCCTTCGACGCTGTCGAGATCGAGATGCCCCCTGCGGAGGTCACCGAGTCCGAGATCAACAACCAGGTCGAGATGCTCCTCAACTACCGTGCCACCTTCGAGGACGTCGAGGGTCGCGCCGTCGAGGCTGACGACTATGTGACCGTCGACCTCAAGGCTGTCGAGAACGCCGACAACTTCGCTGCCGAGGGCCGCATGCTCATCGCCGGTAGCGACAGCAACCCCAAGGAGTTCAACGAGGCCCTGATCGGCGCTAACGTCGACGACGTCAAGACCGTCACCTGGACCGACGAGGCCGAGGAGGGCGAGGAGGCCGAGACTCACACCGTCGAGGTCACCGTCAAGGGCATCAAGGTCCGTAACACCCCCGAGCTCACCGACGAGCTCGTCAAGTCCGACTTTGGCTTTGACAGCATCGACGCTATGCGCGACGCCATCAAGATCGAGATCGAGCAGGACAAGGCTTCCCGCCTCCCGGCCGAGAAGGAGAACCGTTGCGTCTCCGCTCTCGCCGAGCGCCTGCAGCTCGACGAGATGGATGCCGACTACGAGCAGTCCGTCTTTGAGGAGCTTGGCCAGAACTTCCTGTCCAACCTCGCTGCCCGCGGCATGACCCTGGACACCTGGCTGCCCGCTTCCGGTCTGACCATGGAGCAGTTCATCGGCGACCTTCACAAGCAGGCCAACGACGTTGCCCGTGAGTCCCTGGCTCTGGACGCCCTCGCCCGTGAGCTCAAGATTGAGGTTACCGAGGACGATATCAACGCCGAGTTCGAGAAGGCTGGCGTCAAGGACGTCGAGGCTTCCAAGGCCGAGTTCATCGCCGATGGCCGCATGCCTGCCGTCCGCGAGTCCATCCGTCGCTCCAAGGCCGTTGACCACCTGGTCGAGAACGCCAAGGTGACCGAGGTCGACGAGACCGCCAAGGACGCCGAGTAATTCTCGCCACCTTGCCCGCGAGCGCATGCGTGCGCCCGTGATGGGGTAAAGTTATACACCGGTTATCCGGTTGCTTCGTACGGTGCCAGCCAATGCATAGCATGCGGGCACCGTACGTTTATCTAGAACGAATTTGGTCCGCAAGAGAGAAATGGAGATGCGTATGATCGCTAAGTTCGATTCCGCCCTCGTGCCATACGTTATCGAGCAGACGCCGCGCGGCGAGCGCAGCTACGATATCTATTCGCGCCTGCTCAACGACCGCATTATCTTCTTGGGCGAGGAGATCAACTCCGTCAGCGCCAACCTGGTCGTTGCCCAGCTGCTGCATCTTGAGAGCCAGGATGCCGAGAAGGATATCTCGCTCTACATCAATTCGCCCGGTGGCGAGGTCTACTCCGGCCTGGCGATTCTGGACACCATGAACTTCATCAAGCCGCAGGTCTCCACCATCTGCGTCGGTATGGCTGCGTCCATGGCCGCCGTGCTGCTTTCAGCCGGCGCTAAGGGCAAGCGCTTCTGCCTGCCGCACTCCAAGGTCATGATTCACCAGCCCAGTGGCGGTGCCCAGGGTCAGCAGACCGAGATCGAGATCGTTGCCGAGGAGATCAAGAAGACTCGCCGCGAGCTCAACCAGATCCTGTCCGACGCCTCGGGCCAGCCCATCGAAAAGGTCCAGGCCGACACCGAGCGCGATAACTACTTGACCGCTGCCGAGGCCCTCGACTACGGCCTGATCGACCGTATTGTCACCTCGCGCGATCTCGCCGCGAAGGACGCCTAGGATGGCAGGAAACATGCAGGACAACTTTGACGAGAACGGCAACCCCATCCGCTGCTCCTTCTGCGGAAAAGAGCAGGGCCAGGTTCGTCGCCTCGTAAAGGGCCCGACCAACATCTTTATCTGTGACGAGTGCGTCGCCGCCTGCTCCGAGATTCTGGAAGAGTCGCTGGCTTCGGACTTTATGGACGCTGCCCGCAACGGCAAGCTGCCGGGCTTCCTCAACGACCACGGTCAGGCTGCGTCCCAGCCCGCCGTTGACCCCGAGGCCGAGGGCTTTGAGCTTGAGGACGACCGTCAGGTCATCACGCACGTGCCGACGCCGCACGAGATCTATGACGAGCTTTCGGCCTATGTTATGGGTCAGGAAGACGCCAAGCGCGCCATGTCGGTTGCCGTGTACAACCACTATCGCCGCGTGATCGAGGGCGGTGCTGCGGTGTCTGCCTTTGACGACGGTTTGGACTCGCAGCTCGATGATGATATGGACGAGGTGGAGCTCGCCAAGTCCAACATTTTGCTGCTCGGTCCCACCGGTACCGGCAAGACCCTGCTCGCCCAGACGCTTGCGCGCATCCTCGAGGTGCCGTTTGCCATCGCCGATGCCACCGCGCTTACCGAGGCCGGCTACGTGGGCGAGGACGTGGAGAACATCCTGCTCAAGCTCATCAATGCTGCCGATGGCGACATTGAGCGCGCGCAGGTTGGCATTATCTACGTGGACGAGATCGACAAGATCGCCCGCAAGGCCGAGAACCTCTCCATTACCCGCGATGTCTCGGGCGAGGGTGTTCAGCAGGCGCTGCTGAAGATCCTTGAGGGCACGGTGGCCAGCGTTCCGCCCACCGGCGGCCGCAAGCATCCCCAGCAGGAGCTGCTGCAGATCGATACGACCAACATCCTGTTTATCTGCGGCGGTGCCTTTGTGGGTCTGGACAAGATCATCGCCGACCGCGTGGGCAACAAGGGCGTGGGCTTTAACTCCGAGATCGCCGGCCCCACCTCGGTCGACGAGAACGACCTGCTTCGTCAGGTGCTTCCGCAGGACCTCAATGCCTTTGGCATGATTCCCGAGTTCGTGGGCCGCACGCCTGTCGTAACCCAGACGCAGGCGCTCGACGAGGACGATCTGGTGTCGATCCTGACCGAGCCCAAGAACGCCGTGGTGCGCCAGTACCGTAAGATGTTCCAGCTCGAGGACGTTGAGCTTGAGTTTGAGGACGCCGCCCTGCACGAGATCGCCCGCATGGCGCTTGCCCGCAAGACCGGCGCCCGCGGCCTGCGCTCCATCTGCGAGGACGTGCTGCAGCAGACGATGTTCGACCTGCCCAGCGAGGAGGGCGTTTCCAAGGTCATTGTGACCGAAGCCTCCGTAAAGGGCGAAGAGCAGCCCCAACGCATCTACGGGTAAACCAGCCAAAAACGTGCTTGCAAATAGCCTCTGACCATCCGTGGTCGGAGGCTATTTTATATATACGCAATAACCCCAACTACCTGTGTTATTCTGTGTGTTTGTTTAAGCCTCAGCGAAGTCATATCAGACTGAAGTAATCGATACCTAAGGGGAGGAATGCAGACCCTGGCGGGCCTACATTCCTCCCCGGCGGGACAGGGAGAGATATATGGAAGAGATGCCCAAGAACTACGATCCGTCGACCAACGAGCCGGCGATCCTGCAGAAGTGGCTCGACGGCGGCTACTACAAGCGCCGTGAGGGCGTGGGCGACTGCACCGTCACCATTCCGCCTCCCAACGTTACCGGCAAGCTTCACATGGGTCACGCTACCGACGACTCCATCCAGGACGCCATCATTCGTATGGCCCGCATGCGCGGCAAGTCCACGCGCTGGGTGCTCGGAACCGATCACGCCGGTATCGCCACGCAGACCAAGGTCGACAAGAAGCTCAAGAGCGAGGGCATCAGCCGCCTGGAGATCGGTCGCGATAAGTTTGTCGACGCCTGCTGGGACTGGACCCACGAGTACGGCGGCATCATCGTCGAGCAGATCAAGCGCATGGGTTGCTCCGTCGACTTCGACAACGAGCGCTTCACCATGGACGAGGATTACGCACAGGCCGTGCGCAAGGTCTTCTGCGATTGGTACCACGACGGCCTGATCTACCGTGGCAAGCGTATCGTTAACTGGTGCCCCAACTGCACCACTGCCATCTCGGACGACGAGGCCGAATATAAGGACGAGAAGGGCCACCTGTGGCACCTGCGCTACCCGCTGACCGAGCCGGTCAACGGCCAGGATTACATCGTCGTCGCCACCACGCGCCCCGAGACCATGCTCGGCGACACGGGCGTCGCTGTCTCCCCGAAGGACCCTGAGAAGGCCGCCTTTGTGGGTAAGACCGTCAAGCTCCCCATCGTGGACCGCGAGATCCCCATCTTTGAGGATTGGCATGTCGACGCCAATTTCGGCTCTGGCTTCGTCAAGGTAACGCCTGCTCACGACCCCAACGACTACGCCATGGGTCAGGCCCACGACCTGCCGCAGATCAACATCTTCGACGAGCACGCGGTGGTCGTCGAGGGCTACGGCGAGTTCACCGGCATGAACCGCGACGAGTGCCGCGAGGCCGTCATCAAGTGGTTCGAGGAGCACGACCTGCTCGATCACGTCGAGGACCTCGATCACTCCGTCATGCACTGCTACCGCTGCGACGCCGCGCTTGAGCCGTGGCTGTCCGAGCAGTGGTTTGTGGCCGTTGACAAGCTCAAGGGGCCGGCGCTCGACGCCGTCAACTCCGGCAAGGTCACCTTCCACCCCGCTCGCTGGACGCAGACCTACACCACTTGGATGGAGAACCTCAAGGACTGGTGCATCAGCCGCCAGCTGTGGTGGGGCCACCGCATCCCCGTGTTCTACTGCGAGGACTGCGGCTGGGAGGACGCTCTTACCGAGGACACCGATGTGTGCCCCAAGTGCGGCGGCCATCACGTGCATCAGGACGAGAACGTGCTGGACACCTGGTTTAGCTCGCAGCTGTGGACCTTCGCCACGCAGGGCTGGCCGCAAAAGCCGGAGCTGCTCGAGGGACATCACCCCACGACGGCGCTCGTCACCGCACGCGACATCATCGCGCTGTGGGTCGCCCGCATGGTCATGAGCTCGCTGTACTTCCTGGACGAGGTGCCGTTTAAGGACGTCGTCATCTACCCGACGATTCTTGCCAAGGACGGAAGCCGTATGTCCAAGTCCAAGGGCAACGGCGTTGACCCCATGGACCTCATTGGCATGTACGGCGCCGACGCCATGCGCTACAACCTGCTCACGCTGTGCACCAACAACCAGGACGTCAAGTTCGATGCGAACATCGACAAGAAGACCAAGAAGCTTATCGACAGCCCGCGTACCGACCAGGCTAAGTCGTTTGTGACCAAGATCTGGAACGCCAGCCGCTTCCTGCTCATGAACATGGAGGGCTACACGCCCGGCGAGCCCGTCGTGGAGACGCCGGCCGACGCCTGGATGTTCAGCCGTCTGGCAAAGGCCGTCAAGATGGTCACCGAGGGTATTGAGAACTACACCTTTGGCGACATGGCCCGCGGCGTGCAGCAGTTCTTCTGGAACGAGGTCTGCGACTGGTACGTCGAGGTCACCAAGGCCCGCCTGAAGGGCGAGGGCCGTCTGCAGGCGCAGCGCAACCTGATCTTTGTACTCGATACCTCCATTCGCCTGATGCACCCGCTTATGCCGTTTGTCACCGAGGAGATTTGGGACAACATGCCGGCGAGCGTGCTCGACCTGGACGCCGAGGGCAACGTGGACCGCGCCGAGGCGCTCATGATTGCCAAGTGGCCCGAGCCCGCCGACTACGCCAAGTATGTCGATGAGCCCGCCGAGCGCGCGTTTGAGCTGTGCCGCACCGTCGTTTCCGCCGCCCGCGCCACGCGTTCGCGTTATCGCTTGAGCCCCAAGGCCGAGCTCGACGTGGTCGTGCGCGCCGGTGCCGAGGATATCGAGAAGCTCGAGAGTCTGCGCTCGACCATCGAGCCGCTGGCCAACACCGCCTCGCTGGTCATGGGTACTGACGTCGAGAAGCCGGCCGCGAGCATCGCCGTGGTCGACAGCGGCGTCGAGGTCTTTGTGGTGCTCGAGGGCAAGGTTGATCTTTCGGCCGAGAAGGCGCGCCTGGAGAAGGAGATCGCCGCGGCCCAGAAGGAGCTCGCCGGCTGCGAGAAGACGCTTGCCAACGAGGGCTTCGTGGCCAAGGCCGCGCCCGCGGTGGTCCAGAAGAAGAGGGACCGTGCAGCTGAGCTCAAGGAGATCCTGACGGCGCTGACTGCTCAGGTTGCTGACTTCTCGTAAGGTTTACTCGGGGGCGCGTCCCGATGCTTTGCTCTCCGCTGCGGACAGTCCTGCGCAAGACGGACAGCACATTAAGTGCTGTCCTTTGCGTGCGGAACTTGCGGCGAGCAAAGCATCGGGCCGCTCCTAGTTCGTTTATGTGGTTGTTTGCATCTGGCGTGTTGGGGCCACTGGGTTGTGGCCTTGATCTCGCTGCAAGCGGATAAAGGCTGATATTGTCAACGCGAGGGGCTCATTCTTTTTGATGAGCCTCTTTTTCTGTTATGGGGGACTTTGGGTTATGGCTAAGCGTTCTGGGTCGTATGTCGTTCCTTTCTCGTTTGAGTTGCTTTCGTTTGATGAGGCTGTGGGACTTGCTGCTGATACGGGGCGGATTTCTGGGGATGCTGGTCCTCTGCTCGAGACGGTTATCGATATGCTCGATGAGCTGGGGCGTCCGGACGAGTATTTCGATTGCATTCAGGTTGCCGGTACCAATGGCAAGACTTCGACCACGCGTTTTTCGGCCGCCATTCTTCGTGGTGAGGGGCTCAAGACTGCGCTTTATACATCGCCGCAGCTGGTGCGCTATCCCGAGCGCATGGAGGTTGATGGGCGCGTTGTGAGCGACGAGGCGTTTGCCCGTGGCGTTTCCGCCGCCGTCAAGGCGGGGCATCGTGTGAATGCTCGTCGTATGGCGGCGGGGGAGCGTGCCTATACCATCACGCCGTTTGACCTGTTGACGGCCGCTGCGCTTGTGGTGTTTGCCGAGGCTCGCGTGGATGTTGCCGTGCTCGAGGTTGGCATGGGCGGACGTTGGGACGCCACGAGCGCTACCGATCCCGTTGCTGTTGCCATCACGGGCATCGGACTCGACCACACGCGTATTCTTGGCGATACGCTCGAGGCGATTGCGGGGGAGAAGGCCGCCGTCATCAAGCCCGGACGCCTGGTTGTGCTGGGCGAGGGCACGCATGAGCCGAGCGTTCAGTGCGTGATGGATGCCCGCTGTCGCGAGTGCGGTGTGGTGCCGCTCGTGGTGAGCCATTCCACGACCAAGGTGCCGGCGCATGTGGGCGACACGGTTGAGTTTAGCTGCACCACGCCGCGCGCGATCTATACGTCGAGCATGGTCAAGCCGGCGTATCAGCCGCAGAATGCCGCGTGCGCGATTATGCTGTGCGAGGGGTATCTGGGTCGCGAGCTCGATCATGACAAGCTTGATGCTTCGCTTATGGGCTGCCCCACACCGGGTCGTTTTGACGTGCTGGGGACCGATCCGCTCAAGCTGATCGATGCCTGCCACAACCCCCAGAGCTGCGAGAACTTTGTAGGCGCGCTGGATGAGATCGATCCGTGCGTGGAGAATCGCCCCACGCTGCTATGCGCCGCGCTGGCAGACAAGGACGTGGCGGGCATCGTCGACGTCCTGATTCCCGCCTTTCCGCGCGTAGTCGTGACCCAGACCGATTCCGACCGCGCCCTGCCGGCTGAGGAGCTCGCTGCCCTCGTTGATGCCGATAAGCTCGTGGGCGTATACCCGAGCGTGTCCGAGGCCCTCGCTGCCTTTGATGCCGCGGGCGAGTCCTTCGTAGCAGCCGGCACTATCACCCTAGCCGGCGAAGTAGCCGGCCTGCTGCGCTAATCCCGTCCCCTCATTAGTTGCGGTGAAATGCGGACTGTTTTACAAGCCAGAAGCCTCAGACAGTCCGTATATCACCGCAACTCAAAAGCAGTCAATTTGGGATGGGGCTTTTTTTGCTACCCTGTGCCCTGAGTTGACTCGCTTGCCACGAAATGGGCCTATCTACTACGTTTGACCGGTTACCTCCAACCATACGGAACATCGCGAAATTAAAACCGCAGGTAGACGGCTTGCGTATTTTGCGAAAACTCGGTTATGGTCGACCCATGCGGGTTAAACGTAGTAGATAGGCCGTTTTTGTGGCGCGGTATTGGTGGGATGCGGCAAAGGGGCTGCCCCTTTGCCGCATTGGCTAGACTAGGCGGACCAGATCGTGAGGGTAGGCGTTGAGAATCTCGACGCCCTTCTCGGTCACCAGAGCCAAGTCCTCGATGCGGACGCCGGTGCGGCCGGGGAGGTAGATGCCCGGCTCGATGGAGAACGTCATGCCCGGCTCCACGACCTGCTCGTTGACGAGTGAAACGTCGCCCGGCTCGTGGTCCTGCAAGCCGATCGAGTGTCCCAGGCGATGCGTAAAGTACTGCCCATAGCCCGCATCCTCAATCACGTCGCGTGCGGCGCGGTCCAGGTCACACATGCGCACGCCCGGTGCGATGAGCGCCTCGGCGGCCTCGTTGGCACGGCGCACGATGTCGTAGATGCGCGTCGTCTCCTCGTCCGGCTCGCCCCAAAAGAACGTGCGCGTCATGTCCGAGCAGTAGTTGCGATGGCGTCCGCCAATGTCGAACAGCACCACGTCGCCGCGCTTGAGTACCGTATCGTCGGGCTCGTGGTGCGGGTCGCCGGCGTTGGCGCCAAAGCTCACGATGGGCGGAAAGCTAAAGCCCTCGCAGCCGTGCTTGCGATACAGTCCGAGCATCTGGTCGGCAATTTCGCGCTCCGTCACGCCCTCGTGAACGAGCTTGATGGCGTCGGCCATCACGGCGTCGTTGGCGGCAGAGGACGCTCGCATAAGCTCCTGCTCGGTAGCGTCTTTGTAGGTGCGTGCGGCGGTGACGGCAAAGTCGCCTAGGAAGAACTTGCTCGCGGCGTGACGCTCCATGAGGGGCATCAAAAAGCCGGAACGCATGACGGTGTCGATGCCGAGTGGTTTGTTCGGATCGACCTCACGAACGATGGCGTCGGCCACGACGTCGTTGTCGGTGTGATAGGCGACGCGGGCATTGTCATACTCCGGCAGTTGGTGTAGCGCATTGACCAAGATCACGGGCTCGGTATCGCGTGCGAGCAGAACGCCGCAAAAACGCTCGAACATATCGGCATAAAAGCCGGTCAGATAGTAGATCGACCACGGGTCATTTATGAGCAACTGCGCACCGGGGTGCTGAGCCTCGAGCGCATCGAGCACGCGCGCCACACGCTGGTCATCAACATGTGCCATGAAACATCCTTTCGCTAGGCTGCCACCATGGTATCCCAAGCCCGGCACATAGGGACGTTCCTTTTATGCCGGCACCTTGGGACACTCCTTTGCATCCCATGCGCACCCTCATAAGTTGCGGTGAAATACGGACTGTTTAGCGGCCTGAAGCCATAAAACAGTCCGTATTTCACCGCAACTGCTGAGGAGGGCGGGGTGGATGGCGGGGTAGCTAAAAGAGCCCCGTCCCTAATTAGCTACTTAGGCTCGGTTGATGTCCATGCTGGCGATTAGGTTGATGTTGGTGTCTAGGAGGTTCTCTAGCACGACGTCGCCCATGCGGATGGGGGCGTTGACGACTAGGCCTCGGATGAAGTTCATGGCTTGGGTGTGGAGTTCTGGCGGGATGGCTTCGGATGTGCGCACGGGGAGCAGGGCTTCGCCGCCGCCGGAGACGGCCACGGTCGTCGTGAGTACGCGCATGGGGCAGGTGAGCTCCTGATGCGCGAACTTATCGCCGCGTGGGCAGTTGTTGCCGGTTACGGAGCGCACTTCTACCACGGCGCCGTCTGCGTCACGCTCTACCTCTACGGTCAGGAGGCATTCGGATGGGCAGGTGGTGCAGTTGAACTGCATCGTCTCGGTCGCATTCGTGCTCATGAGCTATGCCTCCTCAATGGGATCGACAGACAGAATAATCTCTCTAGCACCTAGGTCGAGTGCGCGCTGAATCACCTTCGCCGGCAGCGGGAAGCTTTCCATGACGCTCGGCTTAAATGCACGGACCTTGCCTGCGAACAGTTCCTCGTCGCCTGCCAGAATACGCACGCAGGCGGCATCGACTGGCCGGCGTACGCGGAAGTTGAGCTTGGTGAGCGCCACGGCCGTAATGCGTCCCGGCAGCGCGTATCCCGCAATGCCGGCAGGGGAGACGGTGAGCTCGCAGTCCGGAACGGCGCCCGCGCCGGTCCCCAGCGCGTACGCCGCCGCAGCTGCGCCAGCCCTCTCGGACTCGGTTGTTACGTTGTCGGCCAGGTCGTGTACGTGCAGCACGTTGCCGCAGGCAAAGATGCCCGGCACGCTTGCCTGCAGGCTCTGGTCCACCACGGCGCCGCGCGTGCGTGGGTCAAGCTCTACGCCCGCGGCAACCGAAAGCTCATTCTCGGGAATCAAGCCCACCGAAAGCAGTAGCGTGTCGCACGGAACAATGCGCTCGGTCCCCGGAATGGGCGCCAGGCGCTCGTCGACTTGGCTCACCTCGACGGCTTCCACGCGGTCGTGCCCAATCACGCGCGTGACCGTGGTGGACAGATGCAGCGGAATGCCAAAATCGTCCAAGCAATTCTTCACATTGCGGCGCAGGCCGTTGGCGTACGGCATGAGCTCGTATACGCCCTCGACGGAAATTCCCTCGAGCGTGCAGCGGCGTGCCATGATAAGCCCGATGTCGCCCGAGCCCAAAATGACAGCGCGCGAGCCGGGCTTAAGGTTTTCGATATTGATGTATCGCTGCGCTAGGCCCGCCGTAAACACGCCGGCGGGTCGGCTGCCGGGTATCTTGATCTCGCTGCGGGTGCGCTCACGGCAGCCCATGGCAAGGACGACCGCGCGTCCGGTGAGCTGCAGCATGCCGGCGGGGCTCATGAGCGTGACGGTATGGACCGCGGCGGCTTCCGCGCCCTCGCTCGAATCGATCCCAATCACCATGCTGCCCAGGAACAGCGCAATGTCGGTCGCGCGCACCTGGTCGATAAAGCGTTGGGCGTACTCGGGACCGGTGAGTTCCTGCTTAAAGTGCGAAAGGCCAAAACCGGGGTGGATGCACTGGCGGAGGATTCCGCCCAGATGCTGCTCGCGCTCCACGATGGCCACGTGCGCGCCGGCCTTATGCGCGGCAAGCGCGGCCGCCATGCCAGCAGGTCCGCCGCCGATAACGACCACGTCGAACGCCTGCGTCGACACCGACGCTACAGCTCCGGCCTCCGCGCGTCCGTCGCGCATATCAAGCGTCGCCATCCTAGCGCACCCCCTTCAGCGGTCCCTCTACCAGCCAAGATCCGGTATCCTCCAATAGCACCTCGCTGGGGTCGCAGCCCAGCTCGCGCGCCAGGATCGCTACCACGCGGCTCTGGCAAAAGCCGCTCTGGCACCGACCCATTCCGGCACGACAGCGGCGCTTGACGCCTTCGACCGAAACCGCACCCGGGCGGCGTCGGATCGCGGCCACGATCTCGGCCTCGGGCACCGTCTCGCAGCGGCAGACAATCTGCCCCCACGCGGGGTCGGACTCAATGAGCTCTTGCTTGCGTGCAAGCGGCGCGCGGTCAAAATCGTCCGGCGCGCGGCGTATCGGGTCCCAATCGTCCCGCTCGCGCAAAGCAACGCCCGCCTCGCGCATCACGTGTTCCATGCGCTCGGCAATGGCCGGCGCGCTCGCCACGCCTGGCGATTGTATGCCCGCCGCCTGAAACAGCCCCGGCACCACGGCCGACTGCCCAATAAAAAAGTCGTTCGTCCCCTGAATGACCGGACGCCCGCCGGCAAACGCGCGCACTACGCGGCGCGTGTCCAGATCGGGAACCAGCTTGCGCGCTCCCGTCAGCAGCGCGTTCACATCGCTCGCATAAGTCTGCGTGTCGCCCGGCTCGCGCACGGCGGCGGTCGCGGTGATCACGGTGTTGCCGTGTACGGTACCCGTGACGATAACGCCCTTCGACACCGGCGTCGGCACGGGGTAGAGCGGCATGAGCGTGCGCGGCTCTTTGTCCAGCACCACGATGTTGCCCTGACGCCAGACCATCTGGAACTCCTCAGCGCCGGCCATGTGCGAGATGTCCGCGACGCCGTTGCCCGCGGCGTTGATCAGGTAGCGGCAGCGCACGTTGCCAGCGGGGGTCGCCAGCGTAAAGCGCGCGTCGTCGCCCGAGCTCGCGACTTCAATCGCTTCCACCGTAGCGGACCGCATAAACGTCGCCCCGTTGGCGACGGCGTTTTCCAGCGCGGCGATGGCAACCTCAAACGGGTCGACAAACCCAGTCGGGGGGCACCACAACGCGCACGTCGCATCGGCACTGGCGCGCGGCTCAAGTTCATGGATGCGGTCGGGTCCGACGATCGACAGCTCGGGCACGCCGTTGGCAAGGCCATTGCTACGCAGCTGCTCCAGTTGCGCACGGTCCTCGTCGTTGAAGCCCAACACCATCGACCCGGTGCGGCAGAACAGAAAGTCCAGCTCCTGCGCCCACGTACCGTACAACTCGCAGCCACGGGCGTTGACCTGCGCCTTAACCGTGCCCGGTGTCGGATCGTAGCCGGCATGCACCAGGCCGCCGTTAGCCTTCGACGCGCCCAGCGCAATATCGTTAGCCGCCTCGACCACGCAAATGGAAAGGTCAAACCTCGCGAGCTGCCGCGCGATGGCGCAGCCGGTAATGCCCGCGCCCACAATCGCGATATCAAACGTTTCTGCCACAGTGCCTCCCAGACAAGTTGACAGGCCGTCAATAAAACCATCCTACGGTCTGTACGCCCCCAGTGCGGCGGCAATGCGGCGAACAGCCCCGCAACACCCGCCAACGGCAGACGAGGGGAGACACAGGACCATCGGCGACCTCGTCTGCCGCCCCTGGTGTCAGAGGTTTGTCTCGATCTGTAACAGTAAGAGGGGAAATTTGGTCCCAGTTGTTACAGATCGAGACGTTTGCCAGGCGGCCCCTCCGTTTGTCTCGTTCTGTAACAGGTAGGACCGGATTCCGCTCCCACCTGTTACAGATTGAGATGTTTGTGTCCGCGCCAGCCCCGTACCCAGCCGTGGTCCCATATAAACAAACCCCGTGGTAAACTTGACCGGACTGTTAATATCCCGAAAGGTATCCGTAATGTCCAAGTACATCTCCGAGCTCATGTCGCCGCAGCTTATGGGCGTCATCTATGCCTTCGTCGGCTTCATCATCGCCCTGTATGTGCTGTCGGTCGTCTATGTGTTTATCGACGCTCGCCGCCGCGGCGCCAGCGCCTACGTGGCATGGGGCATCATCGCACTCATCCCGTTTGTGGGCCTCATCGCCTACCTGGTTCTGCGCCCGCACTCCTACGCATCCGACCGCGAGGAGCAGGAGCTGGACATGGCCCTGCGCGAGCGCCAGCTTGCCCAGTACGGCACCTGCCCGCAGTGCGGCGCGCCCATCGAGAAGGACTTCGTCGTCTGCCCGGTGTGCGATACCCAGGTTCGCAACGTCTGCCCCAGCTGCCATCGCCCGCTCGATGCGCACTGGAAGGTCTGCCCCTACTGCCGAACTCGCATCCAGTAACGCATCCATCGCAGGGCCGGCCGCAAGCCACGGGCACGCCGCAAACCACGCGCGCAACCCGCCCCACACGATGAAGCATGCGTAGAAAATCGCCCGCCGTGCCATTAAGGTGCGGCGGGCGCTTGTATACCAAGGCAACCTGCCTATAATGATGCAAGTCAAAAACGCCGAGCGCATCGCACGCACTTGCATCAGGCATCCGAGAGGAGAAAACATACCCATGAAGGCACTCTACAATGACGGTTCGGTGGCCGAGCTCCCGCAGGACGAGGTCACGCACGTCATCCGCCACTCTGCCGCGCACATCATGGCGCAGGCCATCAAGCGCCTGTACCCCCAGGCCGACTTTGCCTACGGCCCCGCGACCGACAACGGCTTCTACTACGACGTCGACCTGCCCGAGGGTGTCAAGATCAGCGAGGACGATTTCCCCGCGATCGAGGCCGAGATGAAGAAGATCGTCAAGGAGAACCTCAAGTTCTCCGTGTACGAGAAGCCCCGCGCCGAGGCCATCGCCCTTATGGAGGAGCGCGGCGAGAAGTACAAGGTCGAGCACATCGGCGACCTGGACGATGACGCCCGCATCACCTTCTACCAGCAGGGCGACTACATCGACATGTGCGTCGGCCCCCACATCTGCTACACCAAGGCCCTCAAGGCCTTTAAGCTCACCGGCGTCTCGGGCGCCTACTGGAAGGGCGACAAGGACAACAAGATGCTCACCCGCATCAACGGCGTCGCCTTTGCCACCAAGGAAGAGCTCGACGAGCACATGCACATGCTGGAGGAGGCCAAGAAGCGCGACCACCGCAAGATCGGCCGCGAGATGGACCTCTTTATGATGCGCGACGAGGCCCCCGGCTTCCCGTTCTTCCTGCCCAACGGCATGATCCTTAAGAACACGCTGCTGGACTACTGGCGCGAGATCCACCACAAGGCCGGCTACGTGGAGATCTCCACGCCGCTCATCATGAACAAGCAACTGTGGAAGACCTCGGGCCACTGGGACCACTACAAGGACAACATGTACTCCACCGTCATCGACGACGAAGAGTACTGCATTAAGCCCATGAACTGCCCGGGCGGCGTGCTGGTGTACGCCTCCAAGCCGCACTCCTACCGCGAGCTGCCCATCCGCGCTGGCGAGATTGGTTTGGTCCACCGCCACGAGCTACGCGGCGCTCTGCACGGCCTGTTCCGCGTGCGTTGCTTTAACCAGGACGACGCCCACCTGTTTGTGCGTCCCGACCAGCTGACCGACGAGATCGTGGGCGTGGTCAATCTCATCGACTCCGTGTACCAGAAGTTTGGCTTTAAGTATCACGTTGAGCTTTCCACCCGCCCCGAGGACTCCATGGGTTCGGATGAGGACTGGGCGCGCGCCGAGGAGGGCCTGCGCACCGCTCTGGAGCAGCTGCACATGGACTACGAGGTCAACGAGGGCGACGGCGCCTTCTACGGCCCCAAGATCGACTTCCACCTGGAGGACTCGCTCGGCCGTACCTGGCAGTGCGGTACCGTCCAGCTCGACTTCCAGATGCCGCTCAACTTTGATTTGGAGTACGTGGACGCCGACGGAACCAAGAAGCGCCCCATCATGCTGCATCGCGTGTGCTTCGGCTCCATCGAGCGCTTCATCGGTATTCTGATTGAGCACTTTGCGGGTAAGTTCCCCACTTGGCTGGCTCCCGTGCAGGTCAAGGCACTTCCCGTTTCCGAGAAGAGCCGCGACTACGCCCACGAGGTGTGCGCCAAGCTGGAGGAGGCCGGCATTCGCGTGGTCTGCGACGACCGCGACGAGAAGATTGGCTATAAGATTCGCGAGGCCCGCAGCATCGACCGCGTGCCCTACATGCTCATCCTGGGCGAGAAGGAGGTCGAGGCCGGCAACATCTCCGTCCGCGATCGCTCCAACGAGACCGTTCAGATGAGCGTTGACGAGTTTGTTGCCAAGGTGACCGAGGAGATCAAGACTCGCGCCTAAGGCAAGCTGCACAACAATTAACAAAGGCGACCGTCCACAAAGGGCGGTCGCCTTTTTTCTTACCAAAATAAGACAAGCCGCTGGTTGAGCGGCTTTTTTTGTTGCACAAAAAGGTACAGGTTTTTGTAGAGGGGTATGTAGATGTACCTACTAGCAGTACATTTTGCGTAATCTGGGCAAACGCTGATTAATTGCTCGTATAATGTCGTCTGTCGAAAGATACAAAAACCTGTACTTTTGCGACTGCGCCTAGCTGCGAGCGAGAAGCCTGTTCTAAACGCCCTTGCATTTGCGCACATCGCAAAGCCAAAAGAGGGGGCGAGAACATGGAACAGACGGCACGGCGCCAAGAGCAGCTGCCGGGCGCTTTTAACGGCGCCACCACCAACAGCCAGCACGGCCGCGTCCGCTGGTATCTGGTTCACACCCCCAATGGAAAAGAGCGCGAGACCTGTGAAAAGGTCCGTCGAATTATCCCGCACGAGTTGATGCAGGACGCTTTTGTGATGCAAAAGGAGTTCTGGTTTAAGCAGGACGGCGCCTGGTCGCTCCAAACCAAACCCATGTACAAGGAATACTTCTTCGTCGCCACGCACGATGCCGCCGCGCTCGATAGGGCCCTGGCCCAGTTGAGCTTTGGCTGTCGCATCTCCGGCAGTAGGGAGCGGGCGTACATGCCCATGCCGGACGATGCGCAGGATTGGTATCGCAGCGTTCTGGACGATGACGGCGTGGTGCGCAACAGCGTCGCGCGCATAGAAGACGGCGTGTTGCACATAGAGCAGGGTCCCTTGGTGGGGCAAGAGGCCCGCGTGCACAAGATCGACCGTCGCAAGCGCTGGTGCCTAGTGGACGTAGGCGAAGGCGATTCCAGCTTCAGGGAAGTGCTTCCGCTCGACGTTCCTATCAAAACGTAAGGGAGACGTTGCACCAGCTATTCGTTCGCATTTTTGAATTTACCGATTGGGGGATCCCTGGGGAACAGGGACGTACGTTTGACTGTGACTGCTAAGGAAATGACAGAGAGCTGTGCATCAATGGGGGATGCACTGGCTTTCGATCAGATTAAGCCGAGCGGTACGCTTGGCTACCGCTTTATTAAGAGGCTGTTTGACCTTGTATTCAGTCTTTTGATGAGCGTACTGCTGCTTATCCCCATCGCCATCGTGTGCGCGCTCATTAGCCTTGAATCACCTGGCAGTCCTATGTATACGCAAGAGCGCGTCGGCAAGGGTGGAAAGACCATTAAGATCTTCAAGCTTCGTAGCATGGTCGCCGATGCGGGTGATGTGCAGAAGTATTTGAGCCCTGAGCAGCTACATCAGTGGGAAGTCGAACGTAAAGTTGATGATGACCCTCGTATTACCAAGATTGGTCAGTTCATTCGTAAATGCTCTATCGACGAGATGCCTCAGTTTATCAATGTCTTGAACGGAGACTTGTCTGTTATTGGGCCTCGCCCCATAACACGGGATGAGCTTGAGCAGCATTTTACGGATGAAGAAAAAGTCGAGTTGCTCTCTGTCCAGCCTGGAATTACTGGACTTTGGCAAGCGACCGATCGTAACGAGGCGACGTTTGAGAGTGGTTTGCGTCAAAAGATTGAGCTTCGCTACGTTCGGAATCGCTGCTTCCGTATGGACTGGAAGTGCTTTACCGGCACTTTCGGCGCTATGTTCGGTAAAGAGAGGACGGGGCGATAGATGGACATCTCCGTCATCATTCCGACTCTTAATGCTGAGCATGAAATCGATAGGCTTTTAATTGCCCTCGAACATCAGTCTATTCAGCCGGTTGATATCCTGATCGTTGATTCCGCTTCGGAAGATAAAACTATAGAGCTGGTCCGGCAGCACAAAAGAGTCCGCCTGCTGAAGATTGATCGCCAGGATTTCAACCACGGCACCACAAGAGACATGGCGCTAAGGGAGTCCAGGGGTGACTTTGTATGCTTCCTTACCCAAGATGCTGTGCCCGTTTCTGATGATTACCTGGAGCGGCTTGTTGCTCCCATGATTGATGATTCCGATATTGCTCTCGTAAGCGGCAGGCAGCTGCCTAAGGCGGATGCCCGACGTTTTGAACAGCTGGTGCGTGGTTTTAACTATCCCGACTGGCCATCCGTTCGTTCCAAATATGATCTCGAGAAACTCGGTATTAAGACGTTCTTTGCATCTGATGCCTGTTCTGCCTATCGACGAACTGCATATCTCGAATGCGGCGGATTTGAGCACGTTAACACTAACGAGGACATGCTCATGGCGGCAAGGTTTATCGCTTCAGGGTTGAAGGTGGCTTACGAGCCGCGTGCAGAGGTTTATCACTCGCATAACTTGACGCCATCCCAACAGTTTGCCCGCAACCGCGCTGTCGGCTTCTTTCTCGAAACGCATGCAGACGAACTCATGCATACAAGTGAGATTGGTGAAGGAGGCCGGCTCGCCAAGATGGTTTCGTTGCAACTTCTACGAGAGGGAAGTCTTGGCGAGTTCGTTGCTTTCGGAGTCGACTGCTGCGCCCGCCTTCTCGGAAATCGCGCTGGCCGCAGGGCAGCAAGAAATGAAAGGTTATAGCTAATGAAAGGCATTATCCTCGCCGGCGGGTCCGGCACGCGCCTGTACCCGCTCACGCTCGTGACCTCCAAGCAGCTGCTGCCGGTCTACGACAAGCCCATGATCTACTACCCGCTTAGCACCCTCATGCTGACGGGCATCCGGGACATCCTGGTCATCTCCACGCCGACCGACCTCCCCAACTTCGAGCGCCTGCTCGGGGACGGCTCGCGCTACGGCGTGAACCTCTCCTACGCCGAGCAGCCGAGCCCCGACGGCCTGGCGCAGGCCTTCACCATCGGCGAGGACTTCATCGCCGGCGAGCCGTGCGCGCTCGTGCTCGGCGACAACATCTTCTACGGCAACGGCCTGTCGCGCCACCTGACGCGCGCCGTCCAGAACGCCGAGTCGGGCCGCGCCACGGTCTTCGGCTACCACGTGGACGACCCCGAGCGCTTCGGCGTCGTGGAGTTCGACGGCGAGGGCAGGGCCGTCTCCATCGAGGAGAAGCCCGAGCGCCCCAAGAGCTCCTACGCCGTCACCGGCCTGTACTTCTACCCGGGCGACGTCGCCGCCAAGGCGCACGGGGTGGAGCCCTCCGCCCGCGGCGAGCTGGAGATCACCGACCTCAACCGGATGTACCTGGAGGAGGGGACGCTGTCCGTGGTGACCCTGGGCCGCGGCTACGCGTGGCTGGACACCGGCACCATGGAGAGCCTGCACGAGGCCGCGGAGTTCGTCCGCGCCGTGGAGCACTCCCAGGACCTGCCGGTCTCGGTCCCCGAGGAGATCGCCTGGGAGAACGGCTGGATCACGACCGCGGAGCTGGAGGAGGCCGCGAAGGCCTA